>JAJUJY010000004.1 GCA_029265085.1 Chloroflexota bacterium
CATCCGCCCCGGCCACATCCAGGAGCAGCGCGTAGCTTCGTCCAGGCAGCGGTACATCGCTGGCCGGATGCGCCCCGCGCATGCGCTCGCGCCGCTCCGGCGGGAACATGCCGCCGTCACCATCGATCTCCTCGCTGAAATACTGCGTGCGCACCAGCGGATGGCTGCGTCCCAGGCGCGCCACCTGGTTGGCCACATACCGCCCGTAAGCCGGCACCTCGGCCGCCACTGTTTCGGCAGCAATCCGGAAGACGCGCCGGATGCCGTCCTGCTGTTGAGCCGCCTCGGCAGTGCGCAGTTCGCGCGCAAGCAGTGTCTGGCTGGTCCAGGCGGTGCCCCAAAAGACCTGGGTGGCGTTGGTCGAGGCGGCCATCGGGGCAATCTCCTTGTCAAACTTCTCTACCGAGACATCCTGAGCTTCGTCCACCTCCAGCAGGGTGGAGGCAGTTGCCCCGACAATGTTCGATTCCGGCGCGCCGCTGAGGAAAAAGATGCGCGCCTTGCCGACCCGGTAGATATAGCCGGATTCCTTCTGCCACAGCCCATCCAGCACACTGGTGCGTGAGAGCACCCGTTCCAGGCGGCGCATGGCATTCAACGACTGCGGCTTCCAGGTCGGCGAGACTTTGACAATCTCCGCCTCGCTGCGCATCAGCAGCATGAGCAGGTAGGCTTCCAGATGCGCCTGTAGTTCATTCTTGCCAGACTGGCGCGGAAACATCACCACCAGGCTGAAACCGCGCCCGGACAGCACCGAGTCGATCACCGCGCGGGCTGCCTGAGTCTGGTAGGCGCGCAGGCGTGTGCTGGCCGCAAAATCGCTGAAATTGACCGGGTCGCCGAGCAGCAGCTCCAACCCGGCGCGTCTGATTGGGTCCATAAGCCCTCCTTATACAGGCAGCACTTGACCAGGGCGAAGCCCGGCAGGCTTCGTCCGTTGGAAAAAAAGAAAATAGGCGGGGCGGCGGCCGGGGGACCGGGCACAAACTGATCCGGCTGTGCCAGCGGGGAAGTGGATTTCAAAACCCGCGGCCGGGACGCCCCATACAGTTATCCGCCGCTCATTCCTGCGGCAGCGGAGCGGCTGGCTCCTGTTCCAGCCGGGCAAGCATCCCGCCTAATCCGCGGGTCTGCATCTCGGCCACAATCTCATCCAACGCGGCGTAAAAATCATTCATGCCCTGGTTCTCGCCAAGCACCTGTTCGGTGCGCAGCAGCCCGCCAAGCACATGCGAAACCCGCGCCAGCGTCTCCAGCAGCGAGAGCAGATCGCCCAGGGGCAGTTCGCCCTCAGCCTGCGCCTGCGCCCGCGCCATCAGCGCGCGCAGCATGCGGATCTCGTTTTGCAGACTGGCAGATGAAGCGGCCGGTTTGGCGCGCTTGCGGCGGGCAGCGGGGGATGGTTCCATAGGCCTCCTGAGGGTGATCGGTTTGCCGATTGGTATTAAGAAAATATGTTCTATTTCGCGATCAGTATTGCACAAAACCAGCCCAAATACAACTGGCCATTGATGCAAAAAAATACGTATTAAGTTGCATATTTTTCGGGAAAGTTGCAAAAGTCCTCCCACACCCTCCCTAATTTCGCTGAAATTGGGGAGAGCCGGGGGTGGGGCCGCTGACCACCGGTTGTCAGGTGTCAAAAACCATTGTCAATTCCAAAAAAATGTTTACAGAAAAATAGCTGATCGCTGGCAGTAAGAATTCACCACAGAGGCACAAAAAAAAAAAACTCCCACACCCTCCCTAATTTCGCTGAAATTGGGGAGGGCCGGGGTGGGGCCGCTGATCGCTGCCTTCCCGGTTGCCTCGCCCATGCAATCGGCATACAATAAAAATGGATGAAATCCCCCGCCCCCCGGAAAGGATACAGCCCATGACCAACAATCCCGAAACCACCCCCTCGTTTGAAGTCCTCCCGCTGACCGCCGAACGCTGGCCGGACCTGGAAGACCTGTTCGGTGCGCACGGTGCCTACGGCGGCTGCTGGTGCATGTGGTGGCGCCTGCCGCGCAGTGAATTTCAGCGGATGAGCGGTGAAGAAAAACGCCAGGGCTTAAAGGACCTGGCCGAAACCGGCCCGGTCCCCGGGTTGATCGGCTACCTGGACGGGCAGTCCGCCGCCTGGATTGCAATTGCCCCGCGCGAAACCTTTGGCGCGCTGGAGCGTTCGCGCACGCTCAAACGCATCGACGACCAGCCGGTCTGGTCGATTGTCTGCTTTTTTGTGCGGCGCAGCGCGCGCGGGCAGGGCCTGACGCTGCCTCTAATTCGCGCCGCGCTGGCCTATGCCGCCCGCCAGGGCGCAGCCATCGTCGAGGCTTACCCGATCGACACCCCTCAGGAGGATATTCCGCCGGTCAATCTTTTCATGGGCCGGATCGAGACCTTTCGCCAGGCCGGTTTTGTGGAGGTGGCGCGCTTCAGCGCCAAACGCCCGGTAATGCGGTGGTATGGGTGAGAGGGAAATTGCGGCAGCTCCTCCCCACTCACCACGCCCTGCTTCTTCTGCGCCTTATGGGTAACCCGGAAACGTTAACGATTCCAGCACTTGATAATAAATTCTTTTGCCCCCGGCTTTCCAGCGGTCTTGTTTGGCGATCCCAATTGCATAAAACAGGGTGGATGAATCAATATCGAGGATGATAATTTGCCCCACACCGGTCTCGTATGTGCCTGGGCTTTCAATATTGACCATCCAGCCGCGGTACCCGGCCAGCTTATACCTCTGCGGAAAATCAACTGCTTTAAAGAGCGATTCGTTTTTTATCATTTGATGCAAAAAGCCGAGTGCGTTGGCTTTCCCTTTGTGATCAACAATTTCAAGATACAGCATCAGGTCGCGATCTTTACTCTCCATCGCGGAATGTTCGGTTGAATTTGCGAACAAAAATCCCTGGGGGTCGGTAAATTGAAATTTTCGCTTCTCGACCGTTTCCGTGAACTGGATTGGCGGAGGCAGATAGTGCCGATAGGTATCGTTGTAATTTAAAAGGACCTCGGCGGGCGGCGTCTCCCACAAAGAAAGCATATCCGTTGTTGGCGTGGGGGACGGCCTCGGCGTGGAAGTTGGCCGGGGCGTATTGGTAATCACCACAATTTTGGGTGTGGCCGTCACAAGAACCACTTCGGGCGTTGGCGGTGGCAGCGGCGTTGGGGCACTGCAGCCGGCAATCAACACCCCCAAAAGCAGGCACAAAACAAGGCGTTGCAATGGTTTCATCGCTGATTCTCCCTAAAGAATCAAACTGGACAGGATTCCCTGTTTAAAATGAGCCAAAGGATTGTTCTATTTGCAGCTATTGAGATTGCACTGGAAGGATTAAAATATGCACCCCCTGTTGATATAGAAAATTATACAGGCACATCATCCAGGCTGCCAACATTTTCCACAGCAAATCCGGCGGCCCCACCCCGGCCCTCCCCAAATTCCGCGAATTTGGGGAGGGTGCGGGAGGGGCAGCAGTTTCTGGCAACCGGTAATTGCCAACTGCCACCCGGCAGCTACGCAGTCATACTGGCAATAAACACAATAGCGGTGACCAGGTCCAGCGCGTTCAGCAGCACATGGACCGCCATCCCCACATAGATATTTTTCTTCTTAACGACATAGATCAACGGCAGCAGCCCCACCGTGCGGGTAAAAAGCATCCAGGGAGAAAAGACATGATAGGCCGCGAAGAGAAAACTGTGCAGCAAATCAGCAAATTTGCCCTGCATGCGGGGCAGCAAATAACCCCGGAAATACAATTCTTCCACAACCGGCGCGAGGAACACAATGAACACCGTAAACAGGGCATACGTGACCGTCAGCGCCTCCCTGGAATAATTGCCGGTCAGCCCGGCTTCCGCAACAGGCACCCAGAAAAAGACCCTGGCCTGCAAGAAACTGGTCACCGGTCTGAGCAGGGTGAAAATTACGCCCGTGACCAAAAAGACCACCACGCCCCACAGCAGGTACTGCCACCACGGGATCGGGCTGCGGTAGCTGATCACGCCGGACAGGGTCAGCCGGCCGGTCTTCTTCTTGCCCTGGAACAGCAGATAGCCAAGCTCCACCGGGACAATGACCACAGCAGCCGCAATGGTTAATGCCAAAATAGAGGGGTAGCCCAAATTCAAAATGGGCTGGCGGATCAGAAAATAAAAGAGGCCGGTTAATATACCGGGCAGCAAGTGCAGCACGATCGATTGGAGGGTGGAATGTGTTTCGGGTGGGTTTTGATTCATGCGGGTAATCCTGAGCGAAAATGGCAAGATGAATTGCAGCCCGCCTTAACGGGGCACAACGGTTTTATTATATCGATTCGGGCGAAAAACAAAAGCAGAATCGCCGCCCCGCCGCCACAACTTACCGAAACACGGGCCAAGGGCGCTATATTTCTGCGGCAGCGCACTTCACAAAGCGATGCTCAAGCGGATCAATCCAATCTTCACGGATCTTCACGCGGAATTCTGTAATCTCTCCCTGCCCATTGCTGATAAACGGCACCAGGCTTTCACCCCAAACAGGATGATCCCATTTGCAGAGGAAGGTATCATAATGCCAGTGTTCAAGCGTGCCGGTCATGGTCTTGCTGGCCTGCAATTGAAGACGCAGCACATCCCCGTCCATTTGGATGGCAGCACCGCCTAACATACCGCTTTCATACTTGCCGGCGTATTTCTCCAACGCCAGCGAAGGCCGGGTATCCTGCACCCGCAGCGCTTCTTTTGTCTGTCCAGCCTGTTTTTCCTGATCTTCCTTTGCCAGATCCAGGTAAATTTGAATCCAATCGCTGGGAGGCACGCCTAATAATTTCTCCGTCAGGAAGTTGGTAATTGCCATAAAGGCATCATTGGGCAGTTTGTTGGTAAAGACGGCCAATCCGATCTTCTCTTCCGGAATCAACAAAACACTGGAAAGCATGCCGTCCACGCCGCCGGTATGCCGGGCAACAAAGCGGCCGTGAAAATCACTCAGGAACCAGCCCAGCCCGTAGGCCGAGAAATGCCGCGTGGGATACAGCCGCCGCTCAAGATCAGACAGCTTGATGATCGTATGCGGGGTATGGGTTTCGGCAATAATCGCCGCGTCAACCACCTGTTTTCCATCCAAACAACCGCGGTTCAACTGCATTCGCAGCCATAGGGCAATATCCGCCGCGGAAGAACAAATCATCCCGGCCGGGCCAATGGCCGTGTCAACTTGATAGCCCACCGTCTGGAGGCTGCCTTTAATTTCTTCATGCGGTGTGGCGACATTTTTATTGTCCCCAAACAGACCCGGATTGGCAACGCTATTGGTCATACCCAGCGGCTCGAAAATGCGCGTGCGGATAAAATCTTCCCAGCTCAGACCGCTCACCGCGGAAATCACCAGTCCGGCGGCGATGAACATCAGGTTGGAATACCCGAAACCGGCGCGAAAATCATATTGTGGGGGAATATGCCGCACCCGCCGGATAATTTCTTCCGCAGAGTAGCTGCTAAACAGTAAAACATCGCCAGCCCAGGTACCCAGTCCGCTGCGGTGGCAGACCAGGTCGCGGATGGTCATCAGCTGGGAGGCGTGCGGATCGGATAACTGAAAATAGGGCAGGTAGCGGGTCACCGGATCATCCCAACCCAGTTTTCCCTCCTGCACAAGCAAGCCGAGCGCCACGGCCGTGAAGGCCTTTGTGTTTGAAGCAATGGCAAATAAGGTATGCTCATCCACAAGCTCAGGTTTACCAATATCACGAATACCGTATCCTTTGGCGTGCAGTATCTGATCATCTTTCACAACGGCCAGCGCCAGCCCCGGAATATTCCAGGTCTGCATGGCCTTTTGGACAAAACCATCAATTTCATTGATCAAATCTGTGGACTGGGTCATTAATTTTTTCCTGTTCGAATGCAATGCTGCGAAGTCAAATCAACCAGGGCACAACCCTGGGTGGTTTGGACTGAATTATAACCGCGATAAATACATAACTCCACGATTTCCGCTTTGTCCTTTGCGGTATATTCTTCGCAGGGTTGGTTGCGAGACAGGCAAATATTGCCATAAACCAGCGCAGCCTCCACGTTTCAGCGTTTCGAACTTGTTCCGGGCAGCAACTCCCAACGGCGCGGATTTCAATGTTACAATTTTCTTATCTTTTCTCTCAGGAGCTGCAAATGACCGAACTCCTTTACCAGACAGATGCCTATTTAAAAGAATTTGACGCTGAGATCAGCGCTGTGGACCATGAAAATCACGCGGTGCTGCTCAACCGCAGCGCGTTTTACCCCGGCGGAGGCGGCCAACCCTGCGACCTCGGCTGGCTGCACACGACCGCCGCCCGGCTGACACTCACCCGTGCGCGCAAATCTCCCGAAGGAGTCTGGCATTTGCTCAGCCCGGAAGATGCCCTGCCCGAACCCGGCACCCCCGTGCACGGTGAACTGGATTGGGCGCGGCGCTATGCGCTGATGCGCACCCACTCCGCGCTGCACATCCTCTGCGGCGTGGTCTTCCGCGACTACGGCGCACTGGTCACCGGCGGCGATATGGACCCGCTCAAAGGGCGCATGGATTTTGAGTTTGAAAACTTAAGCAAAGAACTGGTCAGCGTGATCGAAGAAGCCGTCAACCGCGAGGTAGCCGCCGCCCGCGATGTGCGCGTGCGCATCCTGCCCCGCGAAGAAGCCTTCCAGATCCCCGACCTGATCCGCACCAAGATCAACCTGCTGCCGCCGGAAATCAGCGAAATCCGCACGGTGGAATTAGCCGGGCTCGACCTGCAAGCAGACGGCGGTACACACGTCGCCAACACACGCGAGGTCGGCAAGGTCCGTGTGGTCGATTACAAGAGCAAGGGCAAGATCAACAAGCGAATTTACATAGAGCTGGAATAAAAACAACCGCCCGCAGTCAGAAGCTGCGGGCGGCTGATTCCTGCCAACACACAATTAATCCTCTGCGGCCACCGGAGCCGCCGATTTTGGCGGTCTCTTGACTGGCTGAGTCAGTGAGATGACCGCCACCGCGCTTAAGATAATGGCCGCGGCCAGCACAATCCGCGGCGTGACCGGTTCCTGTCCCAACAGGCTGCCCAGGAAAATCGCCACCACCGGGTTGACATAAGCATAGGTTGAGACCAATGTGGTCGGGGCAACCCGCAGCAGCCAGGTGTAGGCGGCATAGCCCACCAGCGAACCAAACACAACCAGGTAAGCCAGCCCCCACAGCGAGCGCGGCGCGACCCCGGCCAGGTCCAGGCGGCCCCATTCCCCAGTCAGGCTGCCAACCAGGAACAGGCCCACCCCGCCGGTGATCATCTCCATGCCCGTACCGGCCAGCGGTGAATCCGGCAGATTGGCTTTGCGGCTGTAAAGCGAGCCGATCGCCCAGGCAAACGAGCCCAGCAGCAGCGCGCCCGCACCCAGCATGTCCACCCCGCCCTTCAGGCCGGTCACCTCAGCCGGGCCAATTAGCAGCGCAATCCCCAAAAAGCCAACCAGCACCCCCGAAAGCGAAATCCAGTTGGGGCGCTTTTGCCCCGCGGGCTTACGGCCAAAGAGCCAGTCCAGCAGCACCATCCAGAGCGGCACCGCCCCCACCAGCAAAGAAGCAATCCCGGAATGGACCCGCTGTTCCGCCCAGGAAACCCCGCCGTTGCCGATCGTCAGCAGCAGCACACCAATCACCGCCGCCGAACGCCAATGCACCCAGCTGGGGCGCGGGTCACCGCTCAGCCGCCGCCAGATATAGAGGATTAGCCCGGCAGTAAGCTGGCGCGTCCCGGCCATGAGGAAAGGCGGAATCGTCTCCACCGCAAAGCGGATGGCTAAATAGGTAGATCCCCAAAAAATATACACACAAATCAGCGCAGCCCAAATGGCCAGCGCCGTAGGAGCCTTTGCCCGGACGTTCATGGTCGCACCTGTAATTCGAGAATATTCAACTATTTAACCATAAAATGGGGGAATTGGGGGGAAGAGAAGCTGGCAGCAAACAACAAAAAAGCTGACGGCTGTGGGCTGTCAGCTAATCGCTTAAAAGATTGGCTCCTCGACCAGGACTCGAATAGCATACCCTTCCGGGTACCTGGAACCTACCAAAAGAGGTCACAGGCAGCAGGCAACAAAAAAGCTGACGGCTGTGGGCTGTCAGCTAATCGCTTAAAAGATTGGCTCCTCGACCAGGACTCGAACCTGGAACCTAGCGGTTAACAGCCGCCCGCTCTGCCGATTGAGCTATCGAGGAACAACGAGGCTATTATAATCCATCTCGTGTCACTGTCAAGCCTTCATGCACAAATCAGCCCAAGAAACGATTTCTGCCCAGGCAGCCCTTCACCCAAATTGCAACGCTTTTGCAACGATTTTTTTTAAAAAATTAATGCATTTTTTTAAAAACCATGCTATAGTATTAAAGTCAATCGCCTGGGTGCCCCCCTCACCCCGGCGATTGATCTTTTAACCGCCATTCCCCTATCTCCACCAAACCGGGTACAATTTCAACAATGGATGACCGCTTTCCCGCCAGTGAATTTGACGAATGGGCGCCGGATTACGATAATTCGACCGCCGCGGAACCCTTTTTCCCCTTTGAGGGGTACACCCAGGTATTAAACAACATCGTCACAGCGGCAGCTGCCGCCAGCGGACAAACGGTGCTGGACCTGGGTACCGGTACGGCCAACCTGGCCTTGCTCTTTGCCCGCCAGGGCTGTGACCTGTGGTGCACCGACTTCTCCACCGCCATGCTGGAACTGGCCCGCCAGAAGCTGCCCCAGGCGCGGTTTGTCTGCGCAGATTTGCGCGCTCCCTGGCCGCCGGAATTGGAGCGGCCGTTTGACCGGATTGTTTCTGCCTATGTTTTCCACCATTTTCCCCTGCCGCAAAAAGTACAGCTGATTCACGGGCTGGTCCGCCAGCGGCTGGCTCCCGGCGGGCGGCTGGTCATTGGCGATATCAGTTTTCCAGACCTGGCCGCTAAAGCCAGCGTGGCTGAAAAAGTTGGCAGCGATTGGGAAGAGGAAGAATACTGGCTTGCCGACGAATCCGTCGCGGCCATCCAGGCCGCCGGGCTGCTCGTCCGTTACCAGCAGATCTCTTCCTGCGCCGGGGTTTACAGTATATCCAACGCTGAGAATACCGATCGTTAACCAACACCTTTTGGATTGCCGAATGGTCACTCCTGGGCTACAATTCTAGGCATGGATTGGGGAATTATAGGTCACGAATGGGCCGCCGAGCTCTTGCGCCAGCATATTGCGCAGGGAACCATGCGCCACGCCTATCTGTTTTGCGGTCCGCCGGGAGTTGGCCGCCGCACCCTGGCACTGCGCTTTGCCCAGGCAATTAACTGCACCCAGCCGCCCGCGCCGGGTGAGCCGTGCGGCTCCTGCCGCACCTGCCAGCAGATGGAGCGCATGCAGCACGCCGATTTAAGCGTGGTGCAGCCTGAGCCTGATGCTTCTACCCTCAAAGTGGACCAGATCCGCGACCTGATGCACACCCTTTCTCTCTCGCCATACCAGGCACGCTTTCGCGTGGCCTTACTGCTCAATTTTGAAACCGCCACCCCCAGCGCCCAAAACGCGCTGTTAAAAACCCTGGAAGAAGCCCCGGAAAAGGCCGTTCTGCTGCTGACCTCGGACTCGCCGGACAACTTGCTGCCGACCATTGTCTCCCGCTGTGAGGTGCTGCGCCTGCGCCCCCTGGCGGTAGGCGATCTCAGCACGGCGCTGCAATCCCGCTGCGGTTTATCCGCGGAAGAGGCCGAAAACCTGGCCCATCTCTCCGGCGGCCGGCCGGGAACCGCCCGCCGCCTGCATGAAGACCCCAAGCTGGTTGAGCAGCGCGAGAGCTGGCTGAACGACCTGGAAAATTTGCTCGTCTCTAGCCGGGTGGAGCGGTTTAAGTACGCTGAAAAAATCACCAAAAGTGAAACGCGCGATAAAGAGAAAATCCGCCAGATTTTTTACACCTGGCTGACCTTCTGGCGCGATGTATTACTTCGCTCCGCCGGTGCGCAGGTCCCGCTGACCAACCACAGCCGCGCTGAAAAAATCAGCGCCTATGCCAACCGGATCAGCGTGGAAACTGCCCGCTTGCGCCTGAACGACCTGGAAAAAGCCCTGGACGGGCTGGATGCCAACCTGAATGTGCGCCTGATGGTTGAGGTGCTGCTGCTCGATCTGCCGCACCTGCCCGCCGTTCAATAATCTGGCGGGTGAAACTGTCTTAATCCAAAACGGAGCAGACCCCGTCCGCTCCGCCGAATGATTCTTGATGATCCGGGAAAAGCTGCCCGTTTATCCTTCAACCCCCGACTGGATCACATCCGCGACCGGCGCATTGAAAGAAACACCCAAAACGTCATAATGATTAAAAATATCATCTTCCCAGGCCATGCAAAAGTGGCTGGGTAAGGTAATGCCGCCCTCAAACTTTTGATAGCGACTGAGGAACATCTGAAAACGGTACAGGATTCCGCTCTTGCTGGCTGGCCGCTGAGTTTCCACCCGCGCCAGGCTGCCGGTTTGGGGGTCAAAAAACAAGTGAAACGTCAGCGTTTCATCCTCATACGGCAAACTTACCTGCACCGAGTGTTCATCCAGTGCCTGCCACTGCGCCCCCGGATGTTCCAGCGGAGCCGTAGGCGCAACTGCCAGTGTATAAAGCCAGAGTGCCACCCGCTCCGAGCGGTCCATATTTTCACCCTCAGAGGCCTGCCCGCCCATCAAAAAGCGGCCGTGCCCCTGCTTGTATTCATCGCCGCCGTCCAGCAGCATGCGGCGCAGCCAGTAAAAGCGCGCCCGCCAGACAAAAGCCTGCCCAGGCACAAGATGCAAAGTCCAGCCGTCTGGCACCCACAGGTTACCGATGACGGGAAACTTACGCACCGAGAATTTACCGCGCCCCCAGGCTGCCACACTTTGCTGAGCGTAGGGCACCTCGCCATAAACCTGCCGGTAATACCGCAGCAACGGCGCAGGTAAATCCGCGGGCAGTTCAGCCTTTCTCAGGGTTTGCTGTTCGCCGCTCAACACCGGCACACGCACTTTGGCCGGAATATTAAACCCAATCACAATCAGAACGGCAGTTAACCCAACCGCAACGGCCAATATGGTGAGAATGTTCCCAAAGTCCATGCTGATTTCCTCCCGGAAAACCTGGTTTGGAAACAGTATACCATGTCAGCCGATCGCTGCCCGCAGCCGCCGCGACAATTCGCTAAATTCCGGCGTATAGCGGATCTCTTCCCGGCGCGGGCGCGGCAGGTCCACGGCCAAGTCCAGGCTGATGCGCCCTGGGCGCGGGGTAAATACCAGCACGCGGTCAGAAAGCAGCAGCGCCTCTGATATGGAGTGAGTCACCATCAAGACGGTTTTCCGGCGCTCCTGCCATAGCTCCAACAGCTCTGCGCCCATGCGTTCGCGGGTCAGGGCATCCAGCGCGCCAAAAGGCTCATCCAGCAGCAGCAAATCCGGGTCTTGAATGAAAGCACGCGCCAGCGCCACCCGCTGTGCCATTCCGCCGGAGAGATCGCGCGGCCAGTGTGTCTCAAAGCCCTGCAGCCCAATCAGATTTACCATCTCCTGCGCCCTGTCTTGAGCGGTCTCCACCGGAATACCCTGCATCTCCAGCGGCAGGGTGATATTATCCAGCACAGTGCGCCAGGGCATCAGGTTAGCCTGCTGGAATACATACCCAATTCGCGGCGCATCACCGGTATAGCGGATTTCACCGCTGGTTGGCTGCACCAATCCGGAGAGCACCCGCAGAAGAGTGCTTTTTCCACTGCCCGAAGGCCCCAAAATGCACACAAATTCCTGCGGGTTGAGATTAAAAGACAGGTTCTGTACCGCCAGCAGCCCGCCATTCTCACCCGGGAAGTTGACGCTCAGGTTGCGCACTTGTAAAACCGGCTGGGCCAGAGCTTCCATTTATTTCTCCGGCAGGTAATCGTTGCGAAAGGCCTGGGATAAATCCAGTTCGGCCTTGAGCAGCCCGGCATCCAGCAGCACTTGCTGCATATTGGCCCAGGCCTGCGGATCAGAATACCCCAAGGGGCTGACCTGCCACAGTTCAATGGAAGTAGCCAGCACCTGCTTTTGCACGGCTTCATCGGCTTGCGCCAGGTTATCTACATACTTCTTACTGATTTCGTAAGCCTCATCCGGGTTTTTGGCTGCATAGTCAATTCCGCGCAGCAGTGCGCTCACCATGCGCCGCACCAGATCGGGATTTTCTTTCAAGACCGTCTCATTGGTAATCAAGCCGTTGGAGACCATTTGCAAATAATCTGCCACCCGCAGGGTGGTGACGGCCTTGCCCTGAGAGGCCAACTGCACCGGTTCATTGGTCACATAAATCGCTGCCGCATCAATCCGGCCGGCAGTAAGAGCTTCCACCTGGTTATAACCGACCACATCCAGGCTGACATCGCTTTCCTTTAGCCCGCCCGCCGCAAGCAGCGCGCGTAGACCAATATAATTGGCGCCGTGCAGCACCGGCAGGCCAATCCGCTTGCCGCGCAAATCCGCCGGGGATTGAATGCCCGCCTCAGCGGGGGCTGTCACGCCCACCGGATAATCACCATACCAGGCAGCCACGTACACCACCGGCAAGGTCTGCGCGCGGCCAAGCAGCACCTGCTCGCCGGAAGCCACCGCAAACGGAATCTGATTGGCACCCACCAGGGCCACATTATCACTTTCCATGCTGTAATCCAGGGTCACATCCAGCCCTTCCTGGCTGAAATAGCCCTTCTCTAAAGCCACATACAGCGGGGCAAATTGAATATTGGGGATAAAACCAACCGGCAGGCGAATCGCATCCGGGTTGACCGTAGGAGTCGCGGCAGATTGCGGAGCACAGGCAGATAACACAAGAACAGCTGCAGTGACCAGAACAATGATTTTTTTCATGCTTTCCTCAAAGGTTTCCGGACGAACCGGGACGGGGTATTTTGCCAGGCCAGCAGTTTCTTTTCCAGCAGCACGACCAGGCCGTATAAACCAAGCGCCAGGTTCACCAGCGCAAAAACCGCTACAAAGACCAGCGCAGTATCATACTGGCCGCGACCGACATTCACCAGGAAGCCCAACCCGCGGTCTGAACCAACCAACTCGCCTACCACACCGCCAATTACCGAGAGCGTGGCTCCCACACGCAGCCCGCCCAAAAAGACCGGCAGCGCGGCAGGGATTTCCAGGTAACGCAGCATCTGGCTGGGAGTAGCCCGCAGCGAGCGCATCAGCGCACGCAGGTCTTCCGGCACAGCCCGCAGCCCAACCACGGTATTGATCAATATCGGAAAGAAAACAGTCAATCCGCAGATCAGCACCTTGGAAAACAGCCCCGGTCCAAACCAGATCACCAGCAGCGGTGCAATCGCCACCACCGGAATGGCCTGGCTGGCCACCAGGTACGGCGCAACCAGGCGCTCAAACATGCGCGATTTTGCCAACAGATAACCCAAAATCGTGGCCAGCGATGCCCCGGCCAGCAATCCAAGCACCACCTCAAGCAGGGTATAACCCGCATGACGTAAGAGCGTGCCATCCAGCAGGGTCTGCACAAAGCGCTGCCAGACCAGCCCGGGCGAGGGCAGGATAAAAGCAGGCAGTTTGGCAAACATGACAATCGCCTGCCAGATCAACAACGCCAACGCCAGCGAGGCAACGGTCAGCAGCCCCCGGTAACGTCTCACCAGCCGGTTGGCGGCTGGACCAATTTTTCTCGGCAGTGTGATCTCCATCGCGTTCTTCCTTCCTTTTCCGCAGCCGGATCCGGCCGCGAACTACCGTTAAAAAGCAAAATCCCGAAAACAGATGGTCTTCGGGGCGAAAGGGAGCAAGCGCACAGGCACTGCTCGATTGCCTTCTTTTATCCGGACTATACCGTCGACCCTGGAATTGCACCAGGTCATGCGCGGACTGCGCTCGTGGGTTTTACCACCGATCGGGAATTGGGAGAAATCTCCCGCACCCTGCCCCGAAGGCTCTATTTGATTAATTGCAGTATATGCAATCTTAAGGCGGCTGTCAATGGAAAATGATCATGTTTTTAAGATGAATTTGAGTATTTTTTCACAAACAGAACCTGGCAGCCCGGCCGTTTCGCTTTAGCGCAGCCGCATAAGCGATGCTCGGCCATTTTGCGCATGTTGCATAGAATCCAATATGCGGTGAAGTGAGTTTGCGGAGCAAGGCTGCTGCGATCCTCTATTAAAACGGCCCGGTAACATAAAAAATCATGAGCGGCGCAGAATGCCGCTCATGATTTGCATAATCAGCCAGCGAAAATTTATCCGACCTGCAAAGCCAGGTAATTGCCCAGCCCCATCTGCTGAATCTGGTCGCGTTGAGCCTCTAACCAGTCAATATGTTCTTCTTCATCCTGCAAGATATCTTCCAGCAGTTCACGGGTGGCGTTGTCGCTCACATCCATTGCCAGACGGATGGCATCGTTATAGGCTTTCACTGCGCCGTATTCCGATTCCAGGTCATTGGCCAACTGGTCTGCCACACTGGCTCCAACGTGCATTGGGTTGAGATTGGAAACAATCGGCAGTCCTTCCAGGAAGAGAATCCGCGCAATCAACTTTTCGGCGTGCTTCATTTCGTCAATTGCCCGCTTTTCAATCACGTCATGCAGCTTGTCATAACCCCAATTGACGCACATTTCTGAATGCAAAATGTACTGGTTGGTGGCGGTTAATTCATCTGCCAGTAAATGATTCAAAGTTTGAACTAATTGATCGTTACCTTTCATAATCCCCTCCGGATAAGATGGTGATAAATCTACTATAACATCGAATGAGGAATTTGTCTCTTAGAAAAGCTTTTTCCATTCCATTGATTTTCCCAGGGATTGCAAACCCGCCGCACCGGGGGAGCGGGAATTTGTGCTGCCAGCAGCATCTTTTTTGCTTGGCTGCAAAGCCAAAGCGGCTATAATCAAATACAGCGGGGAAAAACATACCACAACAAGGCTCCCGTGTTTCCCGGAACATGGAATTCAGAACCACGCCGAAAGGAACCTGTTCGCATGGATGAAAATTATCAGATTCGCAAACTGGATAAGATTGACGATCCGGTATGGGATTGTGTTGGCGGCGGCATTCACCACTACAACATCCAACAGGCCGGAGATGGGCATGGGAAAAATATCTGCTTCGTCCTGTATGCGCCGGACGGCGAGATGGCGGGCGGAATCATCGGCGAAGTCCATTGGGGCTGGTTCTATATCAATTTGCTGTTTGTCAAAGAAGAACTGCGCGGGCACGGATACGGCCAGCAATTAATGACTCTCGCTGAGCAAGAAGCCCGGCTGCACGGTGCAATCCATGCCTATTTGGACACCTTCAGCTTTCAGGCGCCGGAATTTTATCAAAAGCTTGGCTACCAGGTCTTTGGGGTGCTGCCAGACTTTCCACCCGGCCACCAGCGCTATTACATGGTCAAACATTTTGATTAATCGCTGCCGCAGTGAGGGGAAAATAGATTCCTTTAATCTTATCTTTTAAAGTTGTGGAGTACTCATCATGCTTTCCAGGTTGAAATCTTCCAAAACCTTATTTATCTTATGGGCCGTAATGGCTCTCGGCTCGTTAATCCCCGTGACCCAGGCTCTCAACGGATCGTTTCCCATTTTCACGGTGCTTTGGATCCTGGTTCCCTTCGTTGCTGTGCTGCGCTCTCCGCATGCACATTTGGTTGGATTCCGCGCTGTGCCCTGGAAAACACTGATTCAAACCACTGCGCTCAACCTGGCCGGGCTGCTCGTTGTCATGCTCGCCTTTGAACCCTGGTCGCACACCTACCAAAAATTACTCCAGCTTGTGCTGGCCAGCCCATCACCCGATACCACCTTTGCCTGGCTTGTGCGCATGCCGCGCGGAGAAGCCCTGGCTGCCATGACCCTTTACAGCGGCCTGGTTACCTTGTTTGGCGAGGAACTTTTCTTTCGGGGATGGTTGCTGCAACTGCTGCAAAAGCGGGTGGGCACGTTTTGGGCGGTGACGATCCAGGCTGCCGCCTTTGTCTTGCCAAACCTGCTGGCTGCGCTGATGCTGCCTGCCTTGCAGGGCGTTTTATACGCACTGGTGTATGCCTGGCTGGCTATCGGGATGATTGGCGGTTGGGCAGCCGCGCGCACAGCCAGCATCTGGCCCAGCCTCATTTCTGCCACACTGTGCAACCTGATCCTGGTTGCTTTGGTTTGGTAAAGACGAGAGCCAATTGGATTGGCACAGGTTTTATAACATCCCGTCTCACTTGATAAAAAACACCAAGGCAAGCGATTGTTTTCACCCGGAGCAGCCGTATAATAAACTTAACCCGAAACATTTGCACAAACCCAAACCGGTTTAGCCAAAACAATAATTCGGGTTGAGTGGCGGCTTCGTATGGAATCCCTGATTTCTGACCTCCGCAAGCAGACAATCGAGAAAATCCTCGCCAAACAGGATGCTGCCTTCCGCTGGGGATACGACGAAAAACGCGCCCGCGAACGCCCGCAGTACGTGGATTACTCGCCCAATTACACCTCCACCCTGTGGACCCTGGTGCTGCTGGCCGATCTCAACGCGCCGCCGGATCTCCCCCAGGTCGGGCCGTCTCTCCGGCTGATCACCGAACGTTTTTATGACCCCGCGTACGGCGTTTTCCGGCTGCCGGATATGAGCCATTTTCCCATCCCCTGCCTGAACGGCAACATGCTCTACCTGCACCAATATTTCCAGACCGGCCAACCGGAAATCCTGGAAGCAACCATCCGCTTTTTTGCCGAATACCAGCGCTTTGATAACGGGGGCTTCAAAACACCAGGGGACTACCCGTATTTTTCCAACACCGCCTGCTACGGAAAACACACCTGCTATTGGGGTGTGGTCAAACTGCTCAAAGGGATTTCCTTCATCCCCCGCCCGCAGCGGTCACCGCAAGCGCAGCGGCTCATCGAAAACTGCATTGACTTTGTGCTGCAGCATGAGGTCTGCTTCCGCTGCCACCAGCCGGAAAAATTCCTTCACCGCGATATTGACCGGCTCACCTTCCCCAATTTCTACAAAAGCGACTTCCTTGAAATTCTGTGGCTGCTGGCGAGAGAAGAAGTGCAGGATCCGCGGGTCTCCCGTGCGCTGGAACTGCTGCGCGCCAGGCGCAAAGACAGCGGCGGGTGGGCACCGGATAAGCCCCTGAACACCGTCGTTTCCACCGGGCCGGCAGGCCGTGACAATGTCTTTTTAACCGAAAGAGCCAGTGAAGTGCTGGCGTATTACGGCCTGGACGCCTGAAAATCAAACGCTCACCATCGCAGCCGCATCACGGCAGGAAGAAGGGAAAGGAATGCGCCGTATGGGAGCTGTTGCCGTCGAATCCAGGGAGATTGGGCGCGACCGGGGCTACCCGATTGTGGAAGCCACCCTGTATATCTATTGCGATAACTGCGGCACGTTCAACGTCAAAACCTATATCCCGTTTATCCGGCTGTTCATCGCTGCACTGGTCCTGGCCGGCGGGGTATACCTGGCACTCTCGCTGCAGCGCTGGGCGTTGTGCCTGCTGCCCCTGGCTTTATTATCCATGTACCTGCCCTGGCGGGATATTTTCTTGAAATACAAATGCCGTAAATGCGGCAGTACCTATTTCAGCGACTTCAATGCGCTGCACTATCCCTCCTACGATAAAAGTATTTTGGACGTGCCGGATCAACTCACCCAAAAGCGCTACATCGATGAAAGCGTGCTGCACTTCCAGCAGTTCACCTGAGGCAGCAGAAAGAGGCTTGATAATGACTGGCAAAAGCTGGTCATCCACCGCTGGGGAACGATCAGGCCGTATGTTTCGTAATGGGTGTAAAATGATGCATAACAGGAGTGGATATCCGATTTAACGTTTATCAGGTGGGCGAAAATGGTTGAACCTCTGGATTCCAACACAATCAACAGATTACTAGCAATTCTGGAACAAACACTGGCTTTTATCAAGACAAGCTATCGAGATTCTATTTTTACTGACAAAGACGAAGTTTTGAAAAAGTTAGAATCACACATTGAGAACATCAAAACCAGGGAGGATTTAAAAAAAGAAAACCTTGCTTTGTTATTTGCACCTACCGGACCAATCCAAAAATTATCCATAAGCAATGGTTGGTTTGAGCAATACTTAGAAATTTCTCGTCACTTTGATAAAACAATTGATCTGTAAAGCCAAATGAACAAAAAGCTGATTGCACCTGTGTTTTTCTTCCTGATCTTAATGATTAGCTTAATCTATTTGGGGATAACTCGCGCCCGTGCCGGTTAAATGGTCGATGGTTAATTGCAAATATTAAACCCATTGAAATCCATTTCTAATCCTTTTTGATGCTCTTGCATTCCAACATTTCCCCCTTGTCTATGACAACTCCCCCCATGAACTACTGGCAAACCACCCACATCCGGCTCCGAGCCATTGAGCCATCCGACGCGGAGCATTTTATCCGCTGGAATCAAAACAGCGAGCGCGCCCGCTGGCTGGACTTCCTCTGGCCGCCCACATCCGCCGCATCAGTACGCGCCTGGGCAGAAGAACAATCCCGGCGCAAGCTAGAAAACGACAGCTTCCACTGGATCATCGAAAATGCTGCCGGAGAACCGGTCGGCTCGATCAGCACCCACGACTGCGACCCGCGCAGCGGCACCTTCAGCTACGGCATCGATATTGCCCCAGAGCACCAGCGCAAAGGCTGCGCCTCAGCCGCTATCCGCCTGGTACTGCGCTATTATTTTGAAGAACTGCGCTACCAGAAAGTGACCGTGCCGGTCCACAGCGACAACCCCGCCTCCATCCATCTGCACGAGCACCTGGGATTTCAACTAGAAGGCCGCCACCGCCGCATGATCTTCACCGGCGGCGAATATATTGACCTGCTCTGGTTTGGCCTGACCGCCGAAGAATTTCACACGCAAATTTAAACCGTTCATCCCGGCGCAGCGCGAAAAGTATTCCTGTGAAGGCAGGAACCATGCAGTTTTCGGCAGAACGTACAACCCCGGATTAGATAAGCCCTACATCCGAAAACTCAGGGAAGCCGCCCCAATAGAATCCCCACCCAACAAAAAGCAAAACAGCAACCAGGCATGCCACAAAGAAGAAAGCAATGGTTGGTTTGTGCGGCAATAATTTTCGACCCCAAAGAAGAGTTGCCAGCGTAAACAAAATCGTGAATGGGAAACCAAGCAGGACCGTCTGTCCCTCAAGAAATACGCAAAAACTGGCGAAACCATAAATAACCCCGGCCAGGATCGTTACCCACCAGGTTGTCGTCAGGTTGGCTGATCCCCGGTATTCACAATAACTCAGCAAGGCTACCAGTCCCAAGATGCCGCTGTGCCATATATAGTGGCTCAGATTCTCGTCCAGAAAATACGTCAGTGTATAAATGTCTGTTCCCGTGATATCGAGCACCTGGTTTTTGGCTAAATTTTCGGCCAGATTATCAATGGAATTCGCCGCAAGATGCATGCCGTGACCCAAAACCCAGATTGCCGCCAAGACCATAAACGCGGTTTCCCCAAGATGATTTGTCTCTCCTGAAGTACTGGTACGCAGCATTCGCCAGTAGATCGGGATGAGCACCAGAGGGGTCAACAGATCAAATATATCCTGGTAGCTCATCAAGGGATAGAGCGGAAACGGGGTTCTGAAAAAGATGAGCAAGAGAAAGAAAACGGTGAAAAGCAGTGCGAAGACGAGTGGCAAGTGAGATAGCTTTTTCATGGCAAACCTCCAGAGCAAAAACCATGAATAGCAGCATCTCGATGATGTTTCCAAAGAAATATTTTTTGTTGTGCTGCCCTGTTATTCGTCAAGCGGGCTCAAGAAACGCTAATACCGTATCATCCAACAAACTTTAAAAAAATATTGCAAAACTCGTGGATCAGGATTAATGATCAAAGAAATTAAATATCTTTTTAATCATTATATGCCAGGCAGCTTAAAAGAAAATAACCTTACCTCTGTTCATGAGATTGTCTTATGGATGCCATCCGGGCGGGCAGGCAAATTGGCTTCTGGGACTGGTTTTGCCCGGACCCAGGCCAGCTTTGCCCGCCCGCGCACACGCCAAACAATGATCGCGGCCCGCTTTTTGCAGGGTTGTGCAGCATTTTTACCGGTCTGCTGTTACGATCCCGGAAATGACGCTTTCCCATACATCTTTTCCAGTACAAACACAACGACCCACGGCATGACTGCGGCAAAAATACCCAGCGTCTGGTTTGATTCACCCAATAGAACCGCCGGTACAAGATTGCTCAACGCATGAAACAAGATGGCGAGCAGGACGCTTTTTGTATTGTTATATACCCAGGCGTAAATATACGATATCCCCACCAGTGATATGGTCTGGCCCAATAGAGACATCAAGATGGTGATTACGATGCCGATCAGGGGCACTCCCGATATCCCCGACAGGGTGTAATAAATTGTGATTGGATAATGCCAAACCGCCCAAATGATGCCTAATATCCAGATTGATTTATTGACATCAAAGCGAGATTGTAAATAGGGTTGTAAATATCCGCGCCACCCCGGTTCTTCTCCCAATCCGCTCGACAGGATCTGGCGCAAAAACAGAATCAATATAATCGATACTGAACCAATCGCCAAAAATCCCCCCTGGGTCATTCCGAACGCCATTCCGATCAATTTGGGAACCAATGAAAGGATGACTGCGATACCAACAACCATCAAATACCATTTGCCGCCAACCCGCCATTTTACAATGCGGCCAATCAGATCAACGATTCCCTGTTTTCCTGATTCGAGAAATGTTACAACAAACGCCGCAAGGATCGGACCATACACCGCGAAACTGAATAATAACCGTGCCAATGTTTGTTGGGGTGTTTCAAGATCCATCCCAGCGTTCTGCTCATAGCTCATTGGCGAGGGCAGCTGAAAGCCGTATTTTTCAGCCAAAACAATGGCTGATATCCAGCAAGCCCAGGTAATTCCGAAGGCCAGCAAAAGATAGATAATTGGCTTGTGCTTCATGATCTGCTCTTTCTCTCCCATTTCTCCACCTCATTTTTCGACTGTAACGGTATGGTGCAGCGGCAAGCGCTGTAGAAACCCCGCAAAACAAACCCGGTTCACGCCGCTTTCAGGCCGCGCAATGCCGGCTGGCTGCAGCGGATATTGGCCCGCTCCCTGGCGGCAAGCGATCGATTCTCTATGAACATATTCCAAACCGGGATTTGTTTACGGTTCTTATTCTACTTCGTACTGGGAAAAAAAGTCCAATATCTCCTTGCCAACCTGTTCCGGACATTCCAGATAGGAGAAATGCCCGCATTCGTTCAACAACACCAGCCGGGATCCTTTAACCTGGATATAACCTGTCCGCGAGGCAAGGTGATCATCTTCCAATTCAATATGCAGAAAACCCTGCTTTCACCGGCGGTTGCGCAGCCGTTAGCCTTGCCCTATGGATCAGCCTGACAGCGCAGGAATGGCGTTGAGCCAACAACCGAACGGATCAAATTTTACAAGAAGCTGTGCCGTTACGCCGGCTGGCTGATTATCCCTTAACTATTTTCAATATCAAAACAATGGATAAAGCAGCCAGCGAAAGCCAGATGAGAATAATGATCGCGGCGGCAGCCCGGCTGACAGGTTTTCCCTGACCGATGATTTCCGCGGCCTTCTCCCGGCTTTCAAGCATGACCGCTTCCGGAATCATGGAAAGCGCAATTTTGACTCCCAACGGGATCAGCACCAGGTCATCTAGATAGCCGAGGATGGGAATAAAATCCGGGATCAGGTCGATGGGACTGAACGCATACCCAACCACAATCCCCGCAAAAATTCTGGCATACAGCGGAACCCGCGGGTCTTTGTACGCCAGATAAAGCGCATAGGTTTCAGTTTTTAGTTTTTTGGCTTGCTGCTTCCATTGTTCAATCAATCGCTTCACAAAATCATCCTTCCCGGCAGATCGCATTCCACGCAATTTTTGAGCCGGTCACGTTGGCAGCATCAGACATGCTGGTCAAAGAGAATGGGATTACCATCCGGGTCCATTACCATAAAACTGGCGGGGCCGGTTGTATTATCATCTGCTTCGCTCACCAACGCAACCCCTTGTGCTTTCAGTTGGCGCTGCAGGTCGCGCACGTCTGTAAAAGTATCCAACTTCCTGGCATGGCTATCCCAACCGGGATTAAATGTTAACATATTCGTCTCGAACATTCCTTGAAAAAGGCCAATCACGTAATCGCCATTTTTCAAGATCAGCCAGTTTTGCGAAATATCGCCGCCAAAGACTGTGAAGCCGAGTTTTTCATAAAAGTTCTTTGAAGCCGTGATATCCTTCACGGCCAAACTAACCGAAAATGCCCCGAGTTCCATACTTCAACCTCCATTCTGCATGGTACGACAACTGCGTATATTGTGCCTGACCCCATCTAAGCGGCCGCAAAATTCTATTTGAGCACAGCATAGATGGGGTGCTATCAGGTGATCAACTCACAAGCCAAGTGCCTGCTTGCGTTCGCGGACTGCGGCGGCAAGAAGTTCTCGAAGCGATTCCTGCTCGCACTCATCCACAGATCGGATTTTGATATGCCGCAGCTTCTTGCCTGTGCCTTCCAGCCTGTTTTTCGGATCCGGCAGGTCTGCACCCTGATAAAATCCCAAATTGATCCAATGGTCGAAAGGCATGAGATACACCATCCCCTCGATCATTTTCTTTGGCCCAAAGCCGTACGTGGCCGCGCGGTCCCCCAATCGAACCACTTCGTGCGCATCCGGTTTGACTTCCAGGATGATCTGGCGCAGTCGGACCATCACAGGCTGTAGCGAAGCGCTGGTGATGGCAAGAAGATCGTCAAAGGAACCCAATATTGCTGTGGACATGATTATCTCCTCCGCTGGTCAAAAATGCAAGCCGCAAAGACGCGGCGGGCGCAAATGGGGCGGTCAGCAAAGCAGATCACCTTAATTTCATTTCCTTTTTAAAGAAGGCATCAAGGCGAGCTTCTGTGACATCCACCAGCCTGACCAGGTATGGATCATTCAATTTGTCCAATATTGCCCGCGACTGGGCGATCATCTCCTTACTGCAGCGATACGTCTCTTGCACCCGCCTGGTATCCTCCCGCAAAAGTTGAGCGGTTTTCTTGGGATTCTTGAGCTGGCGTATGTCATCCAAGCCCAAAGTTACATAAGAATAGTGCCCATTGGCCAAATCGTCTTCCAGGTCATTCCAATCATCGATCATCTGAATGGCGGCGCCAAACAACAGGAAGACCTCCCAATAATCCGCAATGAGCGCAGCTTTCCCAAGCCGCTCCAGGCTCAACATAAAAGGTGTAACCGCGTTGGCTCCTTTGGCGCCAAGCTCTTTGGGGTTATCCAGCCGGTAGGGACTGGCCTTGCCCCGCATCGATTTTTCCTTAATCTCCGCTTCTAAAAACAACGTGCGCATGCGGTGCATAATTTCCAGGTTTATTTTGGTAACACCAAAAATATTGAGCGCGATTGTTTCATACTCAGCAATAAAAGCCTGCGCGGTCAGGATCTCAACCGGAGAAGGCGCATCGCTGTCCACGTTGGCATCCAAAATCCCATATCCGGCCACCGCGAACAAACCAGCCCGCAAGATTTCCCCAAAATTATGGACGAACGCTTCTAACCCTTCCTCATCCATCCAAACCGCCAGAAACGCAAACACCGGATACGCATCTTTAAAGTATTGCAGGCGGTTGCTTTTCCATTGGGTCACATCAAAACCAAGCGGCGCGCTGAATTCTCTTAACAATTGCTTCGCTTGATCGTCTAATCCCTTGAAGGCCGAGAGCAGCCCGACATCAACTTTGATATTTTGGACCCAATCTAAAAATGAAACTTGATTCGCCAGAAAGGGCGCCATGACGGCTGCCCAAAAGGCTTCTTTATCGCGGTGATAAATTTGCAGTATGGTTGGGGCGAATCGTTCGAAAGCGGTTTTCTGTTCCATAGCTTCACCTGATACCCACGATTGTTAAACCCTTAATTCCCCCCAACGATTGATCATCCGGGTTCCTGGCACGCAGCAGCTTTGCCGTAACGCGGATCATCAAAATATGCGGTAAAAACGGACCATTCTTCTTGGAGCAAAAAGAGTGACTATTTTGATAATCATTATACATAAAACCGGGTGTGTATTGGAGATTCGTTTCTCGCCAAAAATACGCCCGGTTTCCTGCAAAAACACTATGGCCAATACCACCATCAAATAAGCCAGGGTACCTAGCGCGGTTCCCAATACAAACACGGTCAAAAACGCCAGCAGCGGCGGGTAACCGGCTGAACCGAGAATTGAAATGCGCTGGTTGTGCGCAGCCCGGGCGTTATGTGCAGCAGCAGGGAGCGCCGTTCACCTTTGGCCGGATTGCATCAAATCATTTCCTTCCGCCGGGTTGGATGGGGCAGGCAGTGCCTGCTGCCGCCTGGGAGCGGCAGGGGTGACACGGGGCGAAGATGGAATGTTAGTGGTATTAGGTGGTGGAATTTCGTAACTCGTCTACTTGTGTAATCTCTCGATCCACTGAATTATCAACAAATTCTATCAGCAATTCAACAAACGAAATAATTGATTCTGCTTTTTGCTCATCATCTTCCACAAGTTTATGATGACGTGGATTTCTTAGAATTGAGTATGCTCCTATCATCAAACTATTTAGATTTGCAGTGTAATCTTTACCATCCACCTTATATACCAGCCTGCTTTTTTCTCCCTCATACGCGGCTTTTATCAATCTGTTTCCATATAGATTTGTGTCACCCGAAAGCCGTTTAAGCAAGTGATCTTCAAAATGAGTAAAGGCATTTTCGATGGCGGCTTGTGGATTGTGAATTCGAGTTTCTCTTGAGATATTCGAAGATAATCTTGATCGCTCTTTACGTAAATCTTCACGAAGAAGAGATATTATCGCGGCTGGCAAAAACCAAACAAGATACACACTGATAAAAATTCTTAACGATAAATCAATATTTAGAAATTTCACCGAAAGATATGCGGCATAAAATGCAATAAAAATGTTAGGAAAAATGATACAAGTTCTTATGTATGGATATTTCCTTACTTGATTTGATAACCAACTTGTTGACTTGTCCCAGACAATCATTCCTAAATCCAAAGCAAGGAAGGCGAACAATACTATTAGTGCACCAATAAATCCAATGACCGTCCAATAAATAAAATCTTGGGTTGTCCCACTTGTACTTCCCTTGTAAATTCCTGTCCCAATCGTATAAAAAGCAAGTAATCCTGCAAAAATCCTATTTATAAGAGGATATTTTTCGACAAGTTTGTCAATAAAATCGTTTTTCATCATTTTTCTTATCATCCTTGACTAACCGCCTAACGGCAACTGTTACCGGTAGGATGAGGATTTGGCAAAAAACTCAAAACTACAAAAACCTAAAAATCGCGGCACGTACCCACCTACCCTCTGTACACCGTGTGTAGATGAATGCAGTTTAAAAAGGGATTTCAAATTCATCACTTTCTGGCGGCTTGTTAATTTCACGAAGCCCTTCCCTAAGTAATGGGTGTAATTTATCAATTTTTATGGCTGCATATGACCATTTGGTAGCTTCACTGTTATTTCGGAAAATATCGAGTGTCATTCTTGCTAATCCTATATCTTTTATTTCATGAACAATTCTCGCTAAAACTTCTCGAACATACCACCTGTTATGACTAAATCCCATGTTGAGTAGTCTATTAATAATCATTCTCTTTATAACAAAATCATCAATTTGTACAAAAACTCTTTCATAAAAACTGGCCACAGTATCACAGTATGAAAATGTTAAACTACCACTGACATATTCATCATACGTTTGAAAGATATTAATAAAAGATTGGTGTTGGGTTAGCACCATTTTCTTAATAACTTCAGTCGGTGTTCGTGGTAGTATTTCCAAAAAGATATCTTCATTATCAGAATTATCCAAGAATAATCTTACAAGCTCAGTAAGGCCTTTGGAGTCTACAGTTCCTAGAAATGGATCAACGAGTTCCCAAATCAGTTTTTGTGCTAATTCTGTTGGTGCTTCGATATTGTATTCTTTTTTGGTTAGTAACTGAAAATCATCAGAAAGCTCTTTTGTTGTTTGGTAACGTTTTTCTGGGTCGTTGTCGATACATTTTTGAATTATATAGACGAATTTACCTTCCAAACCCGTTAAATTTGGGACAGGAAAAACTGGGCGTGGTGTGAGCATCTGATACAAAATTTTGCCGAGTGAATAAATGTCTGACCGTACATCGGCTTGAGACAGGTCAGATATCTGCTCTGGAGCGGCGTATATAACCGTGCCAAGTTGGTTGCCTTGAACTGTTAGTGTTGTAGTATCCCTTGTAACAAAGCGCCCAATACCAAAATCTGTAATCATAACCCTGTCGTTTTTTAGAATAAGAATATTATGTGGTTTAATGTCTCTGTGAATAACTCCTGATTCATGGGCATACTGTAAGCCGTCTAGAATTTGCTGAAAAATTAATCTACGTCTATTTTCATCTTGACGTAAATCCGTCAAGATGTCATTTAGATTGCATTCAGCAAGTGGCATTACGAAATATGGTGGATCTGCATCAAGATTGGAATATAAAACCTTAACTATGTTAGGATGGTCAAGTTTTTCCATAATCCTTACTTCACGTCCAAATCTTTTTGCATCTTCGAGAGAATATGGCTTGGCAAGTCGTTTAACTGCCACTTTTCTACCATCATCAACTACAGCTCGGAAAACCTCGCCAAAACCACCAGAACTTATTTTTGATTCCACCCTTAAAGTTGGCATTTATGTTTATCCTTTGAAATTTGCCGTGCATATTTATTAGACTATGCCCAACAATTAATCTTAAAGATTACTGATACACCCCACTATGCTCTACGCCAAACCGTAACACACCCCCAAAACCACCTGATCATTATTCATACGCAAAAACAATAAACATCTCAATAATCATTATATATACAATCCAAAAATCCATCGCCAATTTCCCCTCAGCAATCTCCCCCCTCCAAAAACTCCCGCCCAAAAACCGGCCTGCCCCTCCCGGCGCTGTGCTACAATGTTCCTGGGGGAAACGGCTGCCGCTGCACTCCCACCAACGCTCTGCCCTTCTATTCACCTGGAGAACCACACATGCCGCCATACCGGGGGATTCGCTGCCTGCCGCAAGCGCTGCTGCTGCTTGCGCTGTTGGTCGTTCTGCCGCTGCGCCCTGCCGCCGCAAATGGGCCGCGCAGTGCGCCAAACTACCTGATCATCACCGCCGATGCCTATCAAGCCGGGCTGGCCGGGTTTGTCAGCCTCAAGCAGTCGCAGGGTTTCAACGTCACGGTTGCGCCGCTGAGAAAGACCGGCGCGGCCAAAGAGCAGATCAAGAGCTTCATTGCCGCGCAGTACGCCGGCGCCAACCGCCCGGACTACCTGCTGCTGGTTGGGGATGTCAACAACGGCGCGGACAGCCTGCCCGCCTGGCCGTTTAAAACCTACGCCAATTTCTACACCGACCTGTACTACGCCACGATGGACGGCAACAGCGACTACCTGCCGGATATCCTGGTCGGGCGCTGGCCGGTGCGCACCACCGCCCAGCTTGCCAACCTGGTCTCCAACCAGTTGGCCTATTCCGGCGTGAGCGGCACCGAAGCCTGGGTCAAGACCGCCGCCTTTATTGCCACCGATGACGCCAGCTATGCCGCCACTGCCGAAGGCGCGCATAATGCCGTGATTCAGGACCGCACCACCCCCCTCGGCTACACCGGCACCTTTCCCAACCATCCCCAACCCGGCGGTGACCGGCTCTACGCCGTCAGTTATGCGGCCGGCAGCAGCGAAGTGCGCGCCGCGCTCAATGCCGGGCGCGGGCTGGTGGTCTATAACGGCTACGGCAGCCAGACCAGTTGGTCCGGCCCGCTGCTGACTCAGGCGGATGTGCGCGCGCTGGAAGCGCCGCCCATTCCATTGGTGGCCGGGTTTGCCGGTTACACTGCCGACTATAACGCGGACGAATCCTTTGCCGAGACCTGGCTGGTGCAGGCGGGTAAGGGTGCGCTGGCCTACCTGGGCGCGTCCAACGCCACCGACTGGGACCGCAACGCGCTGCTGGAAAAAGAACTCTACAAAGCCCTCCTTTCCGACCCGCTCCACCCGCCCAGCCTGGCCCAGGCGGTCGCGCAGGCGCAGGAGGTATTCCGGATCGTCTATCCCGACGACGCGCGCTATTACCGCGAGGCCTACAACCTGTTTGGCGACCCCAGCCTGGAACTGGTGCTTGCCCCGCGCGCAGCGGATTTTGCGCTCCACCTGGAACCGCCCCAACCAGAAACCTGCCAGTCCGGGCAGCCCTTTGCCGCCCTGAGCCTGAGCGCGCTGAACGGATTCCAGTCGCCGGTGATCCTCAGTGCTAACCATGCTGCGCTGCAGTTCTCCGCCAACCCGCTCACCCCGCCGGGCACCAGCAGCCTGTCGCTCTCGGGCACGCTGCCGCCTGCCGGAACCCTCCCGCTGACCATTACCGGCACCTCCGGCGCGCTGGTGCGCACGCTCAATTTTGAGCTGGTGCTGCCCGCGCCGCCGTCCGCGATTCCCACCCTCAGCGCGCCCGCCGACCTGGCGGTCAACCAGTCCCTGCGCCCCACCTTCGTGTGGACGGCCGCCCCCGGAGCCAGCCGTTACAACCTGCAAATTGCCGCGAGCGCCGATTTTTCAGCCCCGCTGGTGTTTGCGCAGAACGGCATCGAAACCACCTCGTTCAGCCTGCCCTTCGACCTGGAGGCCGGTGCGCTGGTTTACTGGCGCGTGCAGGCCGAGAACGCCTGCGGCAGCACCGATTTTTCTGCGGCGAGCCGTTTTCGCACCATCCCCGGGCAGGGCGATTGTCCGGCAGGCATGTTCCCGGCCGTCCTTTCCGCTGCCGATTTTGAATCCGCGCCCGCCGGGTGGAGCCTGGACGGTTCCGGCGGCAGTTGGAGCCTGAGCAGCAGCAGCGCCCATTCCCCGGCGTCATCCTACCTCGCGGCCGCACCGGTCACCGCCAGCGACCAGCGCCTGATCTCGCCCGATGTTGCCCTGCCCGCGCTGGAACTGCCGCTCGGCCTGAGTTTTTGGAACCGCTACGACCTGGAAACCAACGGCGTCTCCTGTTTTGATGCCGCCCTGTTGGAAATCAGCAGCGACCACGGCGCAAGCTGGCAGCCGCTCACCGCCCGCCGCCTGCTGAACCAACCCACCACCGGCACAATTGTCTCGCTGTACGGCAATCCGCTGGGCGGGCTGCAAGGCTGGTGCGGCCAAAAAGATTGGTCGCAGGCCTGGGTGGACTTAAACGACTACGCCGGTCAAACCGTGCGCTTCCGCTTCCGCCTGGGCAGCGACAGCTCCACCGCCAGCCCGGGCTGGTGGGTGGACGACTTCCGCGTGCAGTCCTGCCGCAGTTACGCCCCCGCGCTGGCAGCACAGCCAGAATCAGCGGTTGCTGCGCCCGGCCAGTCCGCCCAATACGCGCTCACGCTGACCAACCTGGGCAACACCGCCGATACCTACACCTTGCAGGTCAGCGGCAATACCTGGGCCGCGCTGCCCGCGCAGACCGCCTTTGCATTGGATACCGGTCAGAGCAGCACCTTCGGGGTTGAAGTCCAGGTCCCCGCCGGGGCAGCCGGCGCCAGCCAGGATACCGTTGTATTGACCGCCGTCTCGGATACCCAGCCAGCCCGCACCGCCGTGCTGGAACTGACCACCACCGCGCGCAGCTACGGCGTGCAGCTTTCCGCGGACAGCACTTCCGCAGCGGATGCCCCCGGCACAGACCTGACCTACCCGCTGACCGTCACCAATACCGGCAACGACAGCGATACATTTGAATTTTCCGCGCAGTCCAGCCTGGGCTGGCAGGTCACTTTGCCGCCGCCGCTGACCCTGGCCGCCGGTGCCAGCCAGGAGGTGTCCGTCCGGGTGCGCATTCCCGTCAGCGCCCCGGCATACCAGGCTGAAACCACCCTGCTGCAGGCCGCCTCGCAGGACAATCCGGCCGCCAGTGATTCATTGAGCCTGACCACCACCGCCAACGCCCAGTGGGGCGCAGTCCTGGCCGCCCCCACTGCCAGTCTGCTGGTCCAACCGGGTGAAAGCGCCGACCACACCCTCACCCTGACCAACACCGGCAACCTGGAAACCATTTACCAGATCAGCGCCCTTTCCGCGCACGGCTGGGGCACCAGCGTGCCGGAACCTGTCAGCGTACCGGCCGGGCAGTCTGTGCAGATCACCGTCAGCGTCAGCGTGCCTGCGGATACCGCCCCCGGAACGCTCGACGAACTGACCGTGCGCGCCGCAGTCCAGGCGCAGCCGGATGTCTATGCCGAGCGCGTATTGCACACCGCCGCCGGGCAGTACCGCGTCTATCTGCCTGCCGTGCGCCGGTAAGCAGTGCGGTGTAATTTTTTAGCCTTTTGTGCATCTAAACAATTAATCGAATAAAGATTGTATCCCCCATGTTCAATCGAAGGTTTGCTGGTCCGTTCAGACGGCGTGAAAATGGGGGCAGCCCGCAGGGAGGGGGGCAGCGGGCAGCAATTGTTACTGGCGAATTTAATTGTTCAGGAGAAATTTCATGCAAAACGGATTTGGTTGGGTACTGCTGGCAGTGGCACTTTACGGGCTGGTCCATTCCCTGGCTGCCTCGCGGACAGTCAAACAATGGGTGCAAAACCGCTTCGGCGCACAGGTCATGCGCTTTTACCGCCTCGGCTTTTCATTGATGGCAGGTCTGACCCTGCTGCCCGTGCTGTATCTGGCCTGGCGGCTGCCCGACCAGACCCTCTACACCATTCCGCTGCCCTGGGCCGCCCTGACTCTGCTCCTGCAGGCCCTGGGCGGTTTGGCGCTGCTGGCGGGCGTGCTGCAAACCGGGGCGATGCGCTTCATCGGCATGGATACCGCCCTGGACCCGTCCGCCGCGCAGCAGCCGCCGCGTCTGGTGGCCAACGGGCTGTACCGCTACGTGCGCCACCCGCTGTATACCGGCTCGCTGCTGGCGCTGTGGTTCATGCCCGTGATGACCTGGAACCTGCTGGCCCTCAACCTGGGCATCACCGCCTATTTCATCATCGGATCGCGCTTTGAGGAGGATAAATTGCTGGATGAATTTGGCCCGGCCTATGCCGAATACCGCCGCCGCACCCCGGCCTTTCTTCCGCGCCTGCGCCCGCCCCGTTAAAACGTGCCGCTGCTCTGGCTCTCGTCGGCATTCCTGGCGGGAATAGTCTGCGCCGCCTGCCTGCCCCTGCCCTGGTGGCTGTGGGCCGGGTTGGTGCTGGGCGCGCTGGCCCTGTTTGCCGCCGAAATCCGCTGGCCCGGCCAGCGCTGGGAAAACCGCTGGCGCAAAATTGCTCTGCTGGCGCTGGGTCTGCTGCTGGCAGGCTTTTTTGGCGGCGGGCTGCGCTACCAGCTCACCCACCTGCCCGCCGCGCCCAAAGACCTGGCCTATTACAACGACCAGGGCAAGGTTGAACTGGTCGGGCAGATTTCCGCCGACCCTGACCGGCGCGAGCGCTCGCTGATGCTGCGCGTGCGCGTCCAATCCATCCGCTTTGCAGATGGGCACAGCCAGCCCGTGCGCGGCGAGGCCCTGCTGCGCTTGCCTGCCGGCGGCGACTGGCGCTACGGCGAACAAATCGAAATCTGGGGACAGCCGCTTACCCCGCCGGAAAACGAAGCCTTCTCCTACCGCGCTTATTTATCCCGCCAGGGCATCCGCACCCTGATCGAGTATCCCGCAATACAAAAAACCGGCCTGCAATCCGGTAACCCGCTGCTGCGCGCGGCTTTCTGGCTGCGCGAACGCGCATACCAGGCCATTAACCGCCTGTTTCCCCAACCGGAAGCCGCCCTGCTTTCCGGAATCCTGCTCGGCCTGGATAAAGACCTGCCCACAGACCTGGAGCGCGCCTTTCAAGACACCGGCACCGCTCACATCATCGCCATCTCCGGGTTTAATATGGCCATCTTAAGCGGCCTGTTTATCCAGCTCTTTGGCCGCGTTTTACCGCGCGCCTGGGCTGCCCTGGCCGCCGTCCTGGCCATCCTGTTCTACACCCTGCTGGTCGGCGCAAACCCGGCCGTTGTCCGCGCTGCCGTGATGAGCGGGCTGGCCGTCTTTGGACACCTGATTGGCCGCTCGGCAGCCGGGCTGAACCCGCTGGCCTTTTCCGCGGCGGTAATGTGCCTGTTTAACCCCGACCTGCCCTGGGATGTCAGCTTTCAACTCTCTTTCACCGCCACGCTGGGCCTGGTGCTGTATGCCGGGCCGCTCCAATCCGCCCTGACGCGCTGGCTGGAGAAAAAATTAACCGCACCCGCTGCCCGCAAGATTGCCGCGCCGGTCAGCGAGTATTTCCTGTTCACCCTGGCCGCCCAGGTCACCACCCTGCCGGTGATCCTGTATCACTTTGAGCGGCTTTCCGGCAGCACCCTGCTGGCCAATCCGCTGGTCCTGCCCGTCCAACCGGCAGTGATGATCCTCAGCGGGCTGGCTGCCATCGCCGGGATGCTGCTGCCGCCCTTGGGGCAGTTCCTTGGCTGGCTGGCCTGGCCGTTTGCCGCCTATACCCTGCGCGTGGTGGAGCTGCTGTCCCGCCTGCCCCGTGGTGTCTTCACGGTTGGGCAGGTCTCGCTGGGCGCAGTAGCCGCTTTTTATGCCCTGCTGTTCTTCCTGACCGGCAGCCAAAAACGCCTGGCCGGACTGCGTAAACAGCTCAGGCCGGAGCTTGGGTTAGCTGGGTTGGGTCTGCTGGCCGTCCTGGCCTGGACACTGGTGCTGCACCGCCCGGACGGCCGCCTGCACCTCAGCCTTTTCAACCTGCCGGACAGCCAGGCCGTGCTGATTCAAACCCCCAACGGCAGCCGCATCCTGATCGACGGTGCCCCCAGTGCCAACGCACTCGGCGGGGTATTGGGCCGGCGCTCCACCCCCCTGGACCGCCGCCTGGATGCGCTGCTGGTCAGCACCAGCCGTTCTGCCGCACTGGAAGGGCTGCCGCTGCTGGCCGAACGCTTCCCGGTCGGGCAGGTGTTGTGGGCCATTGCCCCGCCGGATAAACGCGCCGCGGCCCGCCTGCAAGACCTGCTGTTGGAACAGGATATTCCCCAGGCCGTCCTCTCCCCCGGCCAGCAAATTCAACTGGATGAGGGCGTGGTGGTCACGGTGCTGGCCGCCAATGCCGATTCGGCAGCCCTGCTGTTGGAATGGCAAAACCTGCACCTGTTATTCCCCGGCCAGTTCTCCCCGCAGCAGCTCACCAACCTGCCCCCGCTGGATGGGGTGATTCTCAACGCCGCCGACCTGTCGCCCGACTCTGAATGGAACAGCACCCCCGTCCGGCCAGCCGTCCGCAACGGGCAAAGCGCGGCGGCCTTACCGGAAGGCTGGCTGTCCCCTGGCCGTGCGTGGCTGGAACTGCACTCAGACGGCACCCAGCTCTGGATAGAATCGCGTTAATTCCACATTGTTTCTCACGCTTTCAACAATCCTGCAATCCTGAGACTTTGAACATCATTGACCATCCAATCAAACAAATCCTGAGCGTCAGCAGGATAAACATAATACCCTCTAAAATGTGCTAACGATAAACTATCAAACTGGCCCTCTTATTCATTCTTTTTTAATATTATGGATATGGAATAGACGTAGCGGTCTGAGAAGGCGAAACAGGGTAAGCATCTTGAGGTGCAATCGGGGTCAAATCAGCGGCAGGTGTGTTTGATCCGGCTGGCTTGGGAAACCATTCATCATAAAGACCTTGCACAGATGTCCACTGCGTGGAACCAGATTCCACATCTTTTACATAATCGAGCAAAACTTCGCCTTTCCCATCGGAAACTCTGAGATGACAAAGTACGATATAGGTGCCATATTCTGAGTTGGCGATGTCTAATATCCTGAAAAGAGAACCTAAAAAGTTTGGAAGAGAAGCATTTACTGCTTCCAGATTTTCTCCAGACACATGAATTACCAAAACCTGGCCGCTGCTACCCACAGCCTGATCAGATTCTATGTCCAGTGTATCAAGATTCAATCCGCCCAACTGAAGCTGGCTGGCAACAATTTCTTTGGCTTTTAGCGCATCAACTGTTGGCGATTTCGTATTAATCTGTTGATCAAGATCTTGGGGATATAAATACGTTTGCGTTGAGTAAATCAATTCATTTTTTGCATTATATACGGTCAACTTAAAACTCTTAAGCCTTGTGCTAATACGATATGCAAATGTTGCTTCCCGCCGCGCAAGTTGCATAAACCAGTTATCATCCATTACAAGATGGCTATCATTACTTGCGCTTTGTAAAGCGATTTCGATTTCGTACGGGAACCGGTGGATGATGGTTACCTGCTTTACCGGAACACCTTGTTGTTTCAACCGGTCTGCAATATCTGTCGATATTTGGTTTTGGGCATTGACCTCATTCGTAACGAAGAAAGCAAATAATAGTGTTACTAAGATTCCCAGTGTAATGAAAATTTTTGATAGATTAATTCTGGTCATGGTATCCCTCCTCTCAGAATTAAAATAACCTTCGCTTACCGAACAATGAGCGGCAAATATAATATGAAATTCAACATAGAAATTTAAGTAAAGATGGACAGATATTCAACGAGTTACATCCATATTAACCCAACTGGCTTGTATACACAATCTTAAAAAGACAATTATTCTGTAAATAAGACACTCACCCAAGATGGACTGCCCCTGGTTAGAATTTCACTCAATTTAATTAATCCTAAAGTTTTCAATATACCTGCCGATACTAAGACTATGAATGTATCTGGTGTTTCAATGGTAGATAGTCTGGCGCAAAGCTTTACGGAGATGAGCGTCTCGCGCATCCAGCAGCAGATTGCTGTCTCGGTGATGAAGGAGATTCAAGACTCCCAGCAGGAACAGGCCGCGGCGATATTAAAGATGATGCAGCAGCCCAGTCCCTCGCTGACCGGCACAGGGCAGCTCATCGACCGTTTCGCCTGAAATTTGGGCAATTGCCAGGAGGCCGCATGAATATCCCGAATATCGGCATCCCTGCGGGTAGTTTGCTGCGCCTGCCCGGCGGTCAACCTCGTCCGCAGGCCGCCAAACCCTCCACCAGCCTGGCTGAATCCGGCACCGCGGAGGCGCGTTCTGGGCTGGCAGCTTTTGCCATGTCGTACAGCCTGACCGAGCTAACCTACTCCGCCCAGGAAACCCAATTCGCTTTCCGCAAAGACCAATCCCTGGCGCTGCGCGCGCAAAGTTCCACCGACCTGCACCTGAAGCAGGAGCATTACCGCTTTGAACTAACCTTCTCGGCAGAGCAGCTTGGGCTGACCGCTGCCAATTTTGCCAATCCCGGCCAGCCGATCACCATGCAGTTCACCTACCAGCAGTCGCAAATGCAGATCGAGCACACCCTCAGCGCCAACCTGGTAAAAACCACCCGCTCCCCGGAAGAAGTGATCACCGATATTGCCAAAATGCTCAGCAAAGTGCTGCGCGATCCGGGCAATAAATCCGTCCGCTATGAATTAGATGAAGAAGCCCGCCAGGCGCTCCTGGGTGCAGACCCCAAGCTATGGGAAGAACTGGTGGCAATTATGGCGATGATTAACTTGCAAAAACGGCAGGGCGAAGCCAGCAAGGATTACGTGATTGCGGTCAGCGGCAAGGGCAAGCCGTACCTCGACCTGCAAGAAAAGACAAAAGTCGAGGGCGCACAAACCAACATCCAGATTCAGATCAAAATTTTGCCCCCGGCAGCAGAAAACAGCCAGGCACCCGCCAGCAGCAGCCCGGAATCTGCCCAATAATCCCGCATGTTTTCCATTCCCGGGTGTGCGCGGGTATAATCCGCGTATGCCAACCATATCCCCCCTCCGCCCTGATCAAATTGAGGAAGCTCGCTGCGTGATTTATGCCGTAGCGCACGCGCTTTTCCACGACCGTGAAACATTGGATGAATCGATTGCTTACTACCGGCAAAAATGGAGCCTGCCGGATATCGACAATTACCAACAGCACTACGTGGATAACGGCGGTGCCTTCCTGGTCATGAGCGATGCCGGGCGCATCATTGGAACCGGTGCGCTGCACCGCCTGGAAGACCAGGTGGGCGAAATCAAACGCCTGTGGCTGCTGCCGGAATACCAGGGGCAGGGCCTGGGCTACCAGATGATGCAGGCACTGCTGGCGGTCGCGCGCGCCAACGGCTACACCAAAGTGCGCCTGGAAACCAGTCCGGCCTACCAGCCGCGCGCCTTCCAGTTTTACCGTCAGTTGGGCTTTTATGAAATCCCGCGCTACGGGGATGACCCGGATGATGTGGGCATGGAAATGGAATTGAAATAATTGCTTTCAGGCTGCAACGACCGGCAAATGCAGGAATTTAAATACTTGCATTTTGCAATTATTTATGTACAATAAAACCAGTTGAGATTCTTTTCCCCGTAATCAATAACATGCTTAATCAAATCTCCAAACGTCAAATCGACGAGATTCTGTTTCAATTTCTGAAACAGATCTACCATTACGAGCGCGAACTGGACGCACGGCTTGGGCTGAATTACCAGCAAATTTGCCTGCTGCAGTTCTTGCGCCGCTGTGCCAGCGCGCGCATCAGTGAAATTGCCGAAACGCTGCAAACACCGCTTTTTCAAGCCACCCGCCTGGTGGACCGGCTGGTGGAACGCGGCTACCTGCTGAAAGAACGCGGGCAAAACGACCGCCGCGAGGTATTTGTCTCCATCCTGCCCTGCGGCGAAGAAGCGCTGCAGCAGGTGGAAACTTACACCTATCATTTGATCCTGGCAAATGCCGGGCAATTAAGCGAAGAAGAGCTGCGCGGCTTTCTGCTGGCAGCCACCAATATTCATAAAATCCTGGGGGCTCCGGTGGAGAAGCAGCATGACCAATAAACCGTATGCAGGAAAAATTTTATGGGTAAACCTTTCGACGGGAAATATTCACGAAGAATCCATTCCGGATGAGGTGTACCGGCAATATTTATCCGGGTTGGGACTGGCGGCTTATATCCTGTACCCGCGCATCCCAGCCGGCGCCGATCCGCTGGGCGCGGAAAACATTCTGGGCTTTGTTTCCGGCCTGCTGACCGGCACAGGCAGCCTGTTCACTGGCCGCTGGATGGTCGCAGGCAAATCTCCGCTGACCGGCACCTGGGGCGATGCCAACTGCGGCGGCACCTTCTCCCCTGCAATTAAACGCTGCGGTTATGACGGCATTTTCTTTACCGGCCTCAGCCAAAAACCCGTCATTCTGGTCGTTGATGCCAATGGCGCACGCCTGGAGGATGCAGCAAACCTGTGGGGCATGGACTCAGTAGAGACCGAGATCACCTTGACCCGGCAGTTTCATTCCGGCAAAAAACCATCGGTTGCCTGCATCGGCCCGGCAGGCGAGAAACGCTCCCTGCTGGCCGGGGTCTGCCATGACCGCGGGCGCCTGGCTGCACGCTCCGGCTTGGGCGCTGTGATGGGCGCAAAAATGCTGAAAGCTGTGGTTTTGAACGGCAGCCAGCCCATCCGCTGCGCTGATCCGGAAAAGGTCAAAGCACTCAGCCGCGCCTGCAGCAAATATTTCCGCGCAGAATTGCCGCTGCCGCAAGGCAAAAGGCTGCCGGTGATGGGAAAAATCATGCGTGCGCTTCCGCTGAGCCTGCGCATGGACGGCATGCTGTCCATCCCGCTCTTTCGCAAGTGGGGCACCACCGGTATGAACCAGGTCTCTGTCGAGTGGGGCGATTCACCGATTAAAAACTGGGCTGGCAGCGAAAAAGATTATCCCCAATCCCGATCCAACGGCATTGACCCGGACAAGATCATCGCCCGCGAGATTCGCAAATATCACTGCTATTCCTGCCCGCTGGGCTGCGGCGGGATTTGCAGCCTGGGTGAAGGCGAGACGCACAAACCCGAATATGAAACCGTGATGGCGTTTGGCGGTCTGCTGCTAAACGACAACCTGGATGCTATCTTTGAAATTAACGACCGCCTGAACCGGGCAGGTATGGATACCATCTCCGCCGGTGCTGCCGTAGGCTTTGCGCTGGAGGCCGCGGCGCAAGGCGCGCTGACCCGCGAACAGTTAGGCGGGTTGGATTTAAGTTGGGGCAATGCGGCCTCGGTAATAGGCCTGGTGGACCAGATGATCCAGCGGCAAGGGATCGGCGACCTGCTGGCTGACGGGGTCAAGCGGGCAGCAGCCCGTCTGAATTCCAACAGCAGCGAGGGAGCCATTCACGCCGGCGGGCAGGAAATTGCCATGCACGACCCGCGCCTGGATCCCGGTTACGCCTTGCACGCCAGCGTAGAGCCCACACCGGGGCGGCACACCACCGGTGCGCAGACCTATTACGAGATGTACCGCCTGTGGAAGCGCGTCAAATCGGCGCCGCGCCCGCACATTCTCTACGGCAAAGACGGCAAATACCGGTCTGACCCGGAGAAAGCCGCGGCAGCGGTCTGCACAAGTTGTTTCACCCAGTTGTATAACGGCGCCGGCCTGTGCATGTTTGGCGGATTCCTGGGCGTGGACCGCCTGCCCTTTTTTGAATGGCTCAATGCCGCCACCGGCTGGCAGATCAGCCCGGATGAATATATGCAAATTGGCCGCCGTATCCAGACCCTGCGGCAGATGTTCAACATCAAACAGGGTGTGGACCCGCGCAAATTATCCATCAGCCCGCGCGCCATCGGAATGCCCCCGTTGAAGCAAGGTGCAAACCGCGGCCGCAGCATTGAACTGGAGGCCATGAAGCGCGATTACTGGCAGCAAATGGGTTGGGACCCGCAAACGGGAATTCCGACAACGCACACCTTGCATGAACTTGGACTCAATGGAACGGGAGACCCAACCGATGGCCTATTGGATTGATGAGAACTGCACCGGCTGCACTGCCTGTCAAAAAATCTGCCCTACGACTGCCATTCACGGCAGCCGCGGAGAACGGCACACCATCCAGCCCGAACGCTGCATTGATTGCGGTGCATGCGGGCGCATCTGCCCGGCGGACGCGCTGCTGGCTCCTTCCGGGCAGGCGGCGATTCACCAAAAACGCTCCTTCTGGGCCAAACCGGTTGTCCTGGAGGCAGGCTGCATCTCTTGCGGCATCTGCCTGGAAGAATGCCCGGTAAGCTGCCTGGACTGGGCTGCCCCCAACGGGAAAAAACCGCACGTGACCCCGCACCTGGCCCAACCGGCGCGCTGCATTGCCTGCGCATTTTGCGCAAGCGCCTGCCCAATGAATGTCATTCAAATGATCCAACCTTCCGCCTGACCGCTCCATTCCTTCAGGAGAGCCGCAATGACCCAACCAAGCCCCAGCTGTGTAATGATCACTCATGCGCCCGAAATGGATTACCACCGGGATTTTGTAGCCCTGCCGCGCAATTACGGCAGCCCGGAATATTTCTCCCGGCCGGATATCCAGGCCATCACCCAGACCGTTACCCAAAACCTGCGCCAGCTGGATGAGCGCACCGGTTTCACCCGCCAGTTGAACGGGCGAAAAGTGGTCATCAAGCCCAACCTGGTCACAGTTTACACGGGCATGGGACTGACAGAAGAGGATTTCCCGGAGACAACCGATCCACGCGTTTTGGATGCCGTGACTGCTTTCTTCCAGCAGTATACCGATCAAATCGTCATCGTCGAGTCCTCCGGGCGCGGCGTGCCAACCCGCGGTTCCTTCCGCGTAGCCGGAATTGACCGGTTGGCGCGCTACCGCAAAACGCAGTTAATCGCATTAGAAGAACAGCCTACCGACCGGTATTACGTCCCGCGCGCCAGGGTTAGCAAAGAAGTTTATGTTCCGCGCATATTCAGCGAGATTATTGCCAAAGAAGCTTTTTACGTCTCCGTTCCCAAATTAAAGACCAACCTGTATACAGGCGTTACCCTGGGTTTTAAAAATTCAATGGGCATCCTGCCCTATAATCTGCGCCAGCGCAGCCACCATTACCAGATCGACCAGAAGCTGGTGGATTTGCTCTATCTCTTCCAACCTGACCTGGTCGTGATTGACGGCATCATCGGCGGAGAGGGAAACTGCCCCGCGCCGGTGGACCCCGTTGATACGCGCGTCATCATCAGCGGTAATAACAGCGTGGAGACCGACCGGGTCGCCACCCGCATGATGGGGTTTGACCCGCAAGATATCGAATTAATGCGCTGCGCAGATGCCTGTGGCTTTGGTGATCCATCGGTTGAGGTGATTGGAGATGCGCGGGTGACGCCGTTCCGTCCTGCTGACCCTTCATTAACTAATGAAGCCTTCCGCGCGCAGTTTCCCAATGTGCGCGTCTATACCGGGCACACCATGCCGCACGCCCCCCAGATGCAAGCCTGCGCGGTCTGTTCCGAAGAAACCGCCCAGGCAATGGAATTGAGCTGCCGCGGCGGCTGCCTGGCCACCACCCGTTTTGCTTTTGATATGTTCATGCGCGAAGGCCAGCGCCAGGATTTTTCACTGGTGCTGTTAATGGGCAGCGGGGTTAAACTGGACGGCGCAACCTGCTACCTGGATACCCAGGGACGGCCGGTTCCGGTGGAGGAAATATTGCGCCAACCCGGTAAAAAATTGGCAGTGGGCAGCTGCGCCCGCAGTTTGAAAGACCAGGTGGATGTGTTTGTGGACGGCTGTATGCCCTATCCAAATTCCCCCCATGTGGCCGTGCACCGCCTGACCGGCACCCTCTGCAGCGTGGTTTCACCGCGCAACAAACACTTGCTGCCCCTATTGCTAGACACATTAAAAATGTGCGAATCGCGCAAACGCCTGTACCGCGCCGGTCACCGCCTGGATTGCCCGCGCCCCTTTGCGCAAGATGAAACAGAAAAGCACCGCCTGGAACAGGCTGACCTGACGCAAGAACCAATCCGCCTGGAAATTCCACCGCTCACCCCGCAAGAAATCCGCCAGCTGTGCAGCGCCGAAAACTGGGCTGTGCTGGCTACCTTCACAGGCTAACCGATGAAGAAATTATTTTGGATTTTTTTACAAATTTTGGCTGTACTGCTGCTGGTCGGATCGCCCGTGGCGGGCTTGATTGCAGGCCGCCCCGGCCTTGGCTGGGGTATTGGGCTGGGTGTACTGGCACTTCATCTATTTGAATTGCGCATCACGCTCCCCTGGATCCGGCAGAAAAATTTAAATAGTTTACCGGTTGTACTCAAAACGCTGTTGTTTGGATTTACCTGGTGGGTTCCATTCCGGCAAGGTGTCTTTCAGGAGTAAATCTGCTCCTGATTCAATCCAAGTTCATCGCTCAAGGAGGGGTTATGAATCCGCGCAACGCATTTATGCTCAAAGGTGTTTTGAAAAACCGGGGCTACGATTGGTGGTGGCATTCACTGATCGGAGTCAGCCGCAGTACCGGTGAACGCCAGCCGTTCTTCATTGAGTACTTTGTGATCAATCCGGGGCTGAGTGAGGCGGAACCGGTTTTTGGCCAGCTGCCAGAAAACCGCGCCAAAGGCAAGCGGCCGTCCTACGCCATGCTCAAGGCAGGCACCTGGGGGCCCGGCAAAGCGGTCCAAATTCACAACTATTACCCGATCAAGGATTTCACCGTTCAGGATGATCCGCTGAAAGTCTCCATCGGGCCATATTTTGTCACCGAAACGCATCTGGAAGGGCATGTCAGGCTGACCCCGGAAGAAGCGGCTGCGCACCCGGAATACATGAGCGAGTCTGGAGAAATGTCCTGGAATCTGGAAGCCAATAAAGTGCTCAGCTACAGCGTTGGGTTTGGCGCATCAGGACTGTTCCGTGCCTTGAACGCTTTTGAGATGTTCTGGCATGCCCAGGGAATGCTCACCCGCTACCAGGGTACCATTACCTTCAATGGGGAAATATTTGACGTAACCCCGGAAACCAGCGCCGGATACCAGGACAAGAACTGGGGCCAGGATTACACCAACTTGTGGATCTGGTTGAACTGCAATAATTTCACCAGCCGTTCCACCGGCAAGAAACTGCCCCTGACCAGCCTGGATGTGGGCGGAGCCGAGCCGGTAGTCTGGGGACAGGCTTTGCCGCGCCGCCTGCTGATCGCCTTTTATCACGAGGGCAAACTGCACGAGTTCAATTTTTCCAAATTCTGGACCGGGCCGCAGCAAAAAACCAACTGCCGGGTGGAAGCTGCCCAGGTGGTCTGGGAATTGGAAGCCTGGAACAACAAAGCGAAGATAAAAATCCTGTTCACCTGCCCGCGCACCCACATGCACCGCTTCAATTATGAAAACCCAGACGGCGAAAAGCGTCACAATAACCTGTGGAACGGCGGTTGGGCTTCCGGTTCGGTGGAGCTGTACGAGAAGAAAAACGGCAAATACGAACTGGTGGATATTTTCGATGGCGAAATGGGCGGCTGCGAATACGGTGAGGCAGACCCAAGAAACAACTAAGCTGGCTGGCGGTTAATGGACATCATCAGGCCGGAATCATTCGGGCAGACCGGTTGAGCGCGGGGTGGGAATGCTCAAAACGGCGCGGGTGAACCGGCCTGGTTCGCTTTCTAAGGCCAGCGAGCCGCCAACCACCGCAATCAACGTAGAATGCAGCACCAGGCCCTGCCCGCTGCCGTTGGTGTCCGTCCGGGCAGGCGATTGCAGACCCACTCCATCATCTTCCACCACAATTTGCCAATACGCTCCCTGGCGGCTCACCTCCAGGTGAAGGTGCAGCGGGCGGGCAGTATTTTGCCCGCCGCGCCCGTGGCGGGCCGCATTGCGGACGGCCTCGCGGGCAGCATAATACACCACTTCGGCGGTCAATTCGGGCAGTACAGCCAGCCCGGCTTCTGCGGCTGGATCCACCTGCCAGCGGACAGCATCAAAAGAACCCGCCAGCTCGGTTTCAAGCACGCGGCGCAGCGCCCCAACCACCCCATACCTGGCCAGGTCCGGGGTCACCTGGGGCGGTATTTCGCGCAGCAGCGCAGAAATTTCGCGGTGTGCCCCAGCCAGCAGTTCTAAGGATTGTTGGCCTTCGGGTGTTTGCGCGTAAGGCTGCGCACTCCACTGCAAAAGTGCGGTATGCAGACGAGGCAGCACATCATCGTGCAGCACCCGGCGCGTCCGGCGGTCAATCACTGCGCTTTGCGCCATCCGGTCGCGCTGCAGCGCCACCAGGCGGTGGGCCATCTCTGCCGCAGCCTGCGAATCCAACAGTGCCTTACCACTGGAACGGGCAATCTCGATTTCTTCTTCCGAATAGAAACCGCCGCCCATTTTGTCACCCAACAGCAGCACCCCCACCAATCCGCTCTCATTCCACAGCGGGATCATCCATCCAGCCCGGTCATCAGCGGGTTTTAAGGCGGCCTGCGGCGAAGGGAAACGGGTTTGCACCTCTTCCAGGGTAGGGAAATCGAAGTCTGCGGTTTCAGGATAGGTCAGCGGCTTAATCAACCCGGCCAGCGCGCCCAACGGCACCAGCGCAGCCTGCCGCGCGCTCAGTACCTCCTGGATCAGCGAGGCAAAAAGGGCTTCCGCTGGAATTTCATCCGCGGCTGCCGTTTCGCTGGAAAGGATTTTGCTAAACAAACCCTGGCTGGCCGTAAATGGACGCAGCAAGCGCATGGCGGCATCCCGGTCGGCAAAGGAACGCCAGGTGATCAGTGCATAAAAAGTGACCATCAACCCGGCGGCCAATAAGAGCATGTAAATTGGGCGCAGGTGATCGGTCAGCGCCCAGGAGAACAGCACAGAAATACCGCCGCACAAAATGATCGCCCGCCGCCAATCGCGCAGCAAGGCCTGGCGCGGCAGTGTGTGGCCGGTAAAAATCTCATAGGCCATAATAGCCCGGCCTAACATTAGCACCGCGATTCCGATCATGGCCGCAATCAGCAAATCAAGCCAGGCCAGGGTGACAACCGAGCGGTTATATAGTTCAACCAGCCCGGGAGCACTACGGATAAATCGGACCACAAAGAAAAGCACCCCACCCACCAGCAAACTGACCAGCAGCAAAAGAAATGAAGCGCCAACCAGCCAGGGACGGGCACGCTGGCGGGCAATCTCGGTCAAGGGGCGCGGTGACGGCGCTGGGTGCAGCAGCGCATCCAGCGAGAGCAGGATGCACAGGGCAATATACACCGGGTAAGCGATCAACAACAGCGGCGCACCCAGTAAAGTTGGCTTATTGGAAAAGTCAAACTGCGCCCCCAAAGCCAGGGTTGGCAGCGGATTGCCAAAGATGAACAACCCCGCCAATGCCAGGGTGAAGATGACCGTAATCCCCAGCCAGAAGGTGTGGCGGTGGTAGAGTGCCGGGCGGGGTTTTTCCCAGTAGCCGGTGTACCACAACATCAAAATATACCAGGCGTACGGCGATGCCACCACCGGCCCCCAGCCCGCATGCCACCAGAAATTAAGCCCGCGGGTGGTGGCCAGCAGGCTTTGCCCCAGGATGGCGGAATGGCTGATAAAAAAAGCCGCCCCGGCAAACAATCCCGCAGCGGCCAGCCAGACGCCCCAATCGCGCCGCTCGGCATTTAATAAAACAGTGAATCCCAACCAGATCAGGATACAGGTATTAAAAAATGAAACCGCCTGGACAGCCCAATCCAGGAGTGGAATGCCCGTCATACCGCATCCTCCCAGGGCTGCCACTCACCGCGCTCATTTAATGCCTGCGGTGTACCGTCCGCATCCCAGCGCAGCAAGCGCCCGCTTCGCAAAATGATGCCGACCCTTGTGCGGGCTACTTTTTCATCGGTGCTTGAATCTTGCAGCCCCCAGGCGGCATAAATCTGGCCGTTGGTGCGCGAAATGGTGCGCTTATCGCGAAAGCCCAGGCGGGCAGCAATCTGTTCGTTGGTCAGTCCCTGGGCAATCAATTTTGCCACCACCTGTTCATTTGGCTCCAGCAGCTCCAGCGGTGATTCTTCGTCTTTGCGGCGCACTTCCTGGACGCGGCTTTCAATCTCCGGATCGATAAAACTGCGCCCGGCTGCGGCATCTTGCAGCAGCGGGACAATCATTTGCGGCAGCAGGTAATTCGATTTGCGCACATACGCATAATGAGACAGGATGCCCGAACGGCGAAAATCGCGGTAATAACGGTCATCATCCTGGATGGAATAAAACACCACCGGCAGGCGCGGAAATTCTCGCCGCAGGGCCACCGCCGCCTGGATGCCGTTCATCTCCCCGGCAAGCTGCACATCCATCAACACAGCCTGGGGCGGGTTTGCCAGGCAGAGTGCCAGCGCTTCCTCGCCGCTGCCGCAGTCCGCCGTGACCTGCACAGCGCCGGTAGCTTCCAGACCGGCTTTTAAAGCAGGCCGCAGGTTGGGATTATCTTCAACAAGCAGGAGGGTCAGGGTCATGGGGGCGCTCGATCCACAATAAGGGTATTAAATCATGATCATAGTCTGTCTGCGGGGAGGCTGTCAAGCACTTAAGTGCTTAAGATTGCCGCCTTGAAGGGTGTTTTGAGCCGTGTGAAATCACTACACTGGTACGTATCACAAACACGGCCCCCCTTTTGTCCCCCCATTTTCGCTATGGCTGTCAAAGAAGCGTCTCAATGTTCGAAAATAGGGGAAAATCTCGCAGGGAGGGGGCGAAATACAGCACAATGCTGCCTATCCGGCAGCCGAAATTCACAAATCTACGGAGCAACGAATCAATGACGACTGTTAAAAACACCTCCCGCTTATGGATCACGGCCCTGTTGATTGCCTGGGGCTTTGACTTTGTTTTCTGGAAACAGGAACTGGGCATCTCCTTTGCCATTTTTGTCGCAATTTGCCTGCTGGGCGGCTTTTTCCTGGCCTGGAAAGAAAAGCTGCCCCCCGCAAGAGCCAGTCTGGTACTGCTGGTGCCAATTGGCTTCTTCGCCGCAATGACCTTTATCCGCGAAGAGCCTTTCACCTCCACGGTGAATATCTTGCTGACGCTCACCTTAATGATCCTGCTGGTGCTGACCTTCCGGGGCGGGCGCTGGCTTGCCTACAGCCTGACCGATATGGTATTGGGCATTTTTCGCCTGATCGGCAGCGCACTGGGCCGGCCGATTGACACCTTTGGCAAGCGTCCTGCGGGGAACGATCCGCAAGGCAGCGAAGTACCGGAAACCAACCCAAAGAAGCGCGCCTCTGTGCTGCCTGTGATCCGCGGGATTGTGCTGGCGCTGCCGGTGGTGGCCGTCCTGGCCGCGCTGCTGGCTTCAGCCGACCCGATTTTCTCCAAGCAGCTGGACAGCCTGCTCTACTTGATCCGCATTGAAAACCTGCCCGAATACATCTTCCGGCTGGCTTACATCCTGGTGGGCGGGTATGTGTTGGTGGGAATCTTCCTGCATGCGCTGCTGGTCAGCCGTGAAGAGAAACTGACCGGCCTGGAAAAGGCCTGGCTGCAGCCTTTCTTAGGCTGGTTAGAGGCGGTGATTATTCTGGCGGCCGTGAATCTCTTATTTGTCTTTTTTGTGGTGGTACAGTTCCAGTATTTCTTTGGCGGGCAGGCCAACATCAACCTCGAAGGGTTCACTTATGCCGAATACGCCCGCCGCGGATTTGGCGAAATGGTGGCGGTGGCTTTTCTCTCGCTGCTGCTCTTCTTTGGCCTGGGAACCATCACCCGCCGCGCCGACGGCACGCAGCGCCGCACCTTTTCCTTGCTGGGCATTGGCCTGGTCGCCCTGGTGGCGGTGATTCTGGTCTCGGCTTTTCAGCGGCTGCTGCTGTATGAATCGGCCTACGGCTTTTCCCGCATCCGCACCGTCACGCATGTATTTATGATCTGGCTGGGTGCGCTGCTGGTGATGACGGTTGCGCTGGAACTGCTGCGCAAACCGCGCCTGTTTGGACTGGCCGCGCTGTTTACCGTGGTCGGGTTTGGGGCGACATTGAACCTGATGAATGTGGATGATTTCATCGTCCGCCAAAACGTCCAGCGGGCGCGGGGCGGCTTTGAGTTGGATGCGCCGTACCTGGTCAGCCTGTCGGATGATTCGATCCCGGCTCTGGCCGCAGCATTCAACAACCCGGCACTGCCGCAAACCTTGCGGGATGACCTGGGCGGGACGCTGGCCTGCCGCACGGCGATCATCGCGGATACCGCACAGCGCCGCGCCGACCGGGACAACCTGCCGCGCATTAATTTTCCCGGCTACCACCTTTCCAGGGAGCGGGCAGCCGTGCTCCTGGCCGCGCAGCAAGATGCACTGAAAGCCTATCCCACCTCAATGGAAGGGGATGGAATCTGGCAGGTCAAGGTCAATGGCGAATTGCGGGACTGCTATGGATACCGGTATATCGATTAAGCTTAAGATCATCAGCTGGACAGCAAAAATCCTCCCCGGGAAACCGGCGGAGGATTTTTTATGAAATTTCGGATAGATTGCCCGGGTTGGCATAGACCCTGCAAGATCGAAAATATCTTTTTTTTTGCGCAGGGGAACTTTCACCCCGGTTTTGCGTTATAACTATATGCAAATGTCAACATCATCCTCCCTTTATACCGCCCCGCCCGCCAGCCAACCGCAAACCAGGCTGCGCTGGGGACTGATTGCATTATTGGTTGCAGCCGCATTTTTATTGGCAGGCTGGCTGTTCTTTGGCATGTTTTTTCTCTTTCAAACCGCTGGGCCGATTGCCCCGAATGTCCTGGTGGGTGATTTAAACGTGGGCGGCATGGACGCTGACGCTGCCGCGGATTTAATCAACCAGCATTACAACCAGAACCGGGCGCTGCTGGCCGGTGACGGCAGCCGTTATTGGGAAGTCAACAGCCTGGAATTTGGGCTGTGGGTGGACCCGGCCGCCAGTGCGCGCGCCGCCTATGATTACGGCCGCGGTGAAAACCACTGGGCTGAATTGTTCACCAGCCTGACCAGTGCTGCAAACCCGCCCAGCGTTGCTCCGGCCGCCGTATTTAACCCTCAGACAGCCGCAGACCGGCTGGCAAAGTTGGCCGCCAGTGTCTATATCGCCCCCGAACCCGCCCAATTAAGTTACAGCAGCGGCCAGTGGAGCGTGGTTCCGGGCGCATCCGGCCTGGAACTGGATATTGAGACCACCCTGCGGCAGATGGCCGAAAATCCATCCCTGATCCTGATGACCCGTTATTTGCCGCTGTCCACCCGCCCTGCGCCTTCGGCCACCGCGGATCTGGCTGCCCAATTAAGCCAGGTCAGCAGCCAGCTTACCGCCCCGCTGCTGGTGCAGGCTTACGACCCGATTTCGAATGAAACGATCGAGTGGAGCGTGCCGCCGGAAATGCTGGCAGGATGGATTCGCTTAACCCAGCCAGACGGCCAGATCCAACTCAGCCTGGATGAAAGCGGTTTCCCGGCCTATTTGGCCAGCCTGGAAGCGGAAGTGACTCCCGCGCGCAGTTTTGCGCCGTTGGACGCTCCCTATTCATTAACAGAACGCTGGTATAACCACCAACCAGTAACGGTGCTGTTGCGCCATGCCCCCACCACCTACACCGTCCAGCCGGGCGACACCCTGCTCAAGATCGCTTACCGCACCGGCATTCCCTTCTGGATGATTGTGAAGGCCAACCCGGGCATCAACCCGGACGCTGTACCGGTCGGGCAAACGCTTAATATCCCCTCCAAAGATGATTTGCTGCCGCTGCCAGTGGTGCTGGGGAAGCGCGTGGTTATCTCGATCACCGACCAGCACATGTGGGTCTATGAAAACGGCAATTTGATCCGTGATTTTGTGATCAGCACCGGCATTGACCGCTCACCAACTCAGCCGGGCGTATTCCAGGTGCAAACCCATGACGTAGAAGCCTACGCCTCGGTGTGGGACCTGTATATGCCGCATTTCCTGGGAATTTACGAGGCCTGGCCGGGCTTTATGAACGGCATTCACGGGCTGCCGACCCTTTCCAGCGGGCGGCGGTTGTGGAAAGAAATCTTGGGGAAACCGGCCTCCTACGGCTGCATCATCCTCGACCTGGAACCTGCCGAATGGCTGTTCAACTGGGCGGAGGCCGGTGTAGTGGTTGAGATTAAACCGTAGCGGAACGAATAAACGCTGCAACCACAGATTTCTTAATTTACGGCAAAACTGCAATCAGGCGGCCAATCCCGGCAATCCGGTTGTTTTGCGTATCCAACACCACAATAAAGATGGGTATATCGCCCGTCTGGGTAAAACTCACCGAAACGGGGGCTTCAAAAGGCGTTCCCGAACGCAGGGTGGCATTCCATTCGTGAGTCCCATCTGTTGTCCAGCCCTGCCCGATTGTACATAATCCAATACGAGCCTGGATCGTAACATCTGGATTCGCTTCATCTTTGAACCCAACTGAAAGTGTTCCATTCAATTGTTCTCCGATCACAGAAGTCTCGGAGATTTTTAACCAACCCGAAATACCTGGCCATTCCTTCAGTGTTTGCAACTGTTCCACACTCCAACCGCATTTCTCCAGCCATTCCTGCGGGGTGAACCCTTCTACCGGGGGCAGCGGTGTAGGGGTGACCTCAGCCTGCGCTGTGGCTGTCATCGCTTCGGGTTGAGGGGTACTTGGAAGGAACAAATCCGAAGTCGGATTGGGGTTGATCGTTGGGTTAATAACGACGCCATCTTTCGTTATTAATATCCGTTCCTCATTAGAGAGGAGAAGTCCTCCTACCGTAAATACCATCGCTCCAACCTGATATTCGCCTTCCGATGTAAATGTAACCTCAGAATGAAATTCTTTACTTTGGTTTGCGATTGCGTCATAAGACCAGTTAGAGTCTGGGCCAAAAATAACATTTGAAGGTACAGCATGCAAAGCAATCGAAAGATTTGGGTAATCCACTGTTGAACGAATGGTTATTGTAATATCAGCGGGTTGGTTAAGTACGATTGGCTGACCAATGTTAATTTCAGCACAAACACCCTCTTCGCAGGTTATTTCCGCGGATGGGTCTGAAGACCAACTGTTGCCTCCTGTGGAACATGAAGTGATCAGCATAACTGCCATGATCATTAAAATCACGATGGATTGAACATTCTTTTTCATGGTTCTACCCCCTCTTCATAGTTTAAAATCTTAGATTCATCACGTATTCATATAATTATTATAGATAATTCCTTCAAAAAGAGATAATGTTTTTTACACACAAATCTGCGTATGAATAAGAAACCCAATCTGTTAATACCTTTGCCATTTTTAGAAATGCCATATCTTGTAAGGGCGAGGCAAAGAAGACCCTTATATCTGGCGTACTTGTTTTTGCCTCGCCCCTACCTGTAGCAGTTTTACGAGATCAGATTATTTACTAGAAATTTGGCGAAGGTATTGAATCTGTCCAAACTTTATTATTTACCAAAGCCGCTATTGGCTTCTGCTTCCTCGCATTGGCCGCTTGACCAACGGTTTTTGCGCGCCGAGACCTGTACACTGTACACCTCCACGCCGCCCGCTTTGCCTGCGCTGGCACTGCGCCGCACGCGAATCTGGCTAAACCCGGCCTGGGCGATTAAGTCAATGTACTCTCGCTCTGGCAGCGCGCCGGAAACGCAGCCCGCCCACTGCTCGGGGTTGGTCATCTGCGCCAGGTTCATTGTCCCGGAGGTAACCATGTCGCTCACTTCCAGGCGGCCGCCTTCCGCAAGCACCCGGTAAGCCTCCTGGAATACCCGGCCTTTATCTTCGCACAGGTTGATCACACAGTTCGAGAGCACCACATCCACACTGCCGTCTTCGACCGGCATGTCTTCCGCCTGCCCCAGGCGGAACTCAACCTGCGGATAATCACCGCGGGCAGCCGCGCGCCGCGCTCGTTCGATCATCTGCGGGGTCATATCCACCCCAATCACCTTTCCCTGCGGGCCAACCGCCCGGGCAGCCAGGAAACTATCCATACCTGCCCCGCTGCCGATATCCAGCACACGTTCGCCGGGTTTTAATCCGGCCAGCGCGGTAGGATTTCCGCAGCCCAGGGCCAGGTCCGCGGCTTCTTCCGGCACAACCTGTATCTGCCCCGCGCTGTAGCCGGTCTGAAAAATGACATGCTCCTCCGGCGCTGCACCCCCGCAGCAAGAACTCGCGGCGGGTTGGGCAGGCTGCGGAGTGCAGCAGGAAGTGCCCTGGCTCGCGGCGGCACCATAATTGGCCTGTACCGCCTCGCGCGCACCGCGCACCGGTTTGCTGCCAACCGCAACAAAGACACTGATCTGAGCGGCTCGCTCAGTGCTGTTTCCCAGCGCCGCATCCTTCGACTCGGCACAGCAAGATTGGCCGGTACAATCCACCAACCGGTTCACCAGCCCGGCCTCGCGATACCATTCCAGCACCTGCTTGCGCTCAAACCCCAGCCAGACATCCGCCATTTCCGTTTTCATCCATGCATGGGAATGCGTATCCAGGTCGGTAATCACCAACCGCCCGCCGGGGCGCAGGATGCGCTGCATTTCACGGATCGCCGCCAGCGGATCCGGGCAGTGATGCAGGTACATATTCGCAAATACCGCGTCTACACTGCCGTCCGGCAAGGGCAGCGTCAACCCATCCGCTTCCTGAAAGCGGACATTTTCAAATTGGCTCAGATTCTTGCGGGCAACATCCAGCATCGCGGTTGAACCGTCCAGGGCAATCACCTGGCGCACCAGCGGAGCCAGCCCGGCAGCCATAAAACCGGTCCCGCTGCCCACATCGGCAACGGTCATATCCGCATGGAGGCAGGCTTTCGCAATCGCCGCTTCACGGACCGCCTCACGAAAGTAACCGCTGCGCAGCGAGTCCCATTGGTCCGCGACCTGGTTGAAATACGCTTGAGAAGGGTTGGTGGTCGTCATGAAAAGTGTTTCCTTTCTATATCGCAAAAATACGATTATGTAAGCAAAAAAAGAGCGGTACGGTTATTTGCGCAATTTAACCGGCACCTGTACGATGATGCCGCCCGGGCAGCATTCAGGCAGCCAGCGGCTGATTTGGTCTTTTAACCACGAGATGCCTTCCGGGTTAAGGCAGTAACAGGTGGCAGGACCTTCAATTTCACCGATGATCAATCCCGCCTCGCGCAGCACCTTGAGGTGCTGGCTGATGGTGGATTGGGCCAACGGGATATTTTCTACAATGTCATTGGTAATGCAGGTCTGTTTTTCAGCCAGGAACTCGACAATGCGAAAGCGCACCGGGTTGCCCAGGGCTTTGAGCATTTTGGCCAGGCGCGCCTGGTCTTTTTTGAGTTGGAGGGTTTCTGCATCTGACTTTGGCATCATCAATCCTATATCGCAATTTTACGATTTAATACTCTTTTGTCAAGGGATGAACCTGCTTTTTTTGGCAGGGTTACTTTCCCTGTTTGTCATTGCACTCCTGACCAAGAACCTTTATACACATCGGGTCAATCCATTGTGTAAGCGAATAAAGCCCTGCCCAAACAGGATAAACAACCCCCTGTAATTTTATGAAGGACACTTATCGCTTTTCTTAAGGCGGTGATACAATATTGTCCAATTGCGGAGTTCACAGATGAATCTCGATCCATTCATTAACAGTCGCTTTGCTTCGATGACCGTTTTTAACCTGGCACAAATTCTTCCGCCGGGAATTGGTTACTGGTTGGGATGCAGGGTTGCCGATATCATTGCCGGGCAAATACAGACTCCCATGGTTCGCGCGCTGCGCGCCAATCAGCAGGTAGTTCATGGGGGTACGTTGAGCGAGGCGCAATTAAATTTGATTGTGCGTGAAACGCTGCGGAACAAAGCCCGCGCTCAATATGATTATTTGCATTACATCAATCGCCCGCGCGCCATCCAACGCATGGTGCAGATGACTCCGGCTGCCGAATTAACCTTCCAGCGTATCCGCGAAAACCAACCCACCATGATTGCCATCCCGCACCTGAGCAATTTTGATCTGGCCGGGTTGTACCTCTCAATTCGCGGGGAAACTTTCCAGGCGCTTACCTTTGCACATCCAGGCGCGGGATACCGCTTTCAGAATCTGCTGCGCCGCTATACCGGGATGATTGCCACGCCTATTTCGATCAGCGCTCTAAAAAAAGCCATGCTGCGATTACGCGAAGGCGGCAGTGTGCTGACCGGAATTGACCGCCCCATCCATGAGGCAGCACCGCTTGAAAATCGCCCGTTATTCTTTAATCATCCGGCCAATTTACCCACCGGTTATATCCGCCTGGCAATGGAAGCCAAGGTACCGGTTACCATAGTGTCAGTCAAAACGCTTGGCAGGCAGCGCTACCAAATCGACAGTACCGATCCGCTGCCTGTTCCCGGCAACAGCCGCGCTGCTGCGGATATCCTGCAAAACGCCGAAAGAGTCTTAAAAATCATCGAGACCTTCATCGAGCAGGCTCCCAGCCAGTGGGGAATGTTTTATCCAGTCTGGCCTGAGATGCTCAACAAACAAAAAATGCCCGCCTGACGCGGGCATTTTTTAAAATTACCTCTACTTATTGATTGGCCTGCACTCCGCCTGCCTCGATCGCTTTGATTTGCGCCTGGCGGGCCAGGTCGGTGGCGGATGCTAAAATTCGCAGTGCTTCTTCGGGATTATGAAAGCCCATGCTGTTCTCCGCGGCGATAAAGTCCCAGCGGAGCTGTGCAGAACGGTGCAGTTGGCGCGCCTCTTCCAGCTTTGCCGCGTCCACGGTGGGGCTGGCGGCAGCCGCTTTAATCGCATCAATAGCCGCGATCAGTGCATCTTCCGTGGCAATCATTGTGCTCGCTACCTGATTTTGAATGGCCGTGACCCGGCCAACCACGTAATCCACATCCGTGTGGCAGGTTCCGCAGGTCGAAGCAGGATTCAGCAGCGGGCTGTGCACGTCATGGTTCGAGAATTTCACCGCACCGTCGCGGGTATAGGGCATGTGGCAATCGGCGCAAGCCACCCCGGCGTTATAGTGGGTACTTCCCGCACTGAACAGTTCGTAATCCGGGTGCTGCATCTTGATCATCGGGGCTTCACTGTCGGCGTGCTTCCAGTCGGAGAACTGGACATCCTCATAATACTGCTCAATCGCCTCGATGCTGGTGCCGTTTTGCCAGGGGAAGGTCAGATATTTGCCATCCCCCTTAAAGTAATACTCCACATGGCAGTTGGCACAAACAATGGTGCGCATTTCCTGGCGCGTAAAAGTCTGCCAGTCTTTGCCCTGGGCTTTCAGTGCCTCATCCAGCGCCGGGTTGGTCACAATCAGGCGCATGGTACCGGCCTCGTGGCAGTTGGCGCAGCCAATAGGCTGGTCAATTTGGGGGGTCAGCTCGCTAAACAACATGGCATCATAAACGGCCATACCCATCTCCGCCCACAACTTCGGGTTATTGGACGATTTGCAGGAGTAACAGGTACCTGGTGTTTTTTCGTTGATCCGCTTGGTCTCACGCACATCGGTGAGCGCGTTCATGTGCCCGCGGTCTTCGCGGTAATCTTTGCTAAAAGCCATGCCTGCGAATAATTTCACCAGGCGCGGGTCGGTCTCCAATTTTTGATAACTTTCCGAGCCGCCGTACGCCGTCCGGACGTTGTTGGTCTGGGTTTGCAGCAAGGTGGTGTACTGGTTGGGGAAATTAATGCCCCATTTTGCGCTGTCCGGTTCCATCGCGGCAATTTCAACCAGCGCAGGCACACCGCGCGTCTGGACGGGTTGGTTATACAAGAACACCAGCAGAGCAATCACCGTACCAGCCAATACAACGATGATCACTGTCAATGCAATTGGGAGAAGATTTTTCTTTTTTTCCATAGATCGGTCTCCTGGTATACCCGGTTCTTGTCCTCTCACCGGGAAAAGGGAAAATGATTGAAAAGAGAAATGGTTTATGGGTTGGGTGGAATGTAAATTCCTTTGTCCTGGTATGGCAAAATGCTGATTCCGCGCTCACCATGCGCCACACTGCGGTGGCAGTCAAAGCAATAGCGGCCGGAATCCTTTTGCCCATCCGCGATCATCGACACCGTTTCGCTGTGGCAGCGAATGCAGTTTTCCTGGATGATCTTATCCGTCGATTCTTTTGCGCGCAGCGGTTCCGGGATATGCCCAATCGTAAACGCAGATACATGGTTAAAACCGGACTTTGCTTTGACAAAATATTTCGGGATCAGCGCGTGCGGCGTATGGCAGTCATTGCAGGCTGCCCACAACTGGTGGCTGCTGTGATACCAGCCTTCATAGGCCGCATCCATGACATGGCAGTTATTGCAGGCCGTTGGATCGTTACCCAGATAGACTGTGAAGTCGGTCACCACCATTCCCACCGCCAGGACTGCTACCAATGCGATCAAACCAATGATGAAAGGCAGCTTCATGATCCTCCTAGTTAAGAATTAGATTAATGACCAATCAATGTTATTATATCTGATTTCAAGAAGGCAATGACTTTTGTCAAGAAAATCGGCAGGAATGTTATTCCTGCCGCACAACAGCCTGAGGTACCCCTAAACAAAAACAGACTATAACTTCAATTAAATTAATCGATACCGTACATTCAGTGCGGATTACTTTTTCCCCACAGTACATATGCATCACTGGAAGTCAATTCTTGCCAGGAAGTTTCATGCCTGATTTGAGCATTTAGCAAAGAATCGTTGGTATGAGTAATCAACAGATCTGGCTGAGTTGGTAACTGGGTGAGGATTTGATTCACACATTCATAAGATTGTTGTTTTTGGCAGTTGGCAATTTCAAAAACCCATCCCAAATGTTGAGCGTAAGTTCCGGTCCATTCACTGCCCCAACTGGCAATAACTGGCACTCTGCGCGTCAGATACGGGAACCATTCTGCTTCTTCTGGTTGGGTAATCATTAGATATCTACTGGACGGCGAAGTAGAGGATTGGACAAATTCGGCAAGCTTTAATGAATCAGCAGATATCAGGGGGGTATTGCTGCGAGAAATCGTTTGCCACCCATCAACATAAAAAATAATAAGAATAATTGCAGCAAAGGAAATTGATCGCCAAGTAGTCGCGACTGGTTTTTCCGGCGTGTTGAAATAACGATACAAAACATGAAAAAGCCAGCTTATCGCAATCGCACCAACCGTAATCAGATAACGATCGCTTTCAGAGGTGAATAGAAGCAAGAGTCCAAACCAAACCGGCAGCACCGGCGCCTTGAACAATGCAAAACACAGGGCAAGCAACATCATGCCCCATAAAAATTTCACTTGATAGATTGGGATTAAAGAATTTTCAATCCAGAGAATCACCCTTTGCGGCTCGCGCAGAAACATTAAGAAACTATCGTTTCCGTGGGATTGAAATGCGCCAAGAAATACAGACCATCCATAACGGTGGACCATTGTCGATATCCAGGGAAAAGCAATGAAAACGGCAATTATTCCGGCGATGATCGCTGATTTCCATACTCTCTTTTTAAAAAACGAGGTCAATAATACCGCGACGACAAATAAGACCGCAAACTCGGCGTAGCCAAGATGGGTCAGTCCAGCCAAGCCAATGAAAAGTCCTGCCAGGGCAGCGTCATAGACTTTTTGGGTGCAATACGCACGATAAAAATAATAAATCCCCCATAGGGCAAATAAAAACGCCAACCCGCGAACAACCCCTCCAGAAGTACCCTGGATAACAAAAATTCTTTGTGATCCAGCCACAATGACCGCACCCAGAATCGCGGCAATTCGTGAACGAGTAAGCTCAAAGATAAGTAATGCCAAAGGAATTAATGAAATCAGCAAAAAAACTGGTGGGGCAAAGCGTAAATAAATAAATGCGGGCATATGGAAAAGCTGGGTAAACACCGCCATCAAGTAAATTCCCACTGGGGGATATGCAAAGGGCAAACCACCCGGCCCATAATACGGGACGGTTTGCGGTAACTTAAATCCTGATTCACCCAGTACTTCTGCCATCAAGGCATACAAACCGGCGTACCCGCTGGGAAAATTAAATTTTGCCGCCACAAAAAACAACAGCGGCGCGCAGATTATCCCGATGAGCAAGAGATACCAGTATCCTGCATCAAATTTTGATAGCCGGGGTAAAATGCGTAAATTCGCTGCCTGCAAGACAGCCTTAATTTGAAGAAAAAATTTGGCAATCACTCGCCAGGGTTGATTTTTAAGATAAAAAATATTGTAAAACGAGTATCCCCATACGATTAATACCATCATCCACAAGACCGGTTGTAACCTGGCAGCGACCCCAACCGGGAAAAATCCAGGGAAAACCATCAAGGCAATGAAGCCTAACCCCAATAAAGACAATAGAAAGGTTGAAATCGAAATAAAGGAATTGGGAGTTTCTATCGTTTTCAGAAACGGGATCGTATTTAATTTGCCTGCAAGTGCTGCATACAGACCAAAACCGGAAAAACCGACGCACAAAGAAACCAGAATGATCAATATCCACCGGCTGCGTGATAAACCCAAAAAGAACTGGTTCTCAATATCCGATGGCGTCAGGATTAATAATAATAAAACTGCCAGTTCCACCAAAAGGGTAAATACAAAATAAACAATGATGGGTTTATTTTTCATAAATCGTCATTTCCCTACAGAGAGCCAGATCAAGTGAGATAATAGTGGATTATAAAGTCAAAATAACTTGACGAATGGATGGCATTTGATTTATCTTGTGTGGATAAGAATATAGTAATCTTTTTATTTCCAGGAAGGAATTACCCGTGCAAAAGCCAAAAGTGTTTGTCACCCGCATCATCCCTGAGCAAGGACTGCGCCGGATTCGAGAATTTTGCCAGGCTGAGGTTTGGGAAGGCGAGGTGCCGCCCCCCAGCGAGATTTTAATCAACAAGGTCAAAGGGGTGGACGGCATCCTATCCTTACTCTCAGACCCCATCAGCACGGCAGTGATGGACGCAGCCGGCCCGGGACTGAAAGTGATCAGCAATTACGCGGTTGGATTTGACAATATCGATATCAATGCGGCCACACAGCGCGGAATCGCGGTTGGCAACACACCCGGCATTTTGACCGACACCACCGCGGATTTTGCCTTTAGCTTGCTCATGGCAGCGGCGCGCCGCGTGGTGGAAGGTGACCAGTTTGTGCGCGAAGGCAAATGGAAAACCTGGGGACCTTCGCTGATGCTTGGACCAGATATTTATGGGGCAACCCTGGGTATTGTCGGTTTTGGCCGGATCGGGCGCGCTTTTGCCAAACGTGCCAGCGGCTTTGATATGCGCGTGATGTATTATGACCCCTCTCAGGCCAACCTTCCGGAAGAAGAACGCTTTGGCGCGCAGCCGGTTGAACTTGAAACCCTGGTCAAGGAATCGGATTTCATCTCACTGCACACGCCGCTGACCCCCAGCACGCATCATTTGTTTGATGAAACCCTCCTGCGGCAAATGAAGCCAACTGCCATTCTGATTAATACCGCCCGCGGCGCTGTGATTGATCATGCCGCGCTCTACCGCGCACTCACCGAGGGTTGGATTGCCTATGCAGCCCTGGATGTAACAGAACCGGAGCCGCTGCCCTCCAGCCACCCGCTGCTCAGCCTCAAAAATATCATCGTCACACCGCACACAGCCAGTGCCAGCCACGCCACCCGCACCAAAATGGCCGACTATGCAGCCGATAACCTGATCGCCGGGCTGAAAGGGGAGCGACTGCCCTACTGCGTCAATCCGCAGGTGTATGCCAGGCGATAATAAAGATTGATGCCGCTGTCAAAAAGCGAAAAAATAAAACACCGCCCTGCTGTGAAAAGACAACAGGGCGGTGTTCGCTTCCCTTCAACCTTTAATATTACTTACCGGAAAATTCTTCATACAGCGCCTTGTTTAACATGCGCTGGAAAGCATCTGGCTTGAGGAAAACATCTTTATGAATTTTGCCTTCCGGCACCAGATACTGGCGGAAACGGGGGAAACGCTCCAGATATTCCGGCAGTAATTTGCTGCCCCATACCTCATCGCTTGCTCCCACCACCTGCAAAACGGGAATATTCAACCGCACATTCTCGTCCAGACTGGCGTTGGCCTCATCCAGCGTACCATCCAGGGCAAAAATCATCGAATCCATATGGCTCTTGGGCGTGCGCTTGAGCGCCTCCGTAAACAACTTGACCAATTCAGTTGATTTCTTGGCATCGTAGGCCGGGTCAAAATCAACATAGGCTGGCGGCAGCTTGCCCAGGTACGCTTTATACGAACTGCGCATGAGTGGTTTTAAGATGCCGCTTTTAACCAGGAAACGTGCAATCCCGTTATTTTCTTTCAGCGCAGGCGATGAGGCCATCAGCACCACCCGTTCCACGCGTGAGTCAATCGCTGCCAGGTCGAGGGCGATCGGGCCGCCGTAAGAAACACCCATCGCCGTAATCGGACCGGTGACACCCATCTTATCCAGCAGTGCGCGCATATCTTCCGCATGCTCGCGGATGGTCACTGCATGAGTCAGGGGAGAGCTGCCGCCATCGCCGCGTTTATCCGGTAAGATCACCGTGTCAAAGAAGCCATCATTGATCATATGGCGGGAGGGCCGTTCGATCAAGGTATGGTTGCCGCCGCCGCCACCGCCGTGAATGTAAATGGCTGTTCTGCCACTGCGCTGCGGTCCGCGTAATATTTTTACATAGATGCACAAATCCGGACCAATTTGCACGGTTTGGGTGCTGGCTTGAATGGCTGGATTTTTTACTTTAGCTAACATGCTGTCTCCTGTTTCAATTCAAATAATAATAGAATAGTTTTTTGAAGAGCAGCTTATCTGCTGCTCACATTTCAAATTTCACAATGCCTGGAGGACAAAAGCAATGGATTCATCCAGGGTTTCAATCGGATCCGCCTTGCAAACAAAGGCATCCGCTCCGGATTGCAAAGCCTGGGTACGCGCCGCCAGGTTGCTGCTGAGGACCACAATCTTCAAGCGCGGACAATGTGCGCGGATGAAAGCAAGTACCGATTGCCAGTTATTATCCGGCAGACCATCCGCAGCCAATATCCGGCGCAGGTCCCAATCCAACAGCAGCAAATCCGGGCAATCCCGCTGGAGTTCAGCCAATACATCTTTCAGCGTGGCCGCCTCAACAAACTGCCAGCCTGGGTGACGGTATTCCAGGGTCAGGCGCAGGGCCGAACGCACCTCTTTTTGATCATCAGCTAATAAAACCCGCATAAACCATCCTTTGCTTCAAATCTATATAGATTGTAAAAAATAAACCTCCCCGGCAAATCTGCTGCCAGGGAGGTTTATTTTTGGTCGTCTGTCGGATTTCAAAACTGGTCATTTGACCAGTTTTTTTTCAATCGCCAGTGCCACAGCTTCTGTGCGGCCGGACACCCCCAGTTTAGACAAAATACTGGAAACGTGAAATTTCACCGTGCCCGGGCTGACCACCAGTTTGGCGGCAATTTCCGGGTTAGATAAGCCCTGCACCAGGTAGCGCAGCACTTCTCTTTCCCGCTCGGTCAGGTCATACCCAACCGGGGTAGGATTCAACGCAGATTGGATCAACACCTGAGCAGCCTCAGGCGAAAGGGTCGGTTTTCCGGAGGCCGCAGCCCGGATGGCGTCAGCCAATTCATCCGCAGAGATATCTTTAAGCAGGTAACCTACCGCGCCAGCCTGCAAAGCTTCTTTGACCAGGCTTTCTTCCTGAAAGCTGGTCAGCGCCAAAACCTGCACCTGCGGAAAGCGGCGGCGAATTTCGCGCGTGGCGGTAACCCCGTCCATGACGGGCATCATCAAGTCCATTAAGATCACATCCGGCATTAACTCAGCGCACAGATCCACCGCCCGCTGGCCATTTTTGGCCTCGCCAACCAACTGCAAATCGGTGTGGACCAAAAGAAAAGCGCTCAATCCGCTGCGCACAATCGAATGGTCATCCACAATCATCACCCGGATCAACTTTTTATCCGCCATGCACCGCTCCTTAAAAATTCCATGTCAACAGCAGCCGGGTACCTTCCCCGGGATTGCTGAAAATTTCCAGACCCGCATTGATGCTTTCTGCACGTTCGCGCATAATTTTTAAGCCCAAATGGCCTTCCGGTATTTCCGCTGGGTTAAATCCCTGTCCATCATCCAAAATTTCGAGAATTACCCGGTCGTTCTCTTTTTGCAAGCGCAGCAAAACATTTTCCGCCTCGGCATGTTTGGCAATATTGTTAAACGATTCTTGAGCAATCCGGTAAAAGCCAATTTTCACAGCCACCGGCAGTACAACCGCGCTGTCCAGCACCAACTGGACCGGGAGCTGGGTCTTACCGGTAAAGGCATTACTGAGATGGCGCAGCAAATCCGGCAGAGCCGCTTCTTCCAGCGCAGCCGGGCGCAGTTCCAGCAGCAAACTGCGCATTTCAGCCAGTGCACCTTTACTCAGACGGCGCAATTCTTCCAGCCGCCTTTGACCTTCCGATGGATTTTCTTTCCAGATGCGCGGCAGTACATCTGCAATCAGGCTGGCAGAAAACAGGCTTTGTGTAACGGCATCATGCAGTTCACGCGCCAGGCGGTTGCGCTCTACCATCACCGCCGTTTCAGCCGCCTGAGCATACAGGCGGGCATTTTCCAGGCTGATCACCACATTGGCAGCCAACAGGCTCAGAATACGCTCATCTTCTGCACCCAACACACCGCTCAGTTTATCCGCAACGGAGATGACCCCCAATGCGGTATCACCTGAAAACAGTGGGACGATCAGGAAGGATTTAATACTGGAACGCCGCACCGCCTCTAAATATACCCGTTCATCATGGGCTGCATCCGGCACGCAGTAGGGCTTGCGGTCGCGAATTGCCAGCCCGGCCACGGAGTGTTCCAGCGGCAGCGTAAAACCAACCGGCACAGCTACCGGCAGCGTACCCGATACCACCTCCAGGCGCAAAACATCCTCTTCAAGCAGATAGACCGTTGCAGCCTGGGTGTTGGTGAGCAGGCGGGCATTGTCTGCAATCATTTGCAGCACTTTTTGCAGTTCAAGCTGGCGGTTAATGGCCTGGGTGACCGCCTGGTACACCTCCAGTTCACGAGTTCGTTCGGACAACTGGTGTTCCAGGTCGTTAATCCGCTCGATCAGGTCTTGCCGGGTAAGTTCGTTTGAATTTAAATCAGAAAAGGAAATCACAACCCTAATTTTATGCGAATCAATAAAATTCTGCCTCGTCCAGTTGGGAGCAGTTTACCTTGCCAGACAGGAAGAATCCAACCTGGCCAGGTGGCCAGGCTGCCTATGGGAATAGTTCTCCGCTTAACGAGCTGCGCCTGCGCAGCCAGTAAAAAATGACCGCCCCGGCCAGGCCCAATCCGGCAATCAGAAATGCAAAACGGGTCTGAAAAGCATAGGTCAGCATCAGGCTGACCAGGCCGATCCAGGCACCACCCCAATAGCCAAAAATCAAATCACGCCGGTTTGAAAATGGCAGTGCGCGCCAGAATGGAGAAAGGGTCAGGATTAATCCAAAAGAGATGCCAAGGATTTCCAGCACAAACCAGAGACCTGCCCAGCCATCCACCGTCTGGTAGCCCAATACATTCACCGTTTCAAGCCGGGTAGGAACTTGCACTATAGCCAGGGTTAGAATCGTAAGCTGAATGGTCCAGTAATACCGCAGAAAACTGCCCCACTTTTTTATTTCGAATTCGGCATCCATCATCGCTGGGTTCCTCCGTTCTTTTCAACCACTGCTGCCATCTTTTGGGCAATCTCCCCATTTTGAAAGATGAGTAAATTGCGCTGGATAAACCTGCCCAATAGATCTCCGCCCTTATCCGTCAAGGAATAATAGCGCCGGTCTGGACCGCTTTGCGAAGGCTGTATTTCACTGGAAACAATCCCCAACTTTTCGAAGCGGCTCAAAGCACGGTAGATACTGTTGGCATCTGCTGTGATGGTGTGCTGGCTAAATGCTTCAACCAACCCCTTCATTTCAAATGGGTAGCAAGACCGCGAATCCAATAACAGCAAAAGCCAGAAACTGAGCAGCCCTTTTTTAAATACATCTTCCCAGGTTTCCAACAGTTCTGCATTATCCAGTTTCATTATTCTTATACTGCCTTTTGAGTATTATTCTAAATGAATAATAGCAAAACTGGCATAACCTGTCAATCCCCCTCCAGCCAGATCACCCGTTTTATTGAGAGATACCGCCCTCGATTAACTCCAGGAATAGCTGCACAATGTCCGGATCAAATAATTTACCGGCCTGCTGCTGTAAATAATGGCGCACCTCCGAAGGCGGTAAAGCTGGCCGGTACGGGCGGTCTGAGATGAGCGCATCCCACACATCCACCACCGCAAAGATGCGCGCCTCCAGCGGAATTTCGGTACCCTTTAACCCGCGCGGATAACCGCTGCCGTCCCAGCGTTCATGATGACAATACGGCACATCCAATGCCGGGCGCAAGTAGGGAATATCTTTTAATAACTGGTAGGCAAATACCGGGTGCTGGCGCATAATCATCCATTCATCATCCGAAAGCGGCCCCGGTTTTAATAAAATATTATCCGGAATACCCATCTTGCCAATATCATGCAGCAGTACACCGCGGCGAAAATGTTTCATTTGTTCGCTTGAAAATCCCAGCCGCAGCGCCAGCTTGACCGATAGATCCATCACGCGGTCACTGTGGCCTTTGGTTTCTTTATCCCGCAACTCCAGGGCTTTCGACCAGCCTGTAATCGTCGATTCGTATGCCACCTTTAAATCCTGGTTAGAGTGTGTCAGCGTTTCAATTAACAGTTCGGTATCGATGGCGATGGCCGCCTGCCCGGCCAGGGTTTCAAAATAATCCACCCACTCCTGGTCCACCGCATCTGGAGAAAACAGATAGGCCTCCATTACGCCCAAAATACGCGCACTCGATACCAACGGCGTGGCAATAACCATTTGCACTCCATAGGTTTGCAGGCAGTCACAGGCTGGTTCCGAATTCAATCCGTCCTTTGTCCGGCACTGTACCGTAGATTGGTTTTGAACCGCCTGCCAGGCCAATCCTTTTTGTTGTGAATAACCAGGGCATTCGAAAACATCCACAGCCAACCCCAACGAATGCTGGCGCAGCAAATGGTCTCCCTGCTCACTCAATAGCAAGATATTCACCCCGTCTGCGTGCAGATACTGGTGTGCCTGCTGCAAAACCGTATGGAGCGTATCATCAACCGGTTTGCGGGTGGTGATATGTTGGTCAATTTCTCGCAGAGCACGCAGCTTATTTACCTGCTGCTGGATGCGCTGCTGAGCAGACCTTGTTTCTGTCACATCCCGGATAATAGACCCCACCCGGTTTCCTGAATGAGTAACAATCGGGAAAATGGTCTGCTCCAAAATCAAGCGCTGCCCGGATGCTGAGATAATCACCATTTCCAAAGGAACCACTTCAAGCGTAAAAATGTCATTCTGCATAATTTTTTGTGCAATCTCGCGCAGTTTGGCAACATATTCGGTATCGCGCTTATCGGGCGGGCGCATTTCTTTCTGCACATCCCAAATATGCCGGCCAAGTACCACTTCCTTTTTTAAGCCAGTGATTTTTTCTTGCGCCGAATTCCACTCCAGAATTTTCCCTTCGTCATCAATCAAGATGAATCCGTCACTTAACTGTTCGATCACCGTGCGGAAGCGTTCTTCACTGACCTGCAGAGCAATCATTTTTTGAATCCGGTCGGTCACATCACGGACAATTCCTTGCACCAACCGCCGGTGATTTAATTCAATGGGATTGAGGCTGACCTCCGCAAAAAATTCTCGCCCACCCGGACAGTGATGCAGCCATTCAAACACCTGCGGAGTGCCTTCCAACACAGCCTGCAGACGCTGTTCAGCAATCTCTACGGACAGCGTCCCATCCGGTTGGTATTGTGGAGAAAAATCCACCGGGGTTTTGCCAATCAACTCGGTGCGCGAGCAGCCAAACATTTCCTCGGCCCGATGATTGCAATCAATATATTGGTTTTCATCCATAATAAAGATGGCATCATTGGCCGACTCGTACAGGGTTTTAAATTTGGTTTCGCTCTCGCGCAGGGCTTCCTCTGCCATTTTGCGATCATGGATATTGCGGGTTACACCGACAACACCGGTAATTTTCCCATCCGTGGAGCGCGTAAAAGTCACACTGACTTCACCCCAAATTTGCTGTCCGTTTTTGTGATTATGCAAAATGGAATAGGTATAAGTGTTAAAATCGGGGTTTTCCTGAGCCTTTTGCAGATTTTCACGCAGCAGTTCCATACTGATCCGGTAAGATTCAGGCGGCAGGCGCTGATCCATTGTCATTTGCAAATACTCTTCAGCCGTATAGCCCAACTGCTTCTCTATCACCGGACTCATATAGATCGTTTTAAACTGGTCGTTCATCAACCAGACCACATCGGAAGAATTTTCAGTCACAATGCGGTATTTTTCCTGGCTTTGCCGCAGTGCTTCTTCGGCCAGTTTGCGTTCGGTGATATCGGTATGCGTGCCAACCATACGCACAGCATTTCCCTGCTCATCTCGCTCAACCACTTTACCGCGAGAAAGAATCCAAATATAACTGCCGTTCTTTTGGCGCATGCGGTATTCGCCTGAAAAAATGTGGTCATCTATGAACGCATTTTTTTGATCCTGGGCTGCTCTTTCCCGGTCATCCGGGTGAATCAACGCTATCCAGGTATCCATAGAAAATACAATTTCTTGTGGCTGGTATCCGAGCAGTTGATAATAATTTGGGCTTACATAAACTGAATTTCTTGAGATTTGCCAGTCCCAGACGCCGTCATTAATAGCATCCAGCGCAAGGCGCAGCCGCTCTTCGCTGGTTGCCAGGGCAATTTCCGCTTCTTTACGCGCAGAGGCCTCGTTTTGTAATTTTTTGGTCTGCTCATTAATTTGCGCGTAAGCCAGCAGCAGCGGCGCAGAGAGCATAAAAAGGATTGCCGCAGCCAACAACCCGGCGCCCAACAACATTTGCGAACGAGCCAGATTAAATTTTTTAAGATAGATTCCGGTCCCAATTAAACTTTCAATTTCAGGCAGGCCAATCACAAAGGACAGTTTTGGTTCTTCAACAGGCGAATTTGGGGAAGGATACAAATACTGCAAAAAGCCGCCGTCCGGTTGGGACAGGGCAATTTTCACCAGGTCGCGGACGATATAGACCCCGTTTTGATCTTGTAAATCCCATAAATTTTTGCCAATATTCTGCGGGAAAAACGGCTGTGCCAGCATGGTTCCGTCATAAGCAACCAAAAAGATGTAATTATCGCCGTATTGATCTTCGTAAATCATCCGGCGCACCAACTCCACTGCCTGCTCGCGGCCTTGCTGCGGGGTAATTTGTCCGCTTCGGACTTGCTGCAAAATGGGTTCCAGGGTGTTGTGAGCCAGGTGAACCGTTTGGGCTACCACACTTTCCCGTTCTGCCTGCTGGGCGGCAATTAAGGAATTGGTCCAGACAGCAACATATAACAAAATACCTAAAGAAATCAACAACGCAATAATCGAAGGCAAATAAGACTGCCATCGCTTACTGCGCGGGATCAAAAAAAAGCCGGGGTCCATATGTGATTTATACACCCAAAAACCAGTAAATAAATACAAATTGTCAATATTGATCCACCTGATTATACATCATGCTTCTACAGAAATTTGCGGGCTTGCGTTGCAAATACTTTACAGTTTTCCGCATGAATCAGCATCAAAAGATTTGAACTACCGGTCTGGCGTGCAAGCCAATCATCTCGGAAATGATTCCCGCACAAAAAGGTGAATCCCCTTGACAAAGCGCCCAATCGGAATACAATTACATCAATGATACAATAATACAATTCACCAAAGATACAATCGGAGGGACATGGATTGAACCATCTGACTGGAAAAATCAAACTCGATTTTCGCACCGACGAACCGATCTATTTACAGATCGCTCGCCAGGTAGAACAGCTTGTGGCCCAGGGCGAACTCAAACAGGGTGACCAATTACCCACCGTTCGAGAACTGGCCACGGAGCTGCGCATCAACTTCAATACCGTTGGCCGGGCTTACCGCATATTAGATGAAGCGCGGTTAATCAGCACACAGCGCGGCCGCGGAACCTACATCTGGGAAGAACCGAATCAAGAAACCATGGAACAATTGAGGCAAAAAGGTTTAGAGGAAATTGCCCGCGAATTTTTACAGCAGGCGCAAAAGATGGGTTACACCACCACAGAAGCAATCGAAGCACTGAATCGTGTTGTCTCCTTAACACCCGAACAAGATTCATGAATTCTTTTCAACCTGGAGAGATAGTGAGGAAAAATGTATAAAAAAGAAATACAAACTGGATCATCCAGCCAACAGAGTCAGTCAAATATCCAGTCCAAAGCCGGGAAAACCCCGGATAATGTCCACATCAGCGGGGTTTCCGGATCCGTTGCGACCCTCTTTTTTGTCGCCGCTGCGATCGGTGCCGCACTGATGGATCAACGGGTCAGCGACAGCTTGATTGCCATCTTTGTAATCGGCATGATGCTGTTGGGGATGTTTTTCTTGTTTTCCATCAAGGTTGCCCGGCAATGGGAAAAGGCAGTCGTTTTGCGCCTGGGAAAATTTCACGGGCTGCGCGGGCCTGGGCTGTTTTGGATCTTCCCAATCATTGACACAACCCCGGTCTGGATCGATCACCGCGTGATGGTCAGTCCCTTTAATGCAGAAAAGACCCTGACCAAAGATACCGTGCCGGTCGATGTGGACGCAGTGCTCTTCTGGCTGGTATGGGACGCCGAAAAAGCCGCCCTGGAAGTGGAAGACTATAAAGCGGCCATCACCTGGGCTGCTCAAACCGCACTGCGCGAAGTGATCGGGCAGATGCCGCTGGCAGATATCCTGGTTGGGCGAAACAAAATGGACGCCGACCTGCAGAAAATTATTGACGAGCGCACCACCCCCTGGGGCATCTCAGTCCAA
>JAJUJY010000171.1 GCA_029265085.1 Chloroflexota bacterium
ATCCAGAGAGGTGGAGGGACCGGCCCGATGAAACCTCGGCAACCGCTCAAATAGAGTAGGTGCCAACTCCGGCAGAATCCATTGTCAAAATGGAAATTCTGGAAGATGAGAGCAAAATGCAATCATGCAGTATGCCTCTCGGTACCAGAGAGGCATTTTTATACCTGGAGATGATTTTTATGGAACGTAAATATACCAATCGCCGTTATCTGGATGCTTTAGAAGAACGTGTATTAGTTTTTGATGGGGCAATGGGGACCAGTTTGCAAAAACAAAACCTTACCGCTGACCATTTTGGCGGTGAGAAATTTAATGGTTGCAATGATTTTTTGGTCATTAGTTATCCTAAAGCGGTTGAAATCGTTCACCGTTCTTTTCTTGAAGTTGGGGTGGATGTTCTTGAAACCGACACCTTTCGTTCTAACCGAATTACTCTAGCGGAGTACGGTCTTCAGGATCGTGTTATCGAAATCAATCAAACGGCTGCTGCATTGGCTCGAAGATTAGCAGAAGAATACAGCACTCCAGACCATCCCCGGTTTGTGGCTGGTTCCATTGGGCCATCCGGGAAACTTCCCTCTATGGATGATCCGGAACTATCCAATATCGCTTTTGCTGATTTACGTGATGTCTTTTGTGAACAAGCAAGCGGGTTGATACAAGGCGGAGTCGATGTAATCCTGGTGGAAACTTCACAGGATATTTTAGAGGTACGGGCAGCCATTTTGGGTGTTCATCAGGCTTTTGAACAAACTGGTGTTTATCTGCCTATACAGGCGCAGGTGACGCTGGATACCACCGGCCGGATGCTGTTAGGAACTGATATTTCGGCTGTTTTATCCATCCTCGACGGATTGTCTATCGATGTGATTGGTTTGAATTGCTCAACCGGTCCGGATTATATGCGCGAACCGGTGCGGTATTTGGGTGAGCAATCCGCTCTCCCAATATCCTGCATCCCCAACGCTGGTTTGCCTTTAAACGTGGATGGACAGGCTGTATATCCTCTGGAGCCTGAACCCTTTGCAGACGCTCTGACTGAGTTTGTGGAGAAGAACGGTGTCAGTGTGGTTGGTGGTTGTTGTGGAACGACCCCAGCACACCTCAAATGTTTGGTTGAAAAAGTGGGCGGGAAAAAGCGTGCTCCCCGGCCAGTGTTGGATGTACCCCGCCTGGCTTCAGCGATGCAGGCGATGCCGATGCTGCAAGAACCTCGACCATTCTTAATTGGTGAGCGATTAAATACCCAGGGCAGCCTGAAATTTAAACAGCTTATACTGGCTGAACAATATGACGATATTTTATCGCTTGCTCAACAGCAGGTTGACAGTGGCGCGCACAGTCTTGATTTGTGTGTAGCGCTTACTGAACGCGGTGATGAAGCTGAAACCATGCGTAAGGTAATTAAAAAATTATCACCATTAGTGCGCGTACCGTTTGTGATCGACACAACTGAACCCGAGGTGATGGAAGTTGCACTGCAAACAGCACCTGGACGATGTTTGATTAACTCAACCCATCTGGAAGGCGGGCGCAGTAAAGCAGACCGAATTTTTAATCTGGCGAAATTGTATAATGCTGCGATCATTGTCCTGACCATTGACGAGCAAGGTATGGCAAAAACGGCAGACCGTAAGCTGGAAGTTGCCAGGAAAATTTACCAGATCGCGGTAAACGAACACCAATTAAAACCGAGTGATCTGGTGTTTGATGCTCTGACCTTCACGCTCGCAACTGGAGACCCAGAATTTACCCAATCTGCTGAGGAAACGATTGAGGGGATCCGCCGGATTAAAACAGAATTGCCGGGGGTATTAACTTCCCTTGGGGTCAGCAATGTGTCTTTTGGTCTGGGGAAAAATGCCCGTTCAATCTTAAATAGTGTAATGCTGTACCATTGTGTACAGGCTGGACTGGATATGGCTATTGTCAATCCAGCCCATATTACTCCGTATGCTGAAATTCCGGATCAAGAGCGTGAATTGGCCGAGGATCTAATCTTCAATCGGCGGGCAGATGCCTTACAGCGATTGATTGAGCACATGGAACATAGCCGAGCTGGTGCAACCCAACAAGAACGGGGGGATAAAGCAGCGTTGTTGAATCTGACTGCTGAACAACGTTTGCATTACCGGATTTTGCATCGGATTAAGGAAGACATTGAAGCAGATATTGATGAAATCATCTTTCGGGATCCGGGAAAAAATAAACATGAGGTTGCGGTTCACACGTTGAATACGGTTTTGTTGCCGGCTATGAAAGAGGTTGGCGACAAATTTGGCAGCGGTGAATTGATTTTGCCCTTTGTGTTACAGTCCGCCGAAGTAATGAAAAAATCGGTTGCCTACTTAGAAAATTACCTGGAGCGAAAAGAGGGTGTTTCCAAAGGGCGGATGGTTTTGGCGACGGTTTACGGCGATGTACATGACATTGGCAAAAACCTGGTAAAAACGATCCTGAGCAATAATGGTTATGAGGTGATTGATTTAGGCAAGCAGGTGCCTGCAGAAACGATCATATCTAGAGCAGTGGAAGTACAAGCCACAGCAATTGGCTTAAGTGCCTTGCTGGTTAGCACATCCAAGCAGATGCCTTTGATTGTGAATGAGCTGCAGCGGCGTGGATTGAAATTCCCGGTTTTGATTGGCGGCGCAGCGATTAACCGTCGTTTTGGCCGGCGAATTTTGCTAACGGAACAAGATGCGTTTTATGAACCAGGTGTTTTTTATTGTAAAGATGCCTTTGAAGGCCTTGAGACGATGGATGCGTTAACTGATCCGGATAAACACAAGCTGCTGCTTGAAAAAATTAACAAGGAATCAGCCCTGGAATTAGGACGAGCAGCACAGGCTGAACCGACCGCAAGAATCCAGGCAAACCGCTCCAATGTTGGCAAAGCGGCAAGAATCCCCCGCCCGCCAAGCTGGGGGCCGAGGGTTGTCCGGCACATGCCGTTGGAAGTGGTAGCTCAGCACTTGTTTAAGAATGAATTATTCCGTTTATCCTGGGGCGCTAAAAATACGCATGGAGAAGCGTGGACCAAATTGGAAGCGGAATACGAACAGCGGCTTGAACAAATGCGGCGCCAGGCTCAGCAAGAAGGCTGGCTGCAGCCTCAGGCAGTTTATGGCTATTGGCCAGCACAAGCAGATGGTGAAGCATTAATTATTTACGAACCAGGCAGCGTTCAGGCTGGTTCGCCAGCTGAAATTCTCCGCTTTGCTTTTCCACGCCAACAAGCTGGTGAGAATTTATGTCTTGCAGATTATTTTGCGCCAGTGGAATCGGGAGTTATGGATGTCGTTGCTTTCCAGGTTGTAACTGTTGGGCAGGCAGCTACAGAACGCTTTGACCGGTTGCAAGCTGCTGGGGATTATACAGAAGCATATTTCACCCACGGCCTGGCTGTGCAGATGGCTGAAGCGACAGCTGAATATTTACACCGGCATATCCGGCGTGAGCTAGGGTTGGAGGTTGAGCAGGGGAAACGGTATTCCTGGGGATACCCGGCCATACCGGAGCTGGAAGACCATGAAAAGGTGTTTACCTTGCTGCCCGCCGAATCCGAATTGGGGATGAACCTGACTGCAGCTTACCAATTAGTACCTGAGCAATCCACCGCGGCGATTATTGTCCATCATCCGCAAGCAAAATATTTCAATATCGGTGAAAGCCGGGTAGAACAGTTGATGAAAGCCGCCTCTTAGGTTGGTTTAGACAGAAGGAGGTAAGGTATGGCTACCCAAAAATTTCTCGAGATGATTGATTCTGGCAAACCAGTCTTTTCCGACGGCGCAATGGGTACATTGCTGCACCAGCGGGGAATCGGGTTTGAGAGTTGTTTTGATGCCTTGAATTTATCCAATCCAGCAGCGGTTGCACAGATCCACCGCGAGTATATTGATGCAGGTTCTCAAATTATCCAAACGAACACTTTTGGTGCAAACCGTTACAAACTTGCGCAGCACGGACTGGAAGATAAGGTAGTTGAAATAAATGCTGCAGGTGTGGAATTAGCCCGCCGGGTGGTGATGGCATCGTTTAAAGATATTTTGATTGCCGGGGATATTGGTCCGCTGGGGGTGCGCCTGGCTCCATTTGGCAGGGTGCAGCCTGAACAGGCCCGCCAGATATTCGCAGAGCAAATCCAGGCATTGGTTGATGCTGGAATTGATTTGTTGATTATCGAGACAATGACGGATCTCTATGAAATTCGGGAAGCCATCCAGGCAGCTCGCCAAATTTCAACAGATTTACCCGTGGTTGCTTCGATGACCTTTACCCGGGATGATCGGACTCTATTGGGGGATGGACCGATGAAAGTGGCTAGCAAGATTGCCGAAGCGGGAGCAGATTTGATTGGCGTTAATTGTTCCGGCGGTCCAAACCAGATTTTGCGAATTCTCAAGCAAATGCATCAGGCTGTTCCTAACGGAAAATTTTCTGTGATGCCAAACGCAGGTTGGCCTGAGCAGGTTGGCGGACGGATTATGTATCCTGCCGCGCCGGAGTATTTTTCCGATTACGCATTGGCTTTTTGGAAGGCTGGAGCTAATTTAATCGGCGGCTGCTGCGGAACCACACCGAAACATATTACGATTATGCGCCAGGCAATCGAATCCGCGCCTGATGCACCAATGGAAAATGGATTCTCGTTGAGTGTGGTCGAACGGGAAGATGAGACTCAGGCAGCGCACCCGCCAACCCAACTGGCTGAACGCATTGCAAATGGAAAATTTGTGGTAGCTGTTGAAATGGATCCTCCGCGCGGCTTAACCACTCAAAAAATCCTGGCCGGGGCTAGTCTGCTAGCAGAAGCCGGGGCTGATGTGATCAATGTTGCTGATAGCCCAATGGCAAGAATGCGGATGAGTCCCTGGGCTGTTTGTAATTTGATTCAACGGAAGGTTGGGATTGAAACTGTACTGCATTTCCCGACTCGCGGACGAAATTTGCTGCGAGTGCAAGGCGATTTATTAGCTGCCCACGCCTTAGACGTCCGTAATGTGTTTGTGGTCATGGGAGATCCAACCGCGATTGGCGATTACCCGGATGCGATGGATAATTATGATCTGGTGCCTTCCGGATTGATCAAGTTGATTAAACAAGGGTTTAATGCGGGTGTGGATCATGCAGGGATGGAAATTGGCCAGCCAACCTCGTTTTTTGTGGGTTGTGCGTTAAATTTAAATCCACCAGATCCGCAGACGGAAATTAAAAACCTGCGCCGGAAAATTAAAGCAGGGGCGGATTTTGTACTGACTCAACCAATTTATGATGCCCAGGCAGCTAAAGCTGTATTAGACCAAATTAAACAAGAAATCGAAGGGTTCCATCTGCCGATTTTGGTAGGTATATTGCCGTTGGCCAGCTCCCGGCATGCGGCTTTTCTGCATCATGAGGTTCCCGGGATTGATATACCTGAATCGATTCAAGCCCGCATGAGCCAGGCAGGTGAAAATGGCGCACGTGAGGGAATTAAAATTGCATTAGAATTAGTAGATCAATTCCGATCCTTTGCCCAAGGGATTTATATCATGCCAGCTTTCAACCGGTTTGACTATGCTGCCGAAATTATTGAGGGCGTGTGCAGGGAGGGGTGTAGCTAATTTTGTTTTTTCTGGGGCATTTTCGGTTTCTGTAAATCATTTTGTGCGATAATCAAACAAAGGCAGTAACTATTCTATTGGAATGATGTGCCAGATATTGGTTCTTTGAAATCAGTAGGGTTCCAGGTTAAAGATGCCGGGTGGCGCAAGATTACCGCCGGTAAATTCCTTTCATTATCGAGTGTGCCATGCGGATATTAATCTTATCGGACATTCATGCGAATTTTGACGCATTACAGGCTGTTTTATCAGATGCTGGACAGGTTGATTCGGTCTGGTGTTTGGGGGATCTGGTGGGGTACGGACCTGATCCGAATGAGGTGATCGAGTTGATACGCATGCAGCCGTTTTTGGTTTGCCTGATGGGTAACCATGATGCGGCGGTTCTTGGGCAGCTTGACCTGGAATCATTCAATCGTGATGCGCAGCTCTCTGCTGAGTGGACGCGAACGGTGTTAAAAGAGGAAAATAAAAAATTTCTGGAAACCCTCGCAGAAAAAAGGGTGATTGAATCCGTTACCCTGAGTCATGGAAGCCCACGAAACCCCATCTGGGAATATCTTTTAGATCTTTCGACCGTTACTTTAAATTTTGATCATTTTTTAACCCCTTATTGTTTTGTAGGACATACACATATTCCGATTCACTACCAATATACGAATAATGGGCATGTAAACTGGTCGATCCCTCAATCCGGACAGCCGGTTCAATTACCTATCCGTTCCATTTTAAATCCAGGTTCTGTTGGGCAGCCGCGAGACCGTGATCCGCGATCATCTTATGCGATATTCGATCCTGATGCGAAGACCTGGGAATTACACCGAGTCAGCTATGATCCTAAGCCAGTTCAAAAGAGAATTTTAGAGGCAGGGCTTCCCCGACGACATGCTTATCGTTTAGATGAGGGTTGGTAATCGGAACTTTTTATTAATTGTGCCGTCTTATCTTTGACATCACTTTTCAACATTCCGGAGAGGAGACGAAAAATGGACAAACGACTTGGTTTAATCTTTTTAATTTTTGTATTTTTGCTGTCTGGGTGCCAGGCTGCTTCCCGGACGGAAGCACCCGCTATGGAATCTATTGGTATCAGCGGTGCGCCAATGGAAGCACCGTTGATGCCCGAAGCAGAGTACGCAAAATCAGCGGATTATGCCAACAGCACGGCGGATGCGGTTGCTCCCACTGTGGAACGGTTGGTCATTAAAAATGCCAACCTATCGATTGTGGTGGCCGATCCCGCAAAGGTCGTTAAAGAGATTGGGGCAATGGCAGAACGAATGGGTGGTTTTGTGGTGAACTCGAATGTTTACCAAAACTCAACCAACACAGGGGTTAAATATACCGAAGCAAATATCCTGGTTCGCGTTCCTGCTGAGCAATTAACAGCGGCGATGGACGAAATTAAAGCCAAGGTCAAAAACGCTGAAACAGATGTAACAAATGAATCTGTTACCGGACAGGATGTTACCTCAGAATATACCGACTTGAGCTCACGGCTGCGCAATTTGGAAGATACGGCTGCTCAGCTGCGCAAGATTATGGAAGAAGCTTCCAAAACAGAAGATGTTTTAAGCGTTTTCAATGAGTTGCAGCGTGTCAACGGAGAAATTGAAGTTATTAAAGGACAAATGAAATATTACGAAGAATCGGCTGCGATGTCAGCAATCTCTGTCTATATCCAGGCGGAAGAAGCGATTGCTCCGATCTCTGTCGGGGGATGGAAACCTCAAGGTGTGGCTCGTGATGCTGTTCAGGCTTTGATTGATGCCTATCAGGTGATTGCCAGCGGCGCAATTTGGGCGGTCATTTTCTGCCTGCCGATCTTGTTACCGATTGGATTGGTCGTGTTCTTTATAGTCAAAGGTGTGCAGCGGGCACGTCGTAATCGCAAGAAAGCCGTAGCATCAGAGCCCAAAGGCAACGAATAAATGATAAGCTCCAGAATGGATGACCGTTCTGGAGCTTTTTATTTTGAAGCTTAGTAGGTAATTTCGATCCGGCATTCCTTTTTGAAATTGATATTCAGACGAAACACGCCTGGTTGAATTTCATTCCAAGGTATGGGGTGTTGATCACATTCAGCCGATTGAATTGCTGCTGGCATTGCCAGGTCGATATTTCCCTGGCAATGCCGTGGTAATGCGACATGGAACTGGAGAGAATGCTTATCTGCTTTCCAGAAACTTACTTCCAGCCCTTGAGAAATGTGGAAATCGGATCCGATATAAATGGGGGTGCCGGGTTGGTTTTTCCGGACAGCCATTAATACACAGCCGTGTGCAGGCACTTCTCCCCAATCTAGAGGGTAATCATAGGAAAACTCGCGCACCTGTTGGTCCCAAAAGGATCGGACCCAATAGTGTCCTGGCTCTAACTGAAAATCATCCAGGGAAAATTGTTTAATCACAGGGTTATCTTGTGGATTAAACCAGGCTAATAAGTGCCATTCTCCTGCGGGTCCATCAAGATCTAACCGGACGCGTTGAGGAAATGGATTGTCGATCCAATCTAAAACTGCTGCGCGTTTTCCGATGACTGGATACAGAGACTGAGCAATTTTCAAACGATCGGCAGGCAACTGGGGAAGATCGTCGGATAGCAAAACCGAACCACCCGTAATGCCTATGGCTGTTGCAAGGGAATAAACTTCATCGATGGTTAATTTTGTGTCAGTCCGCACCAATAAACAATCGGGATCATTAACCCACCAATGATTATGAAATGGCGCGCGGGTGAGAATATTTCGAATCGAGTTCCGTGCGCAGGGCATGGCAGGCTCATTTTTAAACGGGAAGGCAATTCCATTAAATTCTGGGTGCCAGGATCCGCTCACATCAGCACCAATCCGGTTCGCCTCGACCAATCCTAATACACTGCCCAAGGGAGCCCCACAACCTAAGATAAAGGTATCCTCTCCAACTGATTTTCGGATGG
>JAJUJY010000221.1 GCA_029265085.1 Chloroflexota bacterium
ATTTTTCAGAGGATCCGTATCTGGCCGGAGAAATGGCTGCCAGCTTTATTAACGGCGTTCAGAGCCGGGGAGTGGGAACTTCACTCAAGCATTATGCTGCCAATAATCAGGAATACCAGCGTTTTACCATCAGTTCAGAGGTGGATGAACGCACCCTGCGTGAAATTTATTTGACTGCCTTTGAAAAAGCAGTCAAACAGGCCAAACCCTGGACAGTGATGTGTTCTTACAACAAGATTAATGGGGTGTACGGTTCTGAGCAGCATCACTTGCTCACCGATATTCTCAAAAATGAATGGGGATTTGAAGGTCTGGTGGTCTCGGATTGGGGTGCGGTTCATGACCGCGTAGCTTCATTGAAGGCGGGGTTAGACCTGGAGATGCCAGGTCCGCAAGACCGGCGCGTCAAGGCGGTTGTTGATGCGGTCCGATCCGGTGAATTGGATGAAACTGTTCTGGATGAATCTGTGCGCCGGATTCTAACGATTGTCTTGAAAGCGAAGCAGACTCCCAAGCAGGGCACCTTTGACGTAGATGCGCATCATGAACTGGCGCACAACATAGCCAGTGAAGGCATGGTTTTGCTGAAGAACAACGGCTTGTTGCCCTTGAAAGGTCACCAGCATATTGCCGTGATTGGCCGGTCTGCGGCGCACGCGCATTTCCAGGGTGGCGGCAGCTCACATATCAACCCGACCAAAGTCGCGGTTCCTTTTAATGAGTTCAAGGCACAGGCTGGCGATGTGGAGATCACCTATGCTGAGGGGTATCCGGCGGATAATTCCTTCCGCCAGGACATGATCAACGAGGCGGTTAAGCTCTCTCAGTCTGCGGATGTGGCTGTACTGTATATTGCGCTGCCAACGTACAAAGAGTCTGAAGGCTATGACCGGCCCGATCTGGATCTAACTGAGCAGCAGGTGGCGTTAATTAAAGCGGTATCGGCAGTTCAACCCAAGACCGTGGTGGTGCTCAACAATGGCGCGCCGGTTGCTGTGAAAGAATGGATTGACGGCGTGGCCGCGGTGTTGGAAGGTTGGATGATGGGGCAGGCGGGTGGCATTGCAATCGCCGATATTTTGTTTGGCAAGGTCAATCCCTGTGGTAAACTGGCAGAAACTTTTCCGGTCAAGCTGGAAGATACCCCGGCTTATCTTAACTGGCCGGGTGAATTGGGTAAGGTTCGTTATGGAGAAGGTTTATTTATCGGTTATCGCTATTATGATGCGAAGAAGATGCCGGTTCAGTTCCCCTTTGGATTTGGATTAAGCTATACCACGTTTGCGTACAGTAACGCCAGGGTCAGCAAAGAAGCCTTTACCGATGTGGAAGGTGTGGTTGTTTCGGTGGATGTGACCAATACGGGCAAGTTCACAGGCAAAGAGATTGTCCAGGTTTACCTCCATGACCACCAATCAGCGCTGGTGCGGCCTGAAAAAGAGTTGAAAGGCTTTGCAAAAGTGGAGCTAAAACCAGGAGAAACCAAAACTGTATCTATCCCGCTTGATTTCCGCGCTTTTGCTTATTACCACCCCAAATATAAACAATGGATCACAGAAGACGGTGAATTTGATATCCTGATTGCGGCGTCCGCAGCAGATATTTCCCAGACATTGAAAGTGACCCTGAAATCAACCTTGAACCTGCCCAGCATCCTCGATTGGGATTCTACCGTTGGAGAATGGATGGCTGATCCGCGTGGAAAGGTTGTTTTTGCTCCTGTGTTTGCTCAAATCGAAGAGCAAAGCCGAGACTTTTTCAGCGGCGGAAACAGTGAAATAGCTGTCGGTATGGATGTTTTAGAAACGATCAAAGATATGCCTTTGATTAACGTTCTGGTATTCCAGGAACGGTTGCTGCCGATGCCGCCTGAAGATTTGGTGGATGGCCTGTTAAAGCAAGTTTACGCATTGGATTAATGTCTTATTTCGTGTGAACACTGATTTTCAATATGAGGCTTAACTTCGATTGAGAACTTGTATAAATGGTTTTTGGGCCGGGGTTTGTGTTTCTGGTTAGATAAGAAACTCTATTAAATTATGCATGTATAAGTTTTTTCACCATCTTTTTGGATAGAATTTACTGGTGCCGTTGGTCTGATTAAGGCTGACGGCATTGGTGCTCCTAATGGTGATTTGTCTTTTTTATGTTGATGCGTATAGCTAAATTAATTCGCATGGATTAATATGCTAATCATTTGGCTGAACCTGGTTGCTGATTGCCTTGCCTGATTCAACCACAATTAACAGGATAAGAGCAACACCGATTACCCATAACCACTCCTGCAGGCTTAATGGCATGATCCCAAGTAATTGGCGTAAGCCAGGGATCAAAAAAGCAACCAAGATGGTCAAAATCCCTGCCAATACAGCCCAGATCAATGGTTTATTTGTGGATAACCTGTTCATCTGAAAGATCGATTTTTTCATACTGCGATATGCAAAAATATAGGCGATCGAGTTCAGAGCAAAACTGGCAAAGACAATGCTTCGTCCTTCTATGGGATTTTCGTGTATTTGGTAAAAATGCCCAAATAACGTTAACGCAAAAATTGAGCTGGCAACACTGATGAGAGCAATCAGCGAAATACCCAATGGGGTTAAGATGGGGGCGTGCATTGCGCGGGGCTTTTCGTCCATGATGCCTTCTTCTTTAGATTCAAAGCTTAAAACGATGTCTAACGGGCCATCGCATATCAGGTGAATCCATAAGATTTGCGCAACGGTTAAAGGAGCAGGCCAGTGTAACATCATGGCCGTAAAAATGGTTAGAAGCTCTGCAAATGAATTTGATAATGTGTATGCAACCACCTTGCGGATATTCGAAAAAATGACTCGGCCTTCTTCAATGGCAGCCACAATGGTGCGGAAATTATTGTCAAGCAAGATCAGATCGGCGGTTTCTTTGGCGACATCGGCTGCACTGCCAACGACCACGCCGATATGGGCTCTTTTTAGGGCGGGTGCATCGTTAACGCCATCGCCAATCATTGCAGTGACCTCACCATTCGTTTGCAGTGCCTGGATAATGCGGAATTTGTCCTGCGGCCGGATACGTGAAAAAACCGTGGTGTTTTTTACGGTTTCTTGCAATTGCCGCTCGGTGAGTACAGCGATCTGCCCGCCTTCCAACGTTTGTTCATTCTCGTTTATCAGGTGAATATTGCTGGCGATCCGTTCCGCAGTGCGCCGGTAATCACCAGTGATCATTTTGACTTGAATGCCTGCCTTTTTAGCTATTTCAACGGCATCTATCACGCCCTCCCGGACGGGGTCTTCCATACCCAGCAGTCCGAGCCAGGTATATCCGGTGTATTCTTCTAAAATGCCTCCAGACCGGCAGGCTAACCCTAATAAGCGAAGCCCCTCACCCGCCCAATCATCTGCTTTTGTTAGAAATTGATCTCGCTCGATGGCTGAAATGTTACACATGCCCAGTACAATTTCCGGTGCGCCTTTAAGGAAGAAAAAATTTTCTCCCTGAAAGATATGGCTGGTCACGTTGGTGATCATGTATTTTGTTTCGCTGGTGAACAATTCCTCGGCCAGTCGTTGGGTGTGGTCGAAGAGCTCTTGTGGACTGCTCTGCATTTGCTGTTCTGCATATTCCCATAACGCGATATCGACCGGTCCTTCCAGATTGTTGCACAATACCATTGTCTGCAAGGCACGTTCTTGGTTAATGAGTTCTACTCGATTTACCCGCATCCGTCCTTCGGTGAGCGTGCCTGTTTTATCCGTGCAAATTATAGTGACTGAACCCAGAGTTTCTACTGCAAGGAGCCTTTTGACCAACCCGTTTCGCTTTAGAATTTTCCGCATGCCTAGCACCAGGATTACAGTAACTGCGATGAGCAGCCCTTCCGGCACTGCGGCAATGGCTAAGATAATGGAGGTGCGGAGCATATCAAAAAATTCCCGCCCTACGATCAATCCTACCAATAAAATCACCAGGGTGGCAGTTACGACGATATAGGTCAGCACTTTACTGAAAGCTTTTAACCTTACTTGCAGCGGAGTGGCTTCCTCAATGTGTTCACTTAGGCTGGCGGCAATTTGCCCAAGTTCAGTTTTTAGCCCGGTTTTTGTAACGCGTAAAATGCCTCGTCCGGTGATTGCAGTCGTGCCCATGTATACTTGTGTGTGCGGAGCCAAAGAGTTCTCAACCGTCTCTTGTGCAATGCGGCTTGCGGTAATCTTATTTACCGGTTCACTCTCCCCTGTAAGGATCGCTTCATCTATAGATAGTTTGGTTGCCTGGATGAGTTCACCATCTGCGGGTACCTTTTCACCCGCAGTGAGGATGACCAGGTCATCTGGCACTAATTCCCATGTTTCTACCTCCAATCGTTGGCCGTTTCGAATAACAGTGGTGGTTGGCTTGAGTAAATCTTTTAAAGCCACATAGGTTCGTTGTGCCTGATACTCCTGAACGAAACCCAAAATCACATCAATGATCACTACGGCCATGATGATGGCAAAATCGCCAAGTTCCCCCAGTACCAGTGATATTCCGGCAGCGGCAAGAATAATATAAACCAATGGGCTTTTTAGTTGATTGAATAAAATCGCCCAAATCGATACCCCCTTTTCGGTAGGTAAGCGATTTTCACCGTAGCGCGTGCGGTGTTCAAGAACCTCGGCAGAACTTAATCCATTTGGCGTTTCTGATTTGTGGGCGCCATTGATATCCTGCGAGATATTTGTTATGTTCATTTGCTTGCTCCGAGAAGATCAACTGGTTTTTTATGCCAGTTTCTCGATATTAAGTTTCCTGGATATGCCGGACACCTTGATGGAACAATTCGATAATATGGGGGTCATCGATGATGTAATACACTTCTTTTCCATCACGCCTTGATTTCACCAGGCGCAGCTGGCGAAGTCCGCGCATGTGGTGAGAAATGGCGGATTCGGTCACGCCAATTTTTTCAGCCAGTTGAGAGACGTTCATTTCCTGATTAATAATTAAAGAAAAGATGCGGACTCGGCTGGCATCACTTAATGCGCGAAAAAGTTCTGCTACATGGGCAGCGGATTGTTCATCCAAAGATTGAGGAGACATCCCTAATAGTTAAATAATTGAATATATATTCATGTATTTGTTTCTATTATATCGTGTTGTCTAGCCATGTTCAACGCTTTATGTTGTGATTCTGTGTCCTGTACGTCAAAAAGTAATCTGAGCCATATAGAGGAAAGGGGAATTTTGATTTTTTATCTCAATTTTATGATCAATTAATCTGGGCTTAATTACGATGTTGGATTGATATTCTTATACTCACAGCATAAACGGCTCATTGTGCGCCTGCATAATGCAGTATCTATCCTTGTAATCCAATAAAAAGGCTGTGGTTGTGAAAGGATCTAGTATATGGCTCAGAAAACTGCCTCATTAAGTTCGAAAATAATCCTTAAGACGATAATTTCCTTCCTGATCGTTGCAATGGGGATAGCGGCAATACTTCCTGCTGCTACCGTTCAGGCAGCGTCTTACAGGATCACGGCCGTTTTTGATTCTTTTACTTCCACGAATAGTGCATCTTTTAAATTTAATGGTGATGCGGGTGTTAATGTCGCCGAATCTTCTATCCGGTTGACCTCAGGTACGACCAACAAATATGGTACTGCCTGGTGGAATCAGAAGGTGTCTCTTAGTAACCAACGTTCATTTAGTGCATATTTCACTTTTAAAATGGGCAACGGCTCTGGCAATCCGGCAGATGGTTTTACCTTCGCGATTCAGACTTTATCCAATAGCGCAGGTTCTACCGGACAGGGCCTGGGAATTGGCGGGGTTAGCCCGAGCTTCGCTGTTGAATTTGATACCTATAATAATACGGGGAGCCCCACGTATGACATTAATGCCAATCACATTGGAATTGATGTTGATGGGGATACCGAGTCGATTTGGAGCACAAATTTTGATGCGGTCAGTTTGCTTTCGGATGGGACACTCTATCATGCCTGGATTGATTATGATGGCTCCACAGACACATTAACCATATTGGTTGGGGATAGTAATGACCGGTCTTTGGCAACGACCTATTTTAATGATCAAATATTTGATCATACTTCTCC
>JAJUJY010000201.1 GCA_029265085.1 Chloroflexota bacterium
ACGATTGGAATGATCCCGTTTGTTTTAAAAATATTTTTAGGAATGCTGAGTGATCGCGTGAATCTGTTTGGGCTTGGACACCGCAAACCATTTATTATTATTGGTTTGGCCGTTCAATTTCTCTGTTTATTATTTGTGCCATTGATTAATCCGGGGACGCAGTATGGATTATTTGCTCTGACTGCATTCTTAATGATGACTGGCATGGCTTTATATGACACCTGTACGGATGGGTTAGCATTGGATACCACACCGAAAGAAGAAGAAGGAACGATTCAAGGATTTATGGTTGGCGGCCGGGCAATGGGTTTGGTTGTGATTTCCGGTGTGATCGGAATTTTGGTTCAGCAAGTTTCCTGGAATGTAGCATTTTATACTCTGGCTGGCCTGACTTTGCTGCCGTTGCCATTTGTCCTGCGTGTTAAGGAAGGCGAAAGAAAAGCCAACCAGCAATTCCAATGGAAGGCATTTTCGGCATTTACCAAACCGGCCGTTTATACCCTGGCAATCCTTGGAGCTTTGTATTCGCTGGTGATTTACGGCGCCAGTGAAATTGTTAATCCATATCTCAATACCATGTTTCAGATGGATTATTCATCTGCTGGGTTGCTAACAGCCGTGTTAGGAATTGGAATGGTGATTGGCTCGGTAGCGGGAGGAAAATTTACCGATCGAATTGGGCAGCGCCGCTCGGTGGAATGGGCTATTGCTGTTTCCTTTATTGCCATTTTGGCTTTGGGCTTTATTCAAAGCAGTTGGATGGCCTGGGTATTGGTAGGTTTGTTTGGTTTGGCCTATGGGTATTATGATGTCGTGTATTTTGCTGTTTCGATGAGTAAAACAGACCCAAGGATTGCTGCTTCAATGTTTTCTATCCTAATGGCGGTTGCGAATATCGGTACTGGTATTGGCCTGGCTTTGGTTGGCGGTTTAGTGGATTCCGTGGGATATCCATTAACTTTCGCAATTATTGCTGGCTTGAATTTATTGGCTCTACCATTACTGCCCGCGGTGTTTGGTAAACGACAAAAAGTTGCAGAATTTGAAATTGCTAAGTAATTTTGCACCTGTTTTCGATTGATGCTCTGATTAAAAAACTAGCCTGAATTTTGTTCAGGCTAGTTTTTTGTCAGAGTGTTATCAACTTATTTACCAGATCCAGACTCACCAGGACCATATCCACTCCCTGGGGTAGGAGTTCCGGTTGCATATGGATTTCCGCCGTTTCCATCACCATACCCACTGCCAGGGGTAGGAGTTCCCGTGGTATAGGGGTTCCCGCCGTTGCCATCGCCATAGCCGCTGCCTGGGGTGGGAGTTCCCGTAGTGTATGGATTCCCTCCGTTCCCATCTCCGTAACCGCTTCCGGGAGTAGGAGTTCCCGTGGTATAGGGGTTCCCGCCGTTGCCATCGCCATAGCCGCTGCCTGGGGTGGGAGTTCCTTCTACCCAGGGATTGCCTCCGTTTCCTTCGCCATATCCGCTATAAGGGGTTGGGGTATCGTCTGTCCAGGGGTTGCCTGGGTTTTCGTTACCACCTTTATTTTGGAATGGTCCCTTGCCCGGATCCTGGCTTTCATCGAGAGGCTGCACAGAATCGGTTGGTTGATTTTGATACTGATTGCGGAATTGCACTGGATCTTTTAAGCCCTGTTCTGCCAGTTGTAAGCGTGTTTGCAGTATGGTTTGGATGCGAGCCAGAGCAGGATCATTGGGATAATCTTGCGCTAGTTGCGCCATAATGCGATTTTGTTCCTGCAAGGTTTGTTGGTATTGGAACATCGCCTGCGAGAATTCTGGATCTCCAAAGGTCAACATCAGGCGCAAAGATTGGTCTAAGTGATTTTGCAGCCTTGCGAGTAGAGGTTCTGGCGGCATTTCGCCTTGCTCAATCAATTGTTTGATTTCTTCTACTCGCCGTGCAGAAAATTCCAGCATCAATTCAAAGCGAGCTTGATTGTTCGTGGTTAGCTGGTACTGCGAATCTTCCGTCACTGTTTTTACTGGATACAGGAAATCACCGGGTAGGCTGGCTTGTGAGGCAAAAACCGTTGCACCAGACCCTCCCAGGATTAATCCGATAATCGCTAAAATTGTCGCCAGGGTGCTCATTCGAAACGTCTCCTTTCTCAGGCCAAAAATGTTAATCATCCAACCTTTATGACGTGTTTCGGAGCCCTGCGATACGGCCTTTTTGTAATTTTGTGCCTGGGAAAGAAATTTTGCTCTACCTTGCATTGCAGCGTTTGGATTACGATCGGGGACATTATTTAATGAATCCAAAGATTTTTTTAATTGTGGATCAAAGGAATCTAATTCTCGTTTCATATTATCCATCTTATTCCTCAACCAATCTTTTTAATGATTGAATTCCGCGGTGCTGCAAGGCTTTGACTGCTCCTATGGGTTTGTTAATTGCTCTGGCAATTTCTGCATTGTCCCAACCTTCATAATATTTCAAGATAATTACCTGGCGTTGATCGGCTGTTAGTTGAGCCAACGTTTTGCGAATTCTTGCCTGCTCAATTTTCTCTGATGCCAGATGATCAACAGAAGGGTTAGAATCCGGGTGGAAATCTTCTAAAGGAAAGGTGATCAAGGATGCTTTTGACCGGTAGAAATCAGTAATCCAGTTGTGGGCAATTTTGTACATATAAGCTCGTAAATATTCTGTAGGGCCTTTCTGATCGGCAAAAGCTTTTAATAGCCGGTCAAAAGTATCTGCAACACAGTCCTCTGCCAATGCAGCATCACCCAGCAAGCGCATGGCATACCGGTACAGTTCAGGACTGAATGTGTCGTAAATCTGTGCCAGGGCTCGTTGGTCAAATGTTTTTGCAAGACGCAGTAACTCGATCTCATTTTCAGGCATCTTATCTACTATTATGACGTGAAATTTTATTGAAAGATACGCTATTCCGATGCGGGTTTGCCCAACATTTATCCCTAAACAAAGAAGCAATGTTGTAAAATTAATGCGGAAATTGGTAATTCCACTAAAGAAAAAGAATTAGGTTCTAAACGATGATCCAATACTATACGCTTGAAGATTGTGCTAATGCAACTGGGACTGTGGTGGTCATTGATGTTTGCCGAGCATTTACAACAGCCGCTTTCGCTTTTGCTTCTGGAGTGGGGCGTATTATTTTGGCAGCCGATGTGGAAGAAGCCTTTGCTTACCAACATCAAATTCCTGGCGCTTTGATTGCGGGTGAAGTGGGTGGAATGCCTGTGGATGGCTTTGACTTTTGGAATTCACCCTCACAAATCCGAAACACTGAGCTTAAGGGGAAAATCTTGATTCTGCGGACATCTGCGGGAACACAGGGGATGCTTCGATCAGTGAAGGCGAACCGATTAATTGCGGGAAGTTTTGTAGTGGCTGAGGCAACTGCCAGGTATTTGCGTCAATTACCCGAACAAACGATTAATTTTGTTAATACGGGTGTATTGGGCGGCAAAGGCGGAGTTGAAGATATTGCCTGTGCAGATTACCTTTCTGGGTTATTGGATGGAAAAGCTATTGCTGCTGATAAATATCTCTCTCAAGCACGCGAATGTGTAAATAAACTAGAAGGAATGGAAGTCAAATTTCGTGAGGTGTATTTAGCAGACTTTGCGTTGTGCCTGGAAGTGGACCGTTATAATTTTGTTATGGTGGCTGAAAGAATTAATCAACGGCTTGAATTGTTTCCGAACTATTTTTAGGAGGGCTTGAAATGGTTCGTAAGGAGTGGATAAGCTCACAAGGTGGATATATTATTCGCCCGGTTGGCATCGAAGCTCTGATAGAAATTCATCATGTGTATCAGCAAAGTGAAGACTTTCTTGCGTTAGGTCCAATTGCCGAAGCGAGTTTAGAAATGGTTGAGCGTGATTTAGACAAATCACAGAAGCGGGGCGGGGTATATTGCGGAATTTTCCACCCACGCGATGGTATGATCGGAGTGGTCAATTTTATCCCATGCGGATATGAAGGGGATAAACAAAAAGCATATCTTGAATTATTAATGATAGCGAAAGAATATCGCAGCCTGGGAATTGGGAGTGATATTTTTAGAATTGTCGAATTAGAAATTCAGTGTGACCCACAGATCAAAACCATCAACGCACATGTGCAGGTGAATAATCCGGCTGCATTAGCGTTTTGGCAAAGGAATGGGTACCAGGTGAGCGGGGCGGAAATTGAAAATCCAGACCAGACAGTGGTATATCCATTGTGTAAATGTTTAAGAGGCAGGTAAATTCTGCGTATAGCCAATTTGTAACATAAAACAAAAGGACAACATTTCAATGAATATAAAGACCATGCCGATGACCATTGCTGATTACGATGCGGTGATTAACCTTTGGAAAAAATCTGATGGTATTGGATTAAGCGCAGCCGATGAACCAGGCCGGATTGCCGCCTTTTTGGAACATAACCCTGATATGAGTTTTGTGGCCTGTGATGGAGATTTGGTTGTTGGCGCGGTTTTATGTGGATCAGACGGCCGCAGAGGTTATTTGCATCATCTGGCGGTAAGACCGGATTACCGTAACCACGGCGTTGGCACACGTTTGGTGGACGAATGCCTAAAGGCACTTAAATCGGTAGGAATCGATAAAGTCCATATTTTTGTTTATAAAGACAACCAATCCGGCATCGATTTTTGGAGCCGGATTGGTTGGGAAGAGCGAACGACCTTAATGATCATGTCGCAGGATTTGTAATCAGTGGGTTTCTAAAAATTGAGATTTTCCCAGCGAATTTGAGTCAAAACAACTACCAGACACACACAGCTTAAACAAATGGCAACCCCGGCAATAATTAAGGCGGTTACCCAGCGGGGGCGATTCCGAGTGGTCTTTTGGGGTGTCGAAAATTCTGGCTGGAAAATGGGTTCTGTTGGTGGCGTCCAGGCTGGCTCGCGCAAAACTTCAGGTAATTCAGCTTCGGGTTCAGGTAAACGAACGGCATCTTCAGGAACAGATGATTTGCCTGATGTTGGGTCATTATTTAATCTGTCCAGGGCGATAAAATTGCCGCAGAAAACACAGGTTACACCGCCTTTTTCACGATGGGCTGGCAGCGGCGCTCCACAGGTAGGGCAATTGGATAATTCAGCCATGTCTCTCTCCTAGATTATTTTGCGAATTTTTTCGTTTTTTGGGAATTATTTTGGACTCGGCGCAGTAATCTTACCAAACCTTCTCCATTATACAAGGTAATTGGTTTGCCCTTTGCCCATTGATACGCCTGCGGAGTAAATGAGCCAGTATTCATTAAAAAGGCCTTATGGGCATGCTCATGGTGCATCGCTCCAAACAGGTCGCGGATTACAGGTTCTCCAACCTGGCCTTTCCACCGCTTGCATTGGACGACCCATTTTTCTCCTTGCCTGGTATAAACGACCAGATCAATACCATGATCGCCTGTCCGGCCAACTCGACGTACTTTAAAATCATACATCTCGAAATAGGCGGCAATTAATTCCTCAAATTCATCAGGGGAGAGTAAACGCAATTCTTCAATGCTTTTTGCGGTAAGCAGTGCAGATTGATTTTTATGGTGTTTGTTCCAGATAGGCCCAATGGTAATCCCAGTCAAAAAAAGACCAACGATACCAAATAAAATTGTATTCCAGGGTTCAGGAATCCAACCTAACGGAGAAATACCTCGAATAAATAACCATAAACCTCCAGCTGCCCAAATGCACCATAAAATGAATACAGGAAAAAGGAGTGAACGCAGCCAGGTGAAAAAATTTTTCTTAGAGGGTGCTTTTCCAATAAACACTCCGGCTAAGATGAGCGGCCATAAACTGTACATGAGTTGGATAAATTCCATTAAATAATTTCCCTGGGCTGTAATGGAGAAGTATTATAGAACAAATGTATTATATCATGGACTGTTTTTAAATGGATTTTTTCATTTTTAGAGCGGATTTTGAAATACGATATAATTAACCAACATTTCGACACTTATGTGCGAAGTGCTTTTTGGGGGAAATATTCTTTATTCTGGGAATCATTTAATTTTTGTCAGGGGGACAAATTAATGGAGAATCTGTTAATCTCATCACAAACAATTTATCGGCCGCGAATGAACGGGTTGCTAGATATTTTTGCCGAAAGTATTCAAGATGCGGAAATGCTTGCTGGGCAGCTTCACCCATATGGTTATTCTTGCAGAATATTTACCTCGATAACCGAACTTGATATCGTTGATTCTTCAAATCCTCCAAGCGCCAGGATTCTATGGGTGAGCAAAGATTGGAATAACATTTTTGACCAGTTGCAAAAAAGTGACCGCATCAATGGAAGATCAACACCCATCATAACGGTTTGTCCGTCAGGTAATTGGTTGGCTCGATTGCAATCTGTGCAGAGCGGGGGGATTGCATTTTTCTCGGAATCGGCCACAACCAATGAGCTGGTGGATGCGTTGGATCGGATTCTCCACCCTCAAATCCCGGTACCTTATCGAGTTCTGCTGGTTGAAAAAAATGCTGCACAGGTATCATTGTTCGAAGAAATGCTCAAACGGGTGGGCATGGAAACACAGCACGTGGTTAAGTTGGAATCCATTCTTTCGGTGTTATCTGAATTTAACCCCGACCTGATATTAATAGAAATGAACCTGGATGAATGCTCTGGGCTCGAACTCGCTCGAGTGATCCGGCAGATGGAAGAATTTGTCAGTGTGCCTATCGTTTTTCTTTCCAATATATTGAGCAGAGACCAACAATTAGCTGCATTGTTTGCAGGTGGCGATGATGTCATCACCCTTCCAATTCAACCTGAACATTTCATTGCATCGGTTGCGCTAAAAGTGGAGCGGTACCGTAAATTAAGAACCTTGATGCTTAGCGACAGCCTGACCGGACTGTTTAACCATACGATGGTAAAAGAGCGTTTGAATCAAGAGGTG
>JAJUJY010000152.1 GCA_029265085.1 Chloroflexota bacterium
GGAGGAATTCGAACCCTCGTTGCGGCCTTTATTACACCTCGATGGTGTGAAAGGGCTGCTTAAAACATTCGACCCGCTTGCGCGGGTCTTTTTCTTGGTGCCCCCAGAGGGATTCGAACCCTCGTTTTAGCCTTGAAAGGGCTGCGTCCTGGTCCCCTAGACGATGGGGGCGTTTCTCAACTGAACGAGCTAGATTTTACCAAAGCACGCTCAGTTGGTCAAGGAATTCGTGAGACCAATTTTCAACCAGTTTTTTTTAATTTGCAACCGGTTGAATAAGGGATGGATCATCCCTGTTCGGATCGCTAACCCATCGGTTAACAGGATAAGCTCTCATCTGTTCCGCCGGATAAGGTTTAAGGAACGAGGTTAATTGTGTTAAAGGTGCTGCCTGTAACCATCCCCAGGCAGTTTTCTGATCTAAGATCACAGGCATACGATCATGGACCGGTGCAACCAATTCATTGGGTTCACAGGTGATGATAGTACAGCTTTTCAGCGCATCGCCTTCAGGGCTTTGCCAAAACTCCCACAATCCGGCAAATGCAAATGGCTTCCTATCTAGCAACTGGAACAAAAATGGGAGTGAGCTTTTTTTGACTCCTGCTAATTTCTGCCATTCATAAAAGCCATCCGCCAGAATAAGACAGCGCCGGCGGGCGAATGCAGTCCGAAACGATGGCTTTTCCATAAGTGTTTCGGATCGGGCATTTATAAGTTTATTTCCAATCGAAATATCTTTTGCCCAAGAGGGCACCAAGCCCCAGCGCATAAAATCCACTGCACGATTAACCGGGTCGGTTACCACAGCCACAGGTTGTGAAGGGGCAACATTATAACGAGGGACCCAGACAGGGGGCATTTCTCCCAAATCAAATGCTTCACGCAGTTCAACAGGATCCAAAGTGAGGGTAAATCGTCCACACATCTCTGATTCCTCCTCTCAATCCGATTATAATTGAAATACTCTTTCATCTTGAGGTGATCATGCCAAACCCCCTGGTTGAATGTATTCCAAACTTTTCTGAGGCACGCCGCCCGGAAATCATTGCTCAAATCGTGGACACAATTCGCGCTGTTCCAAATGTTCACGTACTGGACCAACATTCTGATCTGGACCATAACCGCACAGTTTTGACCTTTGTCGGATCTCCTGCGGCTGTGGAAGAAGCAGCTTTTCAATCAATTGCAAAAGCGGCGCAATTGATCGACTTAAACGTACATACTGGCGCACACCCGCGCATAGGAGCAACCGATGTTGTTCCCTTTGTTCCGCTAAGCGATATCACCATGCAAGACTGTGTGGAAATGGCACGCCGGTTAGGTAAGCGGGTAAGTGATGAAATAAATATCCCGGTATACTTATACGAAGAAGCTGCAAACCGGCCAGACCGCACCAACCTGGAAAATATTCGCCGCGGTCAATACGAGGGATTGAAAGAAGACATTCTCGTCAATCCGGAACGAAAACCAGACTTTGGTCCCAGTCAACTTGGACCCGCTGGTGCAACGGTCATCGGTGCGCGCAATCCGTTGATTGCTTTCAATATTTACCTGACAACCAACGATGTCAGCATCGCCCAAAAAATTGCCAAAGCAATTCGCCATTCATCGGGTGGTTTGCGGTTTGTCAAAGCAATGGGCGTAATGGTTGAAGGCCGTGCCCAGGTATCCATGAACCTGACGAATTACCGGCAAACTCCCATACCCCGCGTTGTCGAAATGGTTCGCCGCGAAGCTCAACGCTATGGCGTGGGTATTTTATACAGCGAATTAGTCGGATTAATTCCACAAGAGGCCCTGGTCAACAGCGCCGTCTGGTACACCCAGCTCGATGCATTTGAACCAGAGCAAATTTTGGAACAACGCCTGATGGAAATGATGCGCAGCCAACCGCATGGAGCTGCCGCAGAAGCCAAACCAGATTTCATAGATGAGCTGGCTTCCGCATCTCCCACACCGGGAGGTGGTGCTGCTGCCGCTCATGCCGGCGCTGCCGCTGCCGCTTTAGTCGCAATGGTTGCCCGAGTAACCATCCCCAAGAAAAAGTATGAAACCGTTAAAGATCAAATGTGGGCTTTGATCGAAAAAGCGGATACTTTACGCAAAGAATTAACCGCAGGAGTTGATGAAGATTCTGCAGCGTTTAATGCGGTAATGGCTGCCTTCAAATTACCCAAAGACACCCCGGAACAAGAAACCGCTCGCAATGAAGCTGTGCAAAAAGCAACCTACCAGGCTTCATTGGTACCATTAAATGCAGCCCGCAAAGCAGTCGCAGTGATGGAACTGGCGGTCCAGGCAGCAACCTCAGGCAACATTAACGCCATTAGTGATGCTGGCAGCGCCTTTGCCTTGGCAAAAGCAGCCCTTACCGGTGCTGGACTCAATGTCCGGATTAATTTATCCAACCTGGAAGATAAAGCCGCAGGCGCACCGCTTTTAGCTGAGTTAAAAACCCTGGAAAAACAATCAGACGAATTCCAGTCCATGATAAATAAAGTGCTTGTCGAACGCGCCAATTTTGACCTTTAATCTTTAATATCCCCCGTGCAGGATAACTGCACGGGGCATCGAGCTATGTATGAATCAGAAAATACGGTTATTTTTAACGGTTGTCCTCGTTCTTTTATCAGCCTGCTCTCCAATTCAGGAGGCAGGCTTAACTTCGACCCCAAGCCTGACAGCGGAACCATCGCTTGTTCCCACTGCCACACCCATTCCAGTTCCTTCTCCAACGCCCATTCCCGGGATTTGGTTAGATGTCAATTTACCGCCCGCGTTTCTTTCCCAGGTACAAATTCCTGGCGGATGGCAAAAAGTAGAAAAAGCAGAAGAAGCACAGGTTCAGGTTTTTGCCGGAAAAGAATTCCCAGGTTCCGAATGGATTTACGCGCTTGCCGCAGCTTTTCCAACGATCACTGATAATGTAACCTCCCTGGATTTAAAGTCATTGTGGACTGATGGAACACCAATACCACAGGCTAATATATCCCATTTGGTCATGGAAGAATCAACACGTAATATGTTTGCCGCATTGTGGGGTGAACCTGGTAGCGCTGTTCAGGTACAAGAAGCAGACACATTATTAAAAACAGCCTGGGAAGATCCAACCATTTGGGCAATTATTCCTTTTGAATTGATTGAACCTCAATGGAAAATAGTTGCGGTCGATGGGATTTCACCAATTAATAAAGAGTTTGATCCTGCGGATTACCCATTGAGCGGAAATATCTCTGTGCAAGGTCCGCTAGTAGAATCCATGTCGCCTGGTTGGTTTCCTCAAACCAATCGCGACCCAGGCAAACTCACAACCGTAATGATGACCGGCGTCACTGCTATGGTTCGTGGTACAGCCAGCACAATGGCAATTATGGGCATGACCTATCCCGCCCAAAACATTGCCGGATTACTCCAATCAGCAGATATTACACATATCAGCAACGAGATCCCATTTGCAGAAAACTGTCCCAAACCGGGAATGTCTGAGCAGGATGGCCTAGTTTTTTGCAGCCGCCCTGAAACCATTGAACTTCTTGAACATGTCGGTACAGATGTTGTGGAATTAACCGGTGACCACTTCAGTGATTGGGGACCGGAAGCCATGCTTTATACCATACAGCTTTATAATGAGCATAATTGGCCATATTATGGCGGTGGTGCAAACCTTGATGATGCCCGCAAAGCGGTTCTTTTTGAGCACAACGGCAATAAAATCGCATTCTTGGGCTGTAACGGCAAGGCTCCTGGCTATGCGAAGGCTTCACCCAATAATCCGGGGGCCTATCATTGCAATATGGATTACATGATCCAAGAAATCCAATCGCTGAAAAGTCAGGGCTATCTGCCGATTGTCACCTTCCAACACGAAGAGGTTTATGTCTATGGTGCGCACCCGGCACTCCAACCAGATTTTCAAAAAGTTGCGGACGCCGGAGCCGTAGTTGTCAGCGGAAGCCAGGCTCATATGCCCCACGCTATGGAATTCAGAAATGGTGCGTTTATTCATTACGGGCTGGGCAATCTGTTCTTTGACCAATATAATTGGGATGAGACAACCGATGATGCTTTCCTCGATCAACATGTCTTTTATAACGGCCGGTATATCAATACCCAATTATTTACCATCAAATTTGTTGATTATGCTCTCTCGCGCTTGATGACCTCAGAAGAACGTACTGAGCTTTTGTCTGTCATCTTTAAAGCAAGTTGGGGGCCAAAACCACCCACTCCTTAAGATTTTATGGTGTGGGCTAATCTATTTTTTGCTTGAAGGAGTTGTAATTATGGGCTTGAAATCTGATCAGTGGATTCGCAAAATGGCATTAGAACAGGGAATGATTGAACCATTTGTGGATTCCCAGGTTCGCAACGGGGTGATATCTTATGGTTTATCCTCCTACGGCTATGACATCCGCGTGGCAGACGAATACAAGATCTTCACGAACGTCTTTTCCGCAGTGGTTGACCCTAAACAATTTGATCCTCGTTCAATGATCGATTTCAAAGGGGATGTATGTATCATTCCCCCCAACTCATTTGCATTAGCCCGCACTGTGGAATATTTCCGCATTCCTCGCAGCACCCTGACCGTATGTTTGGGAAAAAGCACGTATGCACGCTGTGGGATCATTGTCAACGTGACTCCTTTTGAGCCGGAATGGGAAGGGTTTGTGACCCTCGAAATCTCAAACACCACTCCTTTACCTGCTAAAATTTACTCAAACGAAGGAATTGCCCAGGTGCTCTTCTTTGAAGGGGATGAAATTTGCCAGACTTCTTACGCAGACAAGAAGGGTAAATACCAGCGCCAACAAGGGATTTTGCTTCCAAAGCTCTAAAAGTAAAAGGCTGTCCCCAAAAAGCGGACAGCCTTTTTTCATTATTTTTGCTTCCGGTTACTTAAGAACCAGTTATAAAGCTCCGGATTACGATAAGTTTGTGTCCAGGAATCATGCCCGGCATCCGGATATATCGTCATGCGCACATCACCACCCACTGCACGCAATTCATCCACCAGTATCTGTGATTCGCGCAGTGGGACAATTTCATCCAAAGCGCCGTGAAAAGCCCATACTGGTGTCTTTACCAAATCTCGGACTTTTTCTGGGAAGCCATAAAACCAGGGTCCCCCGCCACAGATAGGCGCAATGGCAGCAAACCGCTCCGGGTACGTAGCAGCCAGGTGCCATGTTCCATATCCTCCCATACTAATTCCAGTGACATAAATCCGGTTTTGATCCACATCATATCGATCAACCACCTCTTTTAACAGAACATCCAGTACCGGAAAGTGATCAGACCACCAGGTATCCATCGGACATTGCGGAGCGATTGTTATAAATGGGAAATCCTGCATCTCTTCAACAATGCGGGGAATACCATGTTTTAACACCAATTCAAGATTTTGACCTCGTTCACCTGCCCCGTGCAAAAACAAGATCACCGGCCAATGACGTCCAGCTTCCTGGTTATATCCATCAGGTAAATGCAGCAGATATTTAAGATGATACGAATGAGGAATTACTGTTTGAAAAGATAAATTCTGTTGTTTCATGAATTCACCTCAATAAAATTCGATTGATCTAAGGATGTTTTACATAAGTCATATAATTTACTGCGAGCCTCTTCTTCTACTACAGCTAATAAAACATCACCCGCTTTGAGTTGAGTCTCACCTCGAGGAATCATCAATTTTTGTCCACGGCGCAAACTGGCAATAACACAGTCACGAGGCCAGTCTATTTCCTTCATTTTTTGACCATCGCACGGAGAAGCTTCTTCGACAATTATTTCTTCAATACCTGCTTCAGCAACCATTCCTAGCCGGGCTTGTTGAACTTTATGCCGAGCAGCAGTTACTTTTACCAATGCAGAATCATAAGCCCGAACGATATCCGCACGAGTAAGTAATCCCAATAGCTGGCGAGAGCCTTCACGATGAACTACTGGTAATTGACCAATATCGCGGATTCCCATTCTGCGCAAGGCAGTTCCCAGGGTTTCATCTGGGAAGGTCACCAAAAGTTGCCTGGTACAGATATCTCCAACAAAAGTACTTTGATTGTCTTTCCCTGCATTTTTTTGGATATCCTCCAGGGTTAACATCCCAATGAGAATCCTGTTTGAATCAACCACGGGTAAACCATGCAAATGAGTCTGCCACAATTTCTCACTGGCATCCATTATAGTATCATGCGTATTCAGTAATTCTGTAACAGGTCTCATTACTTCAGATACGGTTAATGCCTGGAGCACTTCAATATCCCGGCCATATCTTAATCGAACTCCCCGCTTAACCAACGCAAGTGTGTAAACAGATTCCTTTTGAAGCCTGGATGATACTAATACACTGACTACTACACCAAGCATTAAAGGCAGAATAATCCGGTAATCATTGGTCATTTCAAACAATAGCAAGATGGCGGTCATTGGAGCCCGCACAGCTCCTGCCAGAACAGCCGCCATACCAACCATTGCAAATGCCTGACGAGCAAGCGTAAAATCCGGAATCACTCCTTCTAATAAAGTGCCATAAACCCCGCCCAAGACAGCACCCAGAAACAATGCCGGGGCAAACACGCCGCCTTGGAAACCGCCCCCGATACTAATCGGCGTAAGAATAAGCTTTGCTAAAAGAACAAGCAGCATGACCGATAGAACAATTGGCCGCTGCCCAAGGACAAATTCAATTGTGGAATACCCAACGCCGAATATTTGCGGCAGAAATAACCCGGTGATACCCACAAACACACCAGCCAGGGCGGGTTTTCCCCAGTTTGGAATTGTTAACTGGTGAAAAAGACTCTTGATCTTATCTAATAAATAGATATATGCAGCCGAGATGGCTCCTGCCAATATTCCAAGCCCTAAATAGAAGGGCAATTCCATGGGAGAATAATAACCATAAGCCGGTACGTGAAAAGCGGGTGAAGCACCAGAAACTGCCTGAGTAAAAACGGATGAGATAACAGAGGCCAGGACAACCACACCTAAAGCGCTGCCAGATAACTCACCTAAAATGATTTCTAATGAAAAAAAGATACCAGCAATTGGCGCATTAAACGCAGCTGCAATACCCCCAGCCGCACCTGCTGCAACCAGTGTCCGAATACGTTCAGGGGATAATTTCCACAATTGACCAAAGAATGAGCCCAGGTTGGCTCCAATTTGAACCGACGGATCTTCTGGGCCAACCGAAGCGCCACTTCCGATCGAAACAGCTGAAGCGATCGCTTTGATCGGCATCCGTAGATAACGAAGCCTACCTCCCCCCAATGCCACGGCTTCCATAATTCCTGCCACACCATGGTAACGCTCCTGGCCGATAAACACATGGATAATTACCCCAACCAATAAACCGCCCATCACAGGAAATAAGGCGGGGGTCCAACTGCCCCAACTTGTCATAGATACACCAACTGTGTTGGTAAAAAACAGCTCGACCCACCCTATCATTTTTTTGAATAGCCAGACCCCTGCCCCGCTGGTCAGGCCAACCATGACAGCCGCTGCACCTAGTAAAACAGATTCCGTTGGTGTTATTCGTTCCGAAATTTTATAAAATAATTTTCGGATCAATATTTGGAAATTATTTTTTGGCTCAAATTGAAAAAATTTCATATCATCTTCCAATAAAAGTATAATCCTGAAATCAAAAGAGAATAGGCATGCTTGAAAAATTAATTATTTTGTCCGTAGATTTTGTGATCAATGGCTAAATCATTATTTCCATCTCCGGATTTTTTCCATTCCACTTCCTTGGTTATAAAATTTTCGAAAAACAAAAATTATCCGTTAAAATACTTCGTATGATTAAAACAATAGCCTTTGATGCTGATGACACGCTTTGGTCGAACGAAACATATTATTCGCAAGGGAAAATGGCCTTTGCCCAATTATTTTCCCGGTTTCAAGATCCACGAACAATTATTCATACTCTTGATCACATTGAAAGTGAAAATATTGAAATGTATGGATACGGGATCAAGAGCTTCACGCTTTCAATGATTGAAACTGCGGTAAAAATTGCCGGTGACAATATTTCTGCTCAAGAAATCAAGGATGTCCTGGCCATTGGAAGAAATATGCTTACGCTCCAGCCTGAACAATTCGAACACACGCAAAGTACGCTGATCGATTTATCCAAACATTATCCGCTGATGCTGATTACCAAAGGTGACTTAATGGAGCAGGGTCTCAAAGTTCAAAGATCAGGACTGGCTCATTACTTTCAAAGCATTGAAATTGTCAGCGAGAAAAATTCAACCTGCTATCGTGATTTACTAAAGAAACATAATATCCATCCAGTAAATTTTTTGATGATTGGTAATTCATTACGGTCCGATATTCTGCCAGTGCTTGAAATCGGTGGTCATGCGGTTTATATCCATTATGAAAACACCTGGGCACATGAAATAATTCAGGATTTACCGGACTATCCGTATTATTATGAGGTTGAACATCTTGGTCAACTTCCAGCACTCATCAATCAAATTAACCAGAAAGCATAATCAGCACAATTTAAACTACACTGACCCATAAAAGGCGGCAATAAAACCCAATGATTCAAATCAACCATTCTGATTACCAATTTCGCTGCGACACAGACACAGCCTGCTTTTCATTTATTCCAGCCCTGGCAGGGGCACCCTCGATCCATGATGCCAAAATTCGCCTGAGGATTCACAAGGCAGGAAGTCGTCCAGCAGATATACTACAGACCTGGCAATCAGTTACAACACAACAAAAATCAACTGAAGGTTCCTTGTGGGGAAAATCGCAAGAAATTCAAATTAATTTTTCTTCAGTTGAAACCTCTCTCCAGATGCAATTGACATTTCTTATTCCTGAACAAATTCCAACCCTCTTCTGGAAATTGGCGATTAAAAATCAGGGGGATGAACCTGTTTGGATCGAACAGATCAATTTATTGCGAACCGGCAGTTATGGAAAATCAGGCAAGCTTGAAATAAGTGCCTATCCCGAACGAGACAAGATGGCATTTTACTCAAACGGTTGGCAATCCTGGTCAACTACAGCCGGATATAAGGCTACCCAATCAATGCAGCATTCTCGAATGGGGCCAATTCAAGATCCGATGGTGATCAATCCAGGTACGCCCAACTTGCGCCAACCAGGATATTTCTCCAGTGATTTTTTTGGTGTGCTTGGTGATTTAAAAACTCGTACCGCGTTATTGGTAGGTTTTCTATCCCAGCAAGAACATTTTGGTACTGTTGAAGCGATATTATTTGACCAACCCAGCCTGCAGCTTTGGGCAAATGGCGACAATACTCGTTTGGACCCTGAAAAAACAATGCAAACGGACTGGGCAGTATGTTCAGCAATTTCATTGAACCAACTGTACCCGCTGGATAATTATCTGCATTTGGTTGCGAAATATCATGGCGTAAAAATACCCACTGATATCCCTGCCGGGTGGTGCTCCTGGTACCATTTTTACACCAATGTGACAGCGCAAGATATTCGCAAGAACCTGGCAGCAGTGGTCAAAACACAAGATCAATTGCCATTGAGCCTGGTACAGATCGATGATGGCTTTGAATCCCCAATTGGGGATTGGTTTACATTCAAACCAACTTTTCCAGAAGGGGTCGCCCCCCTGGCGGAAGAAATCAAGCAATCAGGCTGCCAACCCGGGCTGTGGCTAGCCCCATTCATACTTCACCCGGCTGCTCAATATGCCAAAGATCATCCGGATCATTTATTACGCAATGAAAAAGGCCGCCCGGCAAGAGCAGGGTTTGTCTGGAACAGCTTCACAGTCGGATTGGATTTGACCATACCGGAAGCATTGGAATATGCCTGCGAGGTGGTAAAAACCGCCAAAGAAAATTGGGGATACCCTTATTTAAAGCTTGATTTTCTCTATGCAAGCGCGCTGAAATGTGCCTACCAGGACCCAACCCGCACCCGGGCGCAGGTGCTACGAGCTGCC
>JAJUJY010000153.1 GCA_029265085.1 Chloroflexota bacterium
GAAATCACTTCTACCCCCATTCGAGACACTCTTAAGCGGTCTGTGGGTATTTTGCTGACCATTCACGATCGTACCGAGCAGAAAAAAGCTCAGAGAGCATTACGAATCAAAGACCAGGTATTCACCCAGCTCATAGAACAAGCCCCGCTTTCTGTGGCGATATTCAATTCACAAAAAATGATTTTGTATGCCAATTCGTCTGCCTCCAAATTATTTGGGGTGCCTGCAAATCAAAATTTCTCCGAACCGTTAGCACCAAAAGTGTGCCCGGACACTAAGACAATGGATTTTATCTGGGAGCAAGTCAACCAGCGAGGCCACCTGCTTAATTACGAGATCACCCTCCCTGCAAAACCCAGTGAAACTGAGCACCGGTGGTTAATTTCAATCTCAAAAATCGATTACTTCGGCCAACCAGCCTACCTTTGCGCCCAAAATGATATTACGGAACTAAAGCAAAAAGAAGTCGATTTACAAGCGGCTAAGGCAGCCCTTGAAACCGCAAACCTTGAGCTGCGCGGTAATCTTTCTCAACTGGGACAATTAAATCAATTAGCACACACTCTGAGCTCGACCTTAAAATTGGAACCCGTTTTGGATGAAATTCTCAACCAGGCGGCCGCAGTAGTCAATGCACAGTCCTGCCAGATATACCTTCTGCCCGGGATCATTTCCCGCTTTATGGATACACAGGCTGCCTGGCTGCAGCCATTAAAACAGATTCCCGCTGGGCTGACGGAAGAAGACATTGCCTGGGCTTTTGGGCATCCACTGACCCACCGGTTGGGTACACCAGAGACAACAGAAAATGCCGGCCGCTGCGATGTGCTTGCCCCTCTATTTAAAGCAGAATTACAGATTGGCCTGATGGTATTCAGACCGTCCAGGCAAGAAATTTTCCAGGATTCCGACCTATTGATCATTGAATCCATCTCTCAGCAAATATCCGGAATGCTGGCCAACATCCTGTTATTTAATGAAGTAGAAACCCTCGCACAGGTAGATTCCATGACAGGTATGTTTACCCGCCACCATTTTGCCACGCTGGCAGCCCATGAGGTAAATTACTCCTTAAGATACAATCGCCCGCTTTCATTAATTTCTATGGACATCGATCATTTTAAAAACGTCAATGACCGCTATGGTCATCCCACCGGTGATCTTGTCCTGACGCGGTTAGGGGAAGTTGTCCGCCAACAAATCCGCGCTGTGGATGTGGCAGGCCGGTACGGCGGCGAAGAATTCCTGATTCTTTTACCCTCGATTTCTATTGATGAAGCCTGCCTGGTTGCCGATCGTTTGCGCAAAGCGATTGAGGTATTGGAAATTCCACACCCTTTGGCGAAAATTAAAATCACCTTGAGCCTGGGGGTTGTGCAATTTAATCCGCAAACCGATCGCGACTTTGACACCTTAATCCAGCGCGCAGACCTGGCCCTGTATGCAGCCAAGAACACCGGGCGAAACCGGGTTGTTTGCCGCGAATAAGTCCATCGATTGGGAATATTTTCAAACTTCCACTTTTTATAAAGCGGAGGATCATGGTAAAATTTTTTCGGCAATTATGGGTCATCCGACCTATGCTTGACCCAACGAACTATACCGAAGGAATTTTCCATGACTGCTTATTACACCCTGGAATGGTTAAATGAAGGTGCTTTACGGGTACTGGATCAACGCCTGCTTCCCAATCAGGTTGCATACCTGACCCTGACTGACACCGCTCAGGTGGCAGAAGCCATCCGCAATATGACCGTTCGCGGCGCACCGGCCATTGGTGCTGCTGCGGCTTTTGGCCTGGCACTTGCAGCGGTTCACAACCCAACCACCGACCTGGATGAAGCGCGCAAAGCCCTTCATACCGCCGGAAAACTGCTCTGCGATGCCCGCCCCACAGCGGTTAATTTATTTTGGGCGGTTAACCGCATGTTGGATGCGCTCGATGCCGGTTGGATTGCCCGGGTGGATGAACTGCGCGAAGCAGCATTAATGGAAGCGTTCCGTATTTCCGCAGAAGATGTAGAAACCAATCGCAAAATTGGTGAAAATGCCTTATCTTTGTTGCCCAATGACGAAGTGACCTTTATCCATCACTGCAATACGGGCACCCTTGCCACGGTGGAATACGGCACCGCGTTGGGTATTATCCGCACCGCGCATGAAGCCGGGCGAAAGGTGTTTGTTTTCGTTGATGAAACCCGCCCGCGTTTACAAGGCGCGAAATTAACCGCCTGGGAATTGACTCAATTGGGCATTCCCTACCGGTTGATTGTGGATGGCGCAGCGGCGTACACGATGAAGACTCACCACGTGGACGCAGTCACGGTTGGTTGCGACCGGGTTGCAGCCAACGGTGATACAGCCAACAAAATCGGCACCTACGGTTTGGCAATTGCAGCACGAGCACACGGGGTACCGTTCTACATTGCCGCCCCCACCTCAACCATCGATCTATGCACCCCCACCGGTGCAGACATCGAAATAGAAGAACGCGCCGCCGAAGAGATCACCAATGTTGGCGTGGAACGCATTGCCCCTGAAGGCTGCCAGGTATTCAATCCCGCTTTTGATGTCACCCCGGCTGAATACATTACCGCCATCATCACCGAGATGGGCGTAGCTTATCCACCCTTTACAGAGTCCTTGCGTGCCCTGGTGAATGCAGCCCGCTCATCAAAACGGCGCTGATAAAGCAACACTTCCCTGCCCGTGCGGCAGGAACTTAACCAATAAAGGCTGTGCAGTCTTGATGATCTACACAGCCTTTTTGTTTTCTCTTTAAAAAATAATCAAATTGAATTATTCCTCGATCAGCGATTTTTCCGCCACCAAAACAAATCAATCACCCAGACATGCTCGGGTTCTCCAAGTGCTTCCCGCAAAAACTCGATTTCTAACTCCAACCCTTCAATACAAAACTTCGCTAAATAAATTGCTAACCAGGTGAATGCGATAGCTGGCCGATCCATATCTGCGCTATTAATCATTCCTAATACCGTAATTAGAAGAAGAAAAGTGATCAAAGGCCGCGTGCAGCAAGAAAAGTGGCTGATTTTTATCATGATGTAACCGTATTAATGGTGAAGAACCGTTAACTCATTTCCGAATACGCGGTAAACGGATACCATGTTCCGGCTCTGGTAAATCTAATTTTTTACGCAAACGTTTTTGTTCTTGTTCTAGTTTGTCAATAATCGCAAGACACACCAGGAAGATGACAATCCGCAGCATTCCAAGCCGGTCATCCAGCAGGAAATTACGGATTAAACAAGCCGCACAAGCCAGATACCCAAAGCGAAGAACATATTTTGAGATGCGATGAACCGAAAACCTGATCATTCCCCCCCCTCGATATCCAAGAAAAATATTCTTACCCCCAAAGTTCAGACGAATATATTTTATCGCAATGAACCGGTTTTGTCAGGAGATTGGTAATTTTTTGGTTTTAATTTCTAGCAAATCCTCTTAAACAAAGAACGAGGCAAGGATCATTTCACAGAAACGATCTTTGCCTCGCCAATTAACATCTATTCAAAAGGATATTGGGGTGGCGAATAAAACCCTCACCATTTTTCACAGCCTGCTGCTTCTTTCAATCCGCAGGGTTAATCAATAAATCCCGCGCCTGCTCCACATACGCCAGGGACTGGTGGCGGAAGTAGGTGTTATACAAGGTGGCATAATGCCCCTTCTTCGAAAGAAGCTGTTCGTGGCTGCCTTCTTCAATAATATGACCATGATCCAAGACAATGATCCGGTCGGCAGCTTTGACCGTGGAAAGCCGGTGTGCAATCAATATACTGGTCGATTGGCGCAGGATCAGGTTGAGCGCTTGCTGGATTTGCCACTCGGTAAAGGGATCGATGCTGGCAGTCGCCTCATCCAGCACAAAGATGGCTGGTTTTTGCACCAAAACACGCATCAAAGACACCAACTGGCGCTGCCCCATCGAGAGGCGCGCACCTCGTTCACCGACTTCGGTCTGCAGGCCGTTGGGCAGCGTTTCCAACCATTCTCCGCCGCCAATCTGCTTTGCTACCTGCTCAATCTCCTCAATGCCAGCACCGGAGCATGAATATTGAATATTCTCCAGAACCGTACCGGAAAACAAAAACGGTACCTGGTTGACAATGCCAAGCTGGCAGCGGAATGATGGTAAATCCAGTGTGCGGATATCGATCCCGTCGATCAAAATTCTGCCTCGTTGAAATTCATAAAATCGGGCAATTAATTTCGCAATGGACGATTTTCCCGCACCGGTATGCCCCACCAGCGCCACATTTTCACCGGGACGAATACGCAAACTGAAATCTTCCAAAACCGGTTCATTGGCTTTGTAATGGAAATAAACTTTCTCAAAATCAACCGCACCTTTTAAGGCTGGCGCAGGCCGTGAATCCGTTTGCACCACGGCCGGTGACGCATCAATCAATGCAAATACCCGTTCTGCTGCTGATAGCCCGTTTTGCACCTGTGTCCAGAAAGATGACAGGTTCATCACCGGGAAGAAGAAACGGTCCAGGCCAAGTAAGAATAAATACCACGCTCCGACCGTGACCATGCCCTGCGCAGCACTCAAACCGCCAAAATACACCAGCAAAGCGGTTGTTAAACCAGCCAATGAATTTAATGAAGGGAACACCATCGCCAGTGTCAGACCGCGCCGGACATTTACCCGGTACGAGGTGCGGTTTGCTTCATCAAAAAGGTTGTAGATACCGGATTCCTGGCGAAAATTCTTGGCAATGGCGATTCCGCTGACCGTCTCTTTAATCGTTGAATTGACGTTAGCCATCGCCCGCATACCGTCTCGGGTGGCTTTTCTTGCCATTGAACGGAAGCTAATCGCCAAGATCACCACAAAAGGAATTGCCGCAAAAAGATACAGTGTCAGGCGCCATTCCGTGCGAAACATCACCACAGAGATAATCACTGCTTCAAAAACCTGGGCAATCAGGTCGGTAATCAAATTGACGAGCTGTCCAAACACTTGCGTATCTGAGGTGATCCGCGAGGCTACTTTACCAGAAGGAAATTCATCATAAAAAGACAGGTCATGGTCTGTCGATGAGGCAAAAGCATCTTTTGCAAGCTGTGCGACTACCGCTGCAATCGCACGGGTAGCCTGGCGGCGGCCTTGCCAGTTCGCTGTCCAGCTTACCAGGCCAACCACCATCACCGCGCCTGCAATGGCGGCCAATCCGCCTGCAGACAGGTTGGTCTTAAGCAAGTCCACCCCGCGTGAAACCAGGATCGGCATCATTGCACCCGCCCCAGAAACCACCAGCACCATTAATGCCACAAATCCCAACCGCAAGGTGTGCGGTTTAAAATACACCAGAATCCGCCGCAGCAAATCGCGGTCAGTGTATTTGCGATCATATTTTTCTGCATCAAGTCCGTCAAAAAAGCCCATGGGGGGGTACCTTTGTATCACCGAGATGAAATATACAGCGATCAGCGATCAGCTTTCAGCTTTCAGCAAAGAGAAATGTTCACAATTCAAGTTTATTATCATCTTCAACCATGTATTTTTCTTCTACCTCTGAAACCTCGTAACTTCCTGAAAGTAAGGTTTGTTGAAAACCACGAAGCATTTTCCTCAAGTTGATAATCCTGCCGGTAAGATCAGCAAAATCAGCTTGATTCAAGAATTGTAAATCATGGGCAAGTTCTAATTGGTAATCCAATTCAGAAAGAGATCCGGCGGAAATTTGGATGTAACGAGCCAATTCTTTATCACCATCTCGTCCACAACCCTCCGCGATATTCGAAGGTACCGACACTGCGGCACGGCGAATTTGGCTGGTCATTCCATAAAGCTCTTCTTTTGGAAACCCGCCAGTCACCCGGTAAACCACCAGTGCTAATTGGTGAGCTTGCTCCCATATTTTTAATTTCCTGAAATCTCTCATGATAAATCCTGTTATACAAAATTCATTTCGTTGTGCTGATAGCTGATGGCTGATGGCTGACAGCTAAATGGCCCTACTCCGAAAAAATTCTCCGGTACGCTTCGGATTGCTGCATCAGATCTTCGTGTTTGCCTGCCGCGACCAGCTTTCCCTTGCGCATCACCAAAATCAGATCAGCCCAGCGGATTTGGGAGAGGCGGTGTGTAATAATGAAGGTAGTACGCCCGCGCGCCGCATTATAAATCGCGCGTTGAATCTTATCCTCCGTAGCCGAATCAATCGCGCTGGTCGAATCATCCAGGATCAGGATTTTTGGATCGGTCAAAAAAGCGCGCCCAAGCGCAATTCGCTGGCGCTGACCGCCGGAAAGCGTCACCCCGCGCTCGCCAATTACCGTTTGATACCCTTCCTGAAAAGAGCTGATAAACTCATGCGCCTGAGCAGCCTGGGCAGCAGCCTCAATTTCCGCCTGAGTTGCGCCCTGCTTGCCAAAAGCAATATTATCGCCAATCGATTGGGAAAACAGGAAAATATCCTGCTCAATAATTGAAATTCTGCGGCGCAGCGCCTCCAGATTCCAGTCGCGCACATCCACCCCATCAACCAACACCTCGCCCGAAGTAGCATCATAGGTGCGGTTGATCAGCCGTACAAGGCTTGTCTTCCCGGAGCCGGTTTGCCCGACAATCGCAACCGTCTGGCCGGGGTGCACTTTAAATGACACCTTATCTAAAGAAGGATCGCTTCCATCGTATTGAAACGTCACATTGCGGAATTCCACCTCGCCGACCATCTCCTCGGCATATCCGCTGGCGTTTTGATCCAGGTTATTTTCCCGGTTCATTAATTCCAGAATACGCCGCGCACCAGCCAACCCCAAAGCAATTTGCGAATACGCCCAAATAGAGGTAAAGGTGGGAAAATCGAGCATTAATAGCAGGCTGAAATAAGCTACCACGTCCCCAATGGTCAATGCGCCAGCCCGGTAGAGCAGCAAGGCATGCAGTAAGCCGCCGGCCATAGCCAGCACCAACAGCAAAAGCGGCACAAACCGCGCCTCCACATCTCCCTGGTGCACCACCGCATTGCGGTAGCGGCCAACATTATTCCAGAAACGATCGACCTCGGACTTCTCTTGCGCCGCCGCCTTGACCACCTCAATCCCATCCAATGCCTCAGCCAGGCGGGTATTCAACTCGCCAAAAGAAAGACGTACCTCGTCCGTAATCGGTCGCAGCTCTTTAAGATAGAAACGCAGCGCGATAAAATACAAAATGGTGAATATTAATGGCGTAATGATGAGCGCCGGGTGGTAGCGCGGTGCCATCACCAGTGGCACAATTAAAAAGATGAGGGAACCGATCACCAGGTTCAACCCGGGTGAAAACATAAAATTCACCTGGCGCACATCATTGGTTGCCCGCGCCATCGTATCACCCACCGGCTGTAGATTATGGAACGTCATACTTTTCCCCAGCAGGGAGACATACAATTCCTTGCGCACATTCCGTTCCATGCGCTGTGCCGCTAATTCAAAACCAAAATTGCGGGTAAATTGCAGCGGTCCGCGCAAGCCCTGGGTCAAGGCAATTAACAAGGCCAGTTGTAGTAAGCGATTAATTTGATCGGGTGTGGTATTGATCAGGTTAAAAGCCTGTCCAATATACATCGGTCCCAGCCCGGCCATCACCGCATTGGCAATTGCACCAAAGAATGCCAGCAAAAAGATCGGCCATTGGTGAATGGCATGGGAAATGACCCAGCGGGCAGGCTGCGCCCGGTCGGTACGATAGGGTAACGGAATGGTAAATTCGGCGTTGGATGTCATAAGGAAGAATTGTAACAGAATTCGCCCAGATCTTTATACCGTTTCTTCATCCAGCCAGCACACAGGCTCGACCGTATTCAAAATCACGCCCCAACCAAATGGTTCGCACACCGCCGTCTCTGCACAAATCTCATGCGTTCCGGCAGCCAAATCCACCGCGAAATGTTCAAACAGCCCACCAACATACCCGCGAGCGGCAGCTTCACCAATCCCCATAAAACAGTACTCCCCCTCAAACACGACCTGCCCATCGATTTTGAGAACAATCTGGTCGCTGTAGCCCAGGTTGAAGTGGATGAAATTCCGCTCTGGGAGGTAAAACCGCCGTTTCAGCACGGCCTTTCCAGCCGTCATGGGCAAGTAGCGATTGAGGTTACAAACCCCATTTTCTTCACAGGTGATCTTTCCAATCCCATCCAACAGCCAGGAATCGACGCAATTCGGCAGCTTTTCCGGGTGCTGCCCCCTGACCGCCAATCCATAACAGGGTTGCACGGTCAAATTACGAAAATACGCTGGTAGATATGACCACAGCCCGATTTTTTCCGCAGCGGCCGGGCGCACCAATTTTTGCACAACCAGTGGAGCCTGTCCATCCACAGACACCGCTGCGCATTCATCAAACACATCCAGTCGCAGGCGGAACCACTGGCCGGTTGGGAGGATGGCTGCCTGCTGGTAGGCTGCTCCGTGATAAATTTGCCAGGTATTCGAACCGTTGAAAACCGGATCGTATTGCAGCGCGTCCCATTGGCCGCTGGTATGCGGCTGAGCATAGACCAGTTCGTAGTTATTCTGATCGACTGCATGAAACGCGATGCCGGCATAACAGGCACGCTCTGCGGCAATCTCCAACTCCAGACTCAGATTTTGCCCTTGCCAGGGCAGCAGCGCCAACCCATCCAGGCGCAGCACTGGCACCCCCTGCCATTCAATGATTTCAGCAATTCTTGCACTCACTTCCAATTGATCAAGCGATCCCAACCTGTTTTGATACATCGAATTCATATCTCCACCCCAGATCGAAGAATTTTTGTTCTATTATATCACGAGTGTGGCGAAAAAATTCAACTGAATATATTATCGATTTACTCTCCAGAACGCCTGGAACCCGCCTTATTATTGCCTACTAAACTATACGAATTTTTAATTTCTTTGAATCCTGGCTTTTTTGATTCTTAAGGGATTCTACCGATTGAAAATCATGTTTCAACTCGATAAAATACTAATTGAAAGTTTTATCAAACCAAAACGGGTTTGATCGCTTTCGAGGCGTACAACTTCATATACCTTACAGGGAATGCGTTGATCCAGTGATGAAATTTGGTCGCTCGGTTTGAATAGTCAGACCGTCACTGGGGAGCAAATAGCGAAACCGGCCCAGCATGGATTGTGGCCGGTTTTTTTGTTCTCTTGGTAAGTTATTGGTTTGATTTGAGGGGGAGAAATAAACACCATATCGGTTTCTGGCACGCCGCACCTACCGTCATACCCAAAAGCCAGTTTCACCAAATTATTGATGAGACTCATTTTTATTTCTAGAAATTAAGAAGACAAGGAAATTCATTTCAACCGACCGCCAGTTGATCCAACATGGCCTGTTTTGGTTTTCTGGCTGTCACCATTCAGCCTTCCGCAGGGTGGGACCTGCTGGGGGCAAATTATGAAGGAGAGTGGGGCGATGCGTACAAAAATTCCTTTTCAAGCTGTAATGACTACAGCGTATCGGGCGTTGAATTTGCTGATCATTTTTGTGATGCTTTTCAGCGCCCCGTTGAACGTATACGCGTTCACCGATACCGATAAGGACGACTACGCTCCCGGCGAAACCGTGACCATCTTCGGCGATAACCGGGATGGCATCGGCTACCTGCCCGGTGAGACTGTAGCCGTCGAAGTGTACGGCCCACCGGACGGCGGCTATGCAGCCTCCTGTTCAGGTGTGGCCGATGAAAACGGTGCCTGGTCCTGCCAGGTGACCCTGCCAACCGATGAAAGCGCGATTGGGTTATATTTTTATATCACCCTCGGGCTGACCAGCGGCGTAAGCGAGCAGGGTGATTTCACCGACCTGGCCATTGGCACCTACGACC
>JAJUJY010000046.1 GCA_029265085.1 Chloroflexota bacterium
GGAAACAAAACGTCTTATTATCCGGGGAGATGATCTTGGCGTTACCCACTCAGTAAATCAGGGGTACCGCAAAATGGCCGAACGGGGTGTGATTTCCGCCTGGTCGATCATGGCGCCTTGCTCTTGGTTCCCAGAGGCCGTGAAGATTTCCAAAGAATTCCCAGAAGTTGATTTAGGGATGCATTTGACCCTGATGTCAGAATGGGAAGCCTACCGCTGGGGACCTGTCCTCGGTGCTGCTTGTGTGCCTTCACTGGTTGATAAAAACGGGTATTTCTTCTCCAACCCGATTGAGATGCTGGCGAACAAGCCCAAACCAGAAGAAGTGGAAGCCGAACTGCGCGCCCAAATCGAACGCGTATTAAAGGCCGGCCTCGACCTGCGTTACATTGACAACAGCCACGGCAATATTCTGCACATGAGCCCCATGATCAACAAGATCGCCAACAAGCTCGTAACGGAATACGGCTTGCAGGTTTCTCCATTTGTGTTTGATCCCAACCTGGAGATCGTTTCTTCAGCCGCCCCAACCGCTGAAGCCAAACAGGAAGCCATGTTGAAATGGTTAGCTACCCCTGCGGCTGCGCCTGGTTACCGCTTCCTCTGCATGCACGCAATGGAAGATACCGCCGAGCAGAAAGCTCTCAAGCTGCCGCCCGAGATTGCTATTCCATTCCTGCAGGATATGGTGTATCACAACATCGCTGACACCAATGCAGTCACAGCCGAAGGCTTCATGGACAAAGTCCACTCACTGGGGTTTGAATTGACCCGCTACCGTGATCTACCTGAAAATGAAATTCTGCGTGAACTGCCTGTCTGGCCGAAAGAGGTCGTAGCCCAAATGTTTACCATGATGGGCTCCAGCCCCGAGGTTATCCAGCAAGTCACCTCAATGGAATAAAGTCAAATCACAGGGCTAGCACATCCTACCGGTGAGCTAGCCCTGAAGAACTTAAAATTCAAAGTTTCTAATCAATTTTCTCCAGGCGATTTCGCTTGCCCCTCATTTTATTTTGAGGAGGAGTTTTATGTTATCCGATCATGAAGTTGTTATTGTCTCCGCCTGCCGGACTGCTATCGGCAGTTATATGGGCACAATCGCGGAACAGAGTCCCGGGCAATTAGGGGCGATTGTCGTCCGTGAAACCATCCGGCGTGCCGGGATTACTCCCGAAATCATTGATGAGGTCATCATCGGAAATGTGCTGGGGGCTGGATTTGGACAAGGGATCGCACGGCAATCAGCCATTTGGGGCGGTATGCCAGTAACCACCCCCGCTTTCACAGTCAACAAGCTGTGCGGTTCCGGTATGAAAGCCATCATCCTGGCTGCCCAGGCAATCCTGACCGGTGATGCAGAAGCCATTATTGCAGGCGGCACAGAATCGATGTCCTCTGCTCCATTTGTGCTAAAAGACGCGCGCAAAGGTCTCAAAATGGGCGGCACGCAGTTAATCGACACGATGGTAGTGGATGGCCTGACGGATTCTTTCAGCCAGGTACATATGGGAATTACCGCTGAAAACATCGCCCAACAATATGCATTAACCCGCGAAGAACAAGACCGGTTTGCAGTATGGAGCCAAAACAAAGCGGAAACTGCAATAAAAGCCAACCGCTTCCAGGAAGAGATTGTTCCGGTAGAAATTCCGCAGAAAAAAGGCGATCCAATCCTGTTTGCTCAAGATGAATTCCCCCGCTTTGGGGCCAGTATGGAATCGATCTCGCGGTTAAAACCAGCCTTCAAATCCGATGGTACTGTTACAGCAGGAAATGCCTCCGGAATCAATGACGGCGCAGCTGCTGTGTTAGTGATGAGCAGCAAACGCACTCATGAGCTTGGGCTTAAACCACTTGCCAAAATCCGTTCGTACAGTACAGCCGCAGTCGAACCATCACTGATGGGACTGGGTCCAATTCCCGCCTCGCAAAAAGCCTTGAAAAAAGCTGGTTTATCTATGCATGATATTCAGCTTGTCGAAGCCACCGAAGCTTTTGCAGCACAATCACTGGCAATTGCTCGTGATCTGAATATCCCCGGCGAGATTCTCAATGTAAACGGCGGTGCAATTGCCTTAGGGCATCCCATCGGCGCATCCGGGGCACGAATTGTTGTGTCGCTAGTCCATGAAATGATCAAACGCGACCTGAATTTGGGCTTAGCTACCTTGTGTATTGGCGGCGGGATGGGCGCGACCCTGATCGTGGAGCGAGATTAATCTCACCAAGCAAAAGAAGAAAGAAGACTGCATGAAAATGCTCCAAGGAAAAATCATCTCTGCCGAGGAAGCCGTTCAACAAATCCATGATGGTGATGTTGTCGCAACGGACGGCTTTGTTGGTACAGGTTTTGCCGAAGAAGTGGCCATCTGTCTGGAACAATGCTTTTCTCAAACAGGGCATCCCAGGGACTTAACCCTGATTTACGCAGCGGGTCAGGGAGACGGCAAAGAGCGCGGCTTGAATCACTTTGCTCAACCGGGTATGGTCAAACGGGTGATTGGCGGCCATTGGGGATTGGCTCCAAAACTGCAAAAATTGGCCATTGAAAACCAGATTGAAGCCTACAATCTGCCGCAAGGTGTAATTTCGCACATGTTCCGAGATATCGCAGCGCACAAACCGCGTACCATCACACATGTCGGTTTAGGCACCTTTGTCGATCCGCGCAATGGGGGTGGGAAGATTGGACAATTAACCCAGGAAGAGATTGTTGAAGTGGTTAATTTTGATGGTCAGGAATACCTGGCCTACAAATTACCCAAGATCAATGTGGCTATTGTGCGTGGAACCACCGCGGATACCGCCGGAAATATCACGATGGAAAAAGAAGCGCTGACCCTGGAAGCTCTCTCCATCGCTATGGCAGCCAGAAACAGCGGCGGAATGGTTATCGTCCAGGTAGAACGAATTGCCGAAAAAGGCTCGTTAAATCCCCGGTTGGTAAAAATTCCCGGTATCTTGGTGGACTATGCAGTAGTTGCCCGGACTGAAAATCACTGCCAGACATTTGCCTGCCAGTATAGTCCCGCATTTGCAGGTGAGGTTAAGGTTCCCGTAGAGAGTCTTTCAAAGATCGCGCTGGATGAACGCAAGATCATTGCCCGCCGGGCAGCGATGGAGCTTACCCCAGGAGATGTTGTTAACCTGGGTATCGGCGTTCCGGAAGGTGTTGCCAGTGTGGCAGCCGAAGAAGGGATTTTAGACTACCTGACCCTGACAACCGAACCCGGCTCCATTGGGGGCGTTCCGGCTGGCGGGTTGAACTTTGGATCCGCTACGAACATGGAAGCTCTGCTCGACCAACCCTACCAGTTTGATTTTTACGACGGCGGCGGGCTGGATATTGCCTTTTTGGGATTAGCACAGGCAGACCAGGCTGGGAACCTGAATGTAAGTAAATTCGGTTCACGCCTGGCCGGAGCTGGTGGTTTTATCAACATCAGCCAAAATGCCAAAAAGGTGGTCTTTGTCGGGACGTTTACCGCAGGACACCTTAAGCTACATGTAGAGCAAGGCCGGATTGTACTTGAACAAGACGGGGCAATTATCAAATTTGTGGATAAGGTTGAACATGTAACGTTCTCAGGCGCAACAGCGATTCAATTTAATCAACCTGCACTCTATATCACAGAACGTGCAGTCTTCAAATTAACTCCGCAAGGATTGGAGTTAATTGAAATTGCCCCTGGTATCGATCTACAAAAAGACATCTTGGAAAAAATGGCTTTCAAGCCGGTTCTTAAAGAGCAGCCTGCCTTAATGGATGCGCGCATCTTTTGTGATTGCCCGATGAATCTGAAGGAAACGATGGATTTACAGGTTAATCCAGGCAAGCTCGCATAAAGAACAATTTCTTACGATTCCCATGTCGGGAAAGGAATATTCATATGAAAGATACAATCGTCCTCATCACAGGCGGCGCAGCCGGAATCGGCAAAGCGACCGCGCTCCGATTTGCCGAAGCTGGGGCAAAGGTTGTGATTGGTGATGTAAATGAACAGCTTGGAAATGAAACCGCCGCAGCGATTGGCGGAGATTTCTACAAAGTGGACGTAAGCAGCCGCGCTTCGGTTCAGGCGTGGGTTGATGCAGTGATGGAACGCTACGGCCGAATTGATGTCATCATCAATAATGCTGGCATCACCAGGGATGGGCTATTTGTTAAAGTGGTTGATGGACAGGTGGTTAAACAAATGTCCGAAGCCGACTTTGACCTGGTGCTAAACATCAATCTGAAAGGCTGCTTCAATGTCACCCAGGTGATTGCGCCTATCATGATCAATCAGGGCAAAGGGGTTATTCTCAATGCTTCATCCGTGGTTGGTTTGGACGGTAACTTTGGACAAACCAATTATGTAGCCAGCAAATCCGGGCTGATTGGCATGACCAAAGTATGGGCGCGCGAGCTTGGAAAATATGGAATTCGCGTCAATGCTGTTTGCCCTGGTTTTACCGCAACCGAAATGGTGGCTGCCATGCCGGAAAAAGTATTGGAAAATATGCGCAGCAAAACTCCGCTTGGCCGTTTAGGGGACCCTCGCGATATTGCCAATGCATATTATTTCCTCGCTTCTGAGGAAGCCGCATTCATCACCGGCACTGTCCTGCGCGTGGACGGCGGCATCGTCCTGGGGACCTGATCCGATTCAACTACCCTTTCTACTGAATACGAATGACTGATTTTGCAAGGAGAAAAAGACAATGAATCAAACCACTATTCGACATCGGTTTCTCTACGGCCTGGGATACATGGGGGTTCTAATTCCTGGCATCATTTTTACTACCTTTGTAACCTATTATTACATCCAACACATCAAACTAAATCCCGCCTGGGTTGGGGTTGGCTTTGGCGTCGTCAGTGCTTGGGAAGCCATCATCGCTCCGTTTGTTGGTTATATCTCAGACCGGACCCGCACACGCTGGGGGCGCAGAGTCCCTTATGTGGTGATTGGGGTTCCCCTGGTGGCACTATTTTTCTGGTTGGTGTTTAACCCGATCTTTGATGCCAGCCAGCCTGTTTTAACGATGGCCTGGTTTATGATCACCTTGTTCATCCTGGACAGCATCTTCATGATCGTTGACGTGAACTGGCAAGCAGTTAATGCCGAAATGAACGTGGATCTGGCCTCCAGGTCTCAACAGGGAGCCATTGTGGGCGTCCTTTCGATGGTTGGTGTGGCAATAGCTGTTTCAATCACTTTGCCGCTTGCCAGCAAAATCGGTTGGTCGCTGACCACATTAATTATCGGCGGTATTTCTATTGTCATTGGATATATTGGTGTGTTGGGCTTGAAAGAAAACCCCAATTTTTCCAAAGGCGAGACCCTGAGCCTGAAAACTTCGGTCAAACTGACCCTTAAGAATCAGTCCAGTATCTTTTTCCTCGGATTGGCAACCGTGGTTAAAATCGCGATGTTTGCCATGTCCAGCATGATTTCTTTATACGCGGTTTGGGTCCTGGCCGTGCCGGAGTCGCAAAGCGGTATCTTATTACTCGCCAGTTCAGGCGGTATGCTGGTCTTCTTCCCTGTTGCAGCAGCCCTGGTTAATAAAATTGGTCCCCGCAAAGCCATGATGGCGGGTATGTTTACGATCATTGGAGTTTCCGTGTTCTGGTTTTTGCCTGCGATTAATTTCCCCGTTGCGGTAGCATTGTGCGCACTATCTGCTGTTGGCAATGCCCTGCTGATGATGGGATTGATGATCATCTTATCTGATGTGATTGATGCGGATGCCATCCAGGTAGGCCAGCGCCGTGAAGGAATTTACAACAGTGCCAACTCTTTTATGCAGCGCATTGGTGCATTCATCTTCAGCGTCATTATGGGCCTGGGTTTGAGCTGGGTCGGTTTCAACTCCGCTTTACCCGCCCAATCCACCACCGCTTTATGGGGTATTCGTGGAATTATGGCCGGCGTTCCTTTGATTGTGTGTATCCTTGGTTTGTTCTTAATTGCCAAATACCCGATCACGGATGATAAAGCCAAAGAGATTCGCGATCAGGCCATTAAACAGCGCGAAGAATTCTTAAAACCCGCAGAGCAAACGGCTGATTAAACGGACAGGTTACAGTTTATCAAAAACTGGACATGCGAAAAACATGTCCAGTTTTTTTATTAGAATGATATCAGGCAAAAGCGTTTCGGTTTCCCGCACCTGTATAACAGGGATTGACAACTCAACCTTGAAAGATCATTCATCTTCTCAAGGCTGGTTTTCGGCTGGCAGACCTGCTACCTGTCAACCTTGATGCTTACTCGCGCAGAAAATCCAACAAGATCGGATTGAGCTTTTGGGCTGCGCGCATGGGAAAATCATGATTCACTCCGGGTAAAATCATTGTGCGGCAATACGGATTTCTCCTGCCCAACTCAGCCAGTGAATCTTTCATCTCCTGCACTTCCTGCGAGCCACAAATTGCCAGCATAGGCAGGGTGACATTTGCATACTGCGGTGAGTCGTCCAGGCGCAAGCGGTATTTGAACCAGGCTGCATACTGTTCAGGTGTGATTTTTGCAGCGTAATCCGCCATGAACTGCGACTGCGCATCGGTGTAATGCCAGTACTTTCCCTGCAACTTTACCAGCCATTTCCACTTGAGAGTCATCGAGGTGTATTTGGCCAGGCCAACATACTGGTTGATGCTTTTCTCTGTTGGGCAGACCCAGGCACTTAAAAAGATCGCTTTCTTGAAATACTGTGGGAATCGGGCGGCCAGTGCAACGGCCAGCTCGCCCCCCAGGGAATGCCCCATGAGATAGAGTTTTTCCGGACCGAGCGATTCAATTAATTCAACCAGTGCGGCGATCTGGGGTTCAGGCCGGTATGGTTTTTCTACCTCACGGCCGCTGCCGTACAGGTGCGGCACCACCAGATGAAATTGCTCGCTAAAGCAGTACTGGCTGCTAAAAGTATCGGTAGCGGCAGCGCCGTGCAGCATCAGCAAAGTTGGATTGGCTTTGTTGCCATATTCGTCAAATTGTATCATTTTCATTCTCCTATTTTGTCAGCGGATGAATTCAATGCATCCGCTCGGTATAAGTTATGTTTCAATATGTTTAAACAGTCCATATATTTTTCATTTAGTGTAATCAGGTCGGTAGGTTCCCCTTCATTTTTGAAATGCAGCAGCCCTTCCGACATCCAGATCACCATATCTAACACCCTTTCCATGTTGATCCCTGGTTTAAATTTTGTAGCGTCCGCCCGTGCCATAATAATGCCGCGGCTGATCTCCTCGTCACCTCTGAAATCTGCCTGGATTTGCCGTGAAACATCTTCATCTTTCTCAATATACGCCTGGCTTAAAAATTCCAGCAGGTGTGGGTGGCGCCGCATCACGTTCAACTTACACTGCTGAACATTCAACAGCATCGCAAAAAAATCTGTTTCACTGCGGTCGAATTCCTTGCGAATTTCAGAAAGCATACATTCGCGCGAATAGGTGTACAGATACAGGTACAGATCCTTTTTGCTGCCGAAATAATGGAACAGCAGCCCCTTGGAAATTCCCGCCAGGTTGACAATTTCGTCAGTAGCCGTCTTCCGGTAACCTGTGCGCGAAAAAACCGCCATGGCGGCGTTAAGCATGGCATCTTGTTTAGCCTGGGGCAGCTCAAAAAATTTCTCGTTCACCACGACCTCCATTGACCAAATCAGTCAATACAAAGTATAAACCCATTGACCAGATTAGTCAATAGGATCTTACCCAGGCTTAGAAATTCATAGAATTTTTCGCTGCTGTACCCATTCAGGACAAATGCCGCTCACCTAAGCACAAAAAATTACCTCCTACAACTACGATCAGTGTTGTTCGGGGATTGAAAAAAAGCATCACGCAAGGGGTTCATTTTTGGTATAGCGCAGCCATCAAAGATCACAATTTTTCCCGAGATCCCTGCTATATTGCATACAAAAACCTGTCGAAACTCCTGATTGACTCGCCAAAAAAAATGAGTACAATCGAAAATACCTAACGATTGGTATTTTTTACATTTTTCAACCCTGCCCGTAGGAGATCATCTATGTTTTTGTTTGAACCTATCCCCTGGTATTCCGTATTAATGTGGTTCGTTGTTCTCGGCGCGTTAATTCTGCTTAATGAACTGGCACGCCTCAACAAATGGGTCTCATTAGGTCTCTTTTTGGTTTTACCCGCTGTTCTTACCTTTACCGTATGGAAGGAAACAGCCGGACCCGGTACAAGCGTTGGCACATGGTTCCACTGGGCTAAAGTCTATTCAGCCTTAGCAGGTTGTCTCGGTTTCCTTGCAATCCGGAATATTAAAGGCTGGAGCACCAACAAGTACGCATTATTATTCCCCCCGCTCATCCTTTCAATCAACATCCTTGAAGCCGTGGTCCGCGATTTCCAGAGCACCGGTTTTAATGGGTTGGTCGATGGCGTCATCACGATTGGCGGTCCGTGGAATATTATGAACGGCATCGCTGGAATCATCAACATCATCACCATTACTGGTTGGATGGGCATTTTCATTGGAAAAGACAAAAAGAAAGACATGTTATGGCCAGATATGTTGTGGTTCTGGGTCATTGCCTATGACCTGTGGAACTTTGCCTATGTGTACAACTGTGTATCAGACCATGCTTTCTATGCTGGCGCTGCTCTGCTCATCTCCTGCACCATTCCTGCATTTTTCATCAAAAAAGGTGCCTGGTTACAACACCGTGCGCAAACTCTGGGCTTCTGGATGATGTTTGTCATGACCTTCCCCAGCTTTGTGGACACCTCCATTTTTGCAGTCAAGTCCTCCCACAGTGTAACCGCTTTATGGGTGGTCAGCGGCCTGTCGCTAGCTGCTAATATTGGTGTATTGATTTATGAAATTTACACTATTGCAAAGACCAAACGCAATCCGTTGAAGGAAGAATTGTACAGCCACCTGCCAGCTTTCCAGAAAGTAGCAGCATTAAGAGTAGATCCCCATGCCCGGAAATCAAAAAAATCAAATGCTCCCAAACTAAAACTGGAAAAATCGTTGGGAAAATAACCGAATAGCTTTAAACAGAAATATGTAATAAGCGGTGCTGATTTTTTCAGCGCCGCTTATTTATTGGCTTCATGGTTCATTTTTCGAAACGCTAATGATAGAAATGGGGTTAATCATTACAAATTGAATGGCAAAAGTGGATATAATAGGTTCATTATCCCATCTCAAGGAATCCAATTATGGCTATTGAAATCCGTGAAGTCAAATCCAACCATGATTTGAAGATCTTTGTCCGGTACCCCCTTACCCTGTATAAAAATAACCCATATTATGTTCCAAGCCTTTACGAAGACGAGATGAACACCCTCCGGGCGGATAAAAACCCGGCTTTTGCAGATGCGAAAGCACGCTACTGGTTAGCATATCGAGATGGGGAAGTTGTTGGCCGTGTAGCTGCCCTGCATGTACCCAAACACGAACATAAATGGGGGAATAAATATATCCGCTTTGGCTGGCTGGATTTTATTGATGACCCGGAAGTAGTGAAAGCATTGATGGGGAAAGTTGAGGAATGGGCAAAAGAACTTGGATTGGAAGGAATTCACGGACCGCTTGGCTTTACTGACCTGGATCGCGAGGGAATGCTGATTGAAGGGTTCGAGGATATCGCTACCCTGGCGACCAATTATAATTATCCATATTACCAGAAGCGGATTGAGGAACTTGGTTATAACAAGGATACCGACTGGCTGGAATACGAGATTTATTTTACAGATAAAAACCTGGAAAAAGTGGAAAAAGCGGCGGAAATTGTAGCCAAACGATATCACCTTAAAATGTTTAATGGCTCGAAAAAAGATTTACTCAAAATTGCGCCTCAAATCTTTGACGTTTTAGAAGAAGCCTACCGCCACCTTTACGGCACCGTCCCTCTCAGCCCAGCCCAGGTTCAGAATTATATCGACTCCTATTTTGGATTTGCCAATATAGATTTTATTCCGGTTGTTTTAGATGAAAATGACCGGGTTGTTGCCTTTGGCATCACCTTCCCATCTTTTTCAAAAGCCCTGCAAAAAAGCAAAGGCCGGTTATTCCCATTGGGTTTCATTCATTTCTTAAGTGCCATGAAAAAGAATGACCGAGCTGACCTATACTTGATTGGGGTAAGAGACGAATATCTTGGAAAAGGCGTCAACAGCATGGTTATGCTGCCCATTTTTAAAGCGTTTATTAAATACGGTATCAAATACGTGGAAACTAACCTGAACCTTGAAAACAATGACCACGTTCAAAACATGTGGAAATATTTTGATCACCGTCAGCACAAACGCGTTCGCTGCTTTGTGAAGCATCTTTCGTAGCACTTCACACTGAAATTGTAATCAAATAAAATAATTGCATCAAACTGGTCGCCACAGACCTGCCAGTACCTGATTGATTATTCTCAGCATCCGGATTAGATCACAAATTAAAGAACAAGGAACAAAATAATGACAAAAATTGCCATTGTTACCGATACTGACAGCAGTCTGCCCGAAGCCCTGGCCGCGAAATATGGCATCCGCCAGGTGCCGATTTGCCTAAATTTAGACAGTAAGACCTATGAAACTGGGGTCAACCTGGATGACCGCCTCTTGTTTCAGTACATGGCAACCGTTAAGCAATATCCAACCACTTCAGCGCCCTCACCAGCCGCCTTTGCCAAAGCATTCGAAGCGGCAATCCATGAAGGTGCGGAAACAATTTTATGTATTTGCGTCTCAAGTGTAGTCAGCACCACCTATAATTCAGCCGTCATGGCTTCCAAAATGTTTGAACATGATATTGTCGTCATTGATTCACAATATCTTTCAATTGGACAGGGATTTATGGCATTAACCGCTGCAGAAAGTATCTTAAATGGGGCTACAAGGGATGAAGTATTAAGCAAACTGGAAACGATGGGGAAAAGAATCCATACTTTTGCAGTATTACCCTCATTGAAATTTATTGCATTGAGCGGCCGGTTAAACAAATATTCAGCCAACATCGCTGATATTCTGGACATAAAACCGATCCTGACTGTTCAAGATGGAAAGCTAGATGTGATCAGCCGCCAACGAACCATGAAGAAGGCCATTGAAAAAATGATCGAATTCCTTCAAGATGCAACCGGTGGCAAACCTGTAGAGCGCGGCGCCATCATTCACGCCAATTGCCCGGAAGATGGTCAAAAACTGCTTGAGAAATTAGCGTTTTTCCAACCGGAATTAGAACCGTTTTTCTTGGCTGAATTTACTCCTGGCCTCTCCATTCATACTGGCCCTGGCACCGTTGGTGTCGCCATTCTGACGAAAGAGTAACCCAAGGGCAATCCGTTAGGTTCGGGTGAGAATAATCGCTGATGCGGCAGGCACATCACCCAACTCGAGCATTCCATCGCGGGTAGTGAAAACCTGCCCACTCTGGCTGTCTTTCCATGCGCTGCCGTGTTGTTTAACCGGTAAAGACACTCCCGGAATTTTTTCGCGCGGGTTCAAAACCACAATCACTTCATCTTCGCCTAAAGCCATCCGGTAAGCAAACACGCCATTAAAGGCGAACAATGTCTCCCGTTTTCCCCGGCGCATGGCCGGGTGCTCGCTGCGTATCTGGATTAAACGCTTAAAAAGCTTTTGTACGCGCTGGTCCCAGCGATCTTGATCCCAGGGCATTGGACGGCGGCAGTCCGGGTCTGTTTCACCCGTCATCCCAATTTCATCCCCATAATAGATCATCGGAACGCCTGGGGTAGTCATCACATAGGTCAAGGCAACCGCCAGCGCCTGAAAATCGCCGCGCAAAGTGGTCAGAATCCGTGTTGTATCATGGCTGTCCAGCAAGTTGAACATGGCAAGGCTGGCCTGTCCATGCAGGTCTGCCAGCATGCCGGTCTCAAAAGCGAAATCTTCCCCATCCAAGACGTGTGTCAGGCAGTAATCCAGCAGCAAATCCCGCAAACGATAAATCGTTACACCATCAAAGATATCTCCCTGGATCCAGGGTGCAGCATCCCGCCAGACCTCACCTACCATGTAGGCCTGGGGATTCACCTGGCGAACCACCTGCCGGAATTCCCTCCAAAAATCAAACGGGATTTTAAACGGCACATCCAATCGCCAGCCATCAATCCCGAATTCTTCAACCCAATATCGCCCAACTTTGAGGATAAATTCTTGCACTGGGCGGTGAGCGTGGTTAAATTTGGGCAGATAAATCGCTCCCCCGCAAGTCATGTAGGATAGCGGTTCAGTGCAAACAGGGAAAGAACGCACCAAAAACCAATCCTGGTATGGTGAATTTTCGCCACTGGCAATCAAATCCTGAAATTGCGGGAACTCTGCGCCGCAATGATTGAATACGCCATCCAAAATGATCCGCATCCCTCGGCGGTGAAGCTCATCCACCAGCTTTTTGAAGGTTTCATTGGAGCCAAATGCCGGGTCAATTTGAAAATAATCTGCCGCATCATATTTGTGGTTGGTGCGGGCTTTAAAGATTGGATTGAGATAGAGCGCAGTGATTCCTAGATCTTGCAGATAATCTAACCGGTCGATGATGCCCTGCAAATCTCCGCCAAAAAAATTTTCGCGCGTGGGTAAATCATTCCAGGAGGTTGCACCAGCAGGATCATTACCAGGATCGCCATTGCAAAAACGTTCCGGAAAAATTTGGTAAAAAACGGCATCGGGAACCCAGGCAGGGATAGAAGGCTCAATCATCGTTAGACCTCATTATCATGATAATCGTTGTTCAGCTTCAAGCAAAGCGTGCCGGAGGATCAGATATTGGGCATGCGACCATAACAATGGAGTCGCCACATTTCCCCACCGGTTCGTCCACACCGATAAATAATCCGGCGCATTTAGATTTTCGGCCACTTGCTCCGGCAGCTCACCCGATGGCGCGGCCTGCGCCTCAATCCATGCGACCTGGCGGCGCGCCAACTCCAAATCTCCGGCAGCGCAGGCTACCCAACCCAGGCAAGCCGAAAGTAAAACCCACTCGCCGCCGCCGTAATAGGTGTCCGCTGCATAACGCCGCACACCACCCGTAGAGCTAACCAGTTCTTTTTGAATTTGGTTCAATGTAGCCTGGAAAAGCACATCATCGACCGGAAAAATCCGATATGGTTCGGCCAAAAACAGCAAGTTGGCATCCACAACCGGATCGTTCTTTACCAGCTTCACCAGGTGACCATTAATCACGGCGTTTTCGAAAATGTAAGCCTGAATTTCTTCAGCCGATTTCTGCGCCTGTTCGTCCAAAAGCAAACGGCTTAAAGCCATCAGACCTGCATAAACCGCGCCCAACGAATGCGTGGAAATCTGGTCCTCGTTCTCTTCCCAACAGTCAGAACAGGGGAAGCGCCATAAAGCGGACAGGTAGTCGCGCACAAGGGTCAAAAGAGGAACATCATCCGGTGAAATCACTCGATTGGTCTTTTTAAGATGCTGTTCGTATGCCCAGGCCCAGGTGCCCAGGCCGTCCAATTGATGGTGACCCCAATTGCCTGGAATTTCAAGCCCATCGGCGCTAAACCGGCTGTGCAAACAATCGCTGGCGGGTGGCAGCACCCCAGACCTGACCTGTTGAATGCAGGCCGTCATTTTTTCCTGGTAGCGGCGCAGCACACCCATCACCCACTGATGAAAACGATCTGCACTTTGCGTTTCACCCCATAAATCCAGTGCATAAGCGCAGAAAGAACCATCTCGAAACCAGACATACCGGTATGTAGGAAAATTTGGGCAGGCAAGATACCCACCGCCTGATTGTTGGTATTTTAACAACAGGTCGATACTTGTTTGGTAGAGTGATTGCATACTTATCCTTTAACAGCGCCAGCAGCGATTCCTTTTACAAAATATTTTTGTAACGCAATAAATAAGATGATAACCGGCGCAATGGCAATGAGTGAGGCTGCAAATATCAGTCCCCAGTCTGAATTATGTGTACCTTGAAATGCGGCAATCGCTACCGGTAAGGTGCGTACTTCAGGATCATTCAAGATGGTCATTGCCCAAACATATTCATCCCAGGCGCCCAGCGAAGCAAAAATTGCCGAAGTGGCCAGGGCAGGCTTGCACAAGGGCAAAATAATCCGCCAATAGATATCCCAGGCAGTTGCGCCATCCATTTGAGCAGCCTCTTCAATCTCTACCGGCACTTGCTCGATAAACCCTCGCAGCAAAAAAGTGGCCAGTGGAATATTTTGGGCAACATAGAGAAAAATCAACCCGCTCAGATGATTAATCAGCTTGAATTGAACAGCCAAAATAAACTGAGGAACAATCAAGGTCATGGCTGGCATCATCATGAAAAACATCACCAGGTAAAACAACGGCTTTTTCAAGAAAAAATTAAAGCGCGCAAAAGCAAAAGCCATCATCGATCCCAACCAGACAACCAACACCGAAGTAATTACCGTCACTTTCAGGCTGCTGAGGAAAAAACTGCCAAATTTATTGGATGTCCAGGCATTAATAAAATTTTGAATCGTCGGGTGGCTGGGAATAATCTTGGGCGGCAATTCAAAAACGAATAATGGCCCTTTCAGCGAGGTGCTGATCATATAAATAAATGGAAAAACCGTGATAAAGGCAAAAACAACCAAAAGAAGGGTATAACTGATCTGTCGAATCCGTTGTGTAGTTCGTAAACTCATCTCGATACCCCTCACGCAGTAATTTCGACAGGCCGCTGCAAACGCAGTTGAAACTGGCTAATCGCAAAAACAATTGCAGCCAGGATGAAAGAAACGGCACTGGAATAACCGTAATCCAGATCAGTAAAGGCCAGGTAATACATGTAGGACAAAAGGACCTCTGTACGGTGCAGCGGACCACCGCCGGTGATCAACGCCACCTGGATATAAGCCTGAAAAGCGCCGATGGTCAGCATAATAAACACCAGGATAATGGTCGGTAACAGAAGCGGTAATTTAATGTACAGCAGAGTCTGAAAATCATTCGCGCCATCAATAGAGGCCGCACTGAAACATTCCTCTGGGAGTACCTGCAAGGCTGCCAATATGATCACCATCGTCCAGCCCACCCCTTTCCAGATCCCCAGGCTGCAAATCGCAACCCAGGCTGTATTGGCCTCATTCAGCCAGGGCACAGGTGTAGCGAGAATATGAAATACATCCACCAATATGTAATTGACCAATCCAGCCGGTGAAGAATTGAATAAATATTTAAATAGCAGCGAAACAACCACCCACGAAGTAACTACTGGCAAATAATACAGAACCCGAAAAATCACCTGTCCGCGTAAAAGCCGGTCCACCATTAAAGCTACCAGAATTCCCAGGAACAACTGCCCGGCAACCGTAACGACGGCATACAATGCCGTATTCTTGAGAGCCGCCCAAAACAAAGGATCATTGGCTGCCTGCACATAATGGGCAAACCCCACAAACGGGCTGGGTCGTCCTGGCATCAATTGCCAGTCATGCAGACTGATGTTCAGCGCCTGGATCATTGGATACACCAGCCAGACTGCCATGAAAACCATTCCCGGCAGGAGAAAGAGGTAGGGAACCAGGTGTTTTTGAAAATATCGTGAGCGCATAGAAATTTTCTTGGTGAGAATTTGAATATAGAAGCGGCCGGCCTTCTGAAAGCAGTCCGGCCGCTTTTGAACACAAACAGCTTATTTCAACAATTCATCAATCTTTGCAGCGGCCTGATCCAATGCCTGCTGCGGGGTCATTTCTTTGCGCAGGATCAACTGGCCGGCATCCGTGATAATCTGATCCATCTTTGACCAGGCGGGATGCGCAGGGCGCGCCTTGGAAGTCTTCAATTGTTCCATGAACGCCGGGTAGTACGGGTGATTCTTCATGTAGTCAGAGTTTGCTGCATCCGCCAACACCGGAATCTGGCCAACCTCAGCCATCTTGAGCTGGTATTCAGGCGACAAAAGGAAGCGCATGAATTCAATCGCTTCGGCCTGGTGCTGTGATTGCTGGAAGAGAACCACATCTTCGCCGCCGACCACATCGATCGAACCTGCTTCACCGGCTGGAAAAGCGCTGGCGTAGATTTGTTTATCAGGGAATTGCGATTGAACAATCGGGTACGTCCAGGGGCCGTTATCCAGATTAGCATACATATCCTGAGCAAAACCAGTCCACACGTCCACGCCATTTCCAAGCACAACCGGGGCCATGCAGCCTTCATCATACAGCTTAAGCCACAACTCATAAGCAGCCACTGTCTTGGGGCCGTTCAGATAACCGGTCGCGGTAGTCATTTCGGGATCCATCACATCGCCGCCCATGCTCCAAATCCAGGGCAAAACGGTCCAGGCGAACGTGCCATCAGTAGCGAATAAATAAGCATCTTTGTTGGCCGCTTTTAATGCCTGGCATTGCGCTTCCAGTTCGGAAATATTTTTCGCAGGGGCTTCGATTCCAGCCAGATCATACATTTCTTTATTGTATAACCAGACCTTGGTATTGGTGTCCAGAGGCAGGCCGTAATAATGACCCTTCCACAAATTGGTGCTGAGAGGGCCAGGGAAGACTTTGGATTGGTAGTCAGCAAAATCTGGCATGGCCTCATCCAACGCCACCAGTGCGCCCATATCCGCAAGTTCAGGAACCCAAATAATATCCGAGCGGATCAAATCGGGAGCAACACCACCGGCAATCGCCGTAATCAACTTGCGATGAAAATCCTCATATGGAACCGAGAGGGCCTGGATTTTGATATTGGGATGTTGTTCTTCAAACATTGGGATGAGAGTCTCGGTCAGCATTTTATTTTCTGCCGAAGTCTCATTGTAAGCATGCCAGAAGGTCAACGTAACCGGACCCTCAGGTTCGGGAGTAGGCTCAACAATAACTGTCTCTTTCACCACAACCGGGTCAGCAGGTTTCACTTCTGGGGCAGCGGTTGGCGCCGAGGCACAAGCGCTTAATAAGGTGGCAACAATAACCAGAACAGAAAGAAGCAAAGGTAACTTTTTCATGGGGTCATTCTCCGTAAAAAGACAGGTCAAATGAGATAAGGTTGGATTGGATCAGCAGATCACATGGTAACGAACGTTTGATTTATTTTCCAGGAATACTCCTTTCGGCAGAGAGACTACTGAAACGTTTCAATTTCAAACAACAAAAAATTGGTCTCACGTGAGCGAAACCGGACCGGTCGATTGGCGCTCCACCAAATAGGGAGCGATCGTTTTTTGAGGAAGGATTTCTTTTCCGGTTGCCATAGCCACAACTAAATTGGCACATTGCAGACCAATCTCACGCAGCGGCTGCGCAATGGTAGTTAAGGGCGGCTGCCAGTGAGCCGAGGATCCGATGTTATCAAAACCGATTATCGACACATCTTTACCCGCTTTAAAACCGCGAGATTGCAAGGCTCGCATAGCCCCAAACGCACAAAGATCATTGGCGGTTAACACTGCCGTGGGCGGTTGCGGCAAATCCAACAAAATATGCATAGCCACCTGCCCGGAACGCTCCGAAAAACCGCCTTGTTCAATATATTCATCCAAAATGGGGAGTTGGTTTTCTCTCATAGCACTGGCAAAACCCTCCCAGCGCTGCTCCGCCAGCATAAAATCAGCAGGCGGGGTAATATAGGCAATTCGACGGTGACCTAACCGCACCAGGTAATCAATCGCCATTGTCAGCCCGGCGGCACCGTCCACATCCACAAAAGCATGCTGAGATAGTGAATGTGTCTGCCCAAAAGTGATAAACGGGAAATCCATCTCCTTAAGTAATTGCACACGTTCATCCTGGCTGCGCATGCCCATCAAGATCAAACCATCAACCTGGCGTTCTCCTACCAGACGCTCATAAATACTTGCTTCTTTTGAAGAGGATGTGGCCGCCGAGAGCAACAAATCATAGCCAAGCTCTGCCAGACCTGTATTCACACCCGAGAGAAATTCCAAAAACGCATAATCCCCTGGCTCCAGGCTGTAATTTGCCTCGAGCGAGATCAGTGGTACCATGCCAATCCGGCGAGTTTGATTGGTTTTCAGGCTGCGCGCAGCGGCATGAGGATGGTAGTCCAGTTGCTTAATCGCTTTCCGAATCGCTGTGCAGGTTTCCTCAGCAACCATATCCGGATTATTAAAATAATTCGAAACGGTCCCTAGAGAAACCCCAGCAACTTTGGCAATGTCGCGCATCGTAGTCATTTAATCACCGCATTGAAACGTTTCAATTATTATAGCCACACTTACACCAAAAGTCAACAACAAAATTAAGGGAAAAATATCTTGTTAAAATAAAAATATTTTAAAACTTTTCCACCCAGAATAATTTTTTGCGCCAAGGCTTAAAAATTGAAATTGTTCGCATATTTTGCCGATGCTACTCAACAAAAAACTATTGACAGCTCGAGAATATATTTTATAATGGTGTATACCAATATACCAATTGGCTATCCAATTCACCCTCCCCTCAATTTATCTACTCAAAGGAGAAAGTCGATGTTTAGAACCAGAATGTTTACACTGTTCAGTATTCTGGTGGTTGCCTGCATGCTGCTTTCAGCATGTAGCTCTCCCTCTGCTCCAACGAATGCAGCTGAGGTGCCGCCCCAGGACCAAAACCAATCTTCAACTCCTACCCAAGAACCTCAACCGATTGATTCCACAACATCAACCGGTTGTCCTGCGGCCACAGTTGCAGACATGAAAGGCCTTGCCAGTAAATTCCCACAGCAATTCGAACTGGTTGAATTTGAACAGGCTGCCAACTGTGAGCTATCTTTTTCAGATAATCCATTATTTTCAAGCCAAGGGTTACCCCCTGTATCTGAACGATTACCAGAGGAACCGCTGGTCGTAGCCCCTTACAGCGAAATTGGTATGTACGGTGGGCAAATGCGTTTGATTTCGCTTGGACCAGAAACCGGAACAGCAGAGAACTTAAGCTATCGACATGTTCAGCTGGTTCGATACTCAGATGATTTACAGACTATCGTTCCTGATGTCGCTAAAGGATGGGAGTGGAACCAGGATTATTCTGAACTTACTTTCTTTTTGCGCAAAGGTCACAAATGGTCAGATGGTGAACCTTTTACAGCAGATGATATTCTTTTTTGGTACAACGATATCCAACTCAACCCTGAACTTTTCCCCAATCCTCGGGATTCATGGAAAACCCAAGGGACCCTGATGGAAATCGAAAAAATTGATGAATATACCGTAAAATTTAAATTCGGGGCTCCGCGGCCAGGCGCATTGACAATGTTTGCCAACTCTTACATTCAGCCCTGGCAGCCCAAGCATTTCTTATCCCAATTCCATATTGCGTACAATCCCAAAGCGAATGAGTTGGCTCAAGAACAAAAGTTAGAAAATTGGACAGCCTTATTCCGGCAATATTATCATGACTGGAAAGACTCATTCCACAAGCCAGTTCCAACCTTGGAGCCGTACATCATTGTTGAAGAAGACACACAGCACCGATTAGCATCTGCCAATCCATATTACTTTAAAGTCGATACTGCCGGTCAGCAACTTCCCTACATCAATGAACAAAATGAAACCTTCATTTCAGATCTACAATTAATCAACTTGAAGGTCACTGCTGGCGAAGTAGACTTGAAAAGCAACGCTCTTTCACTGACGGATTATCCCCTGTATAAAGAAAACGAAGCCAATGGAAATTACCGGGTTGAATTACCACCCGCTGGCTTAGCAGGCGGCATGGGATATACATTTAATATCACTTCAAAAGATCCTGTTTTGCGCGAAATATTCAATGACATTCGCTTCAAACAGGCAATGTCTTTAGCAATCAATCGCGAAGAAATCAACCAAACCGTATTTTTAGGTCTGGCAAAACCAATGCAATTTGTTCCGGCCGACCCGCTATTTGTCAAGTTTGTTACCCCTGAACAAGCGAATTACATGGCTTCCTATGACCCAGACCAGGCAAATGTGCTCCTGGACGAGATGGGTCTTCAAAAGGGCTCTGATGGCTTCCGGTTACGCAAAGACGGCAAACCATTAATTATCTTGATGGACTATACAGTATTAGGCGGACCAGCACTCACCCACGAGTTGGTTAAACAGTACTGGGAAGCAGTCGGTGTTAAAGTAGAGTTGAAAGAAGTAAGTACTGAAGCATTCCGCACTCGCAATATGGCAAACGAACAAGATGTTTTTGTGTGGCGTACTGATGGTACTGCTGCACCTTCCTTGATCGCTGATTCACTCAACGCGTTTGTTCCATTCCAGGCTGCTGGTCTCCAGGTAAAAACTGGAATTCCTTGGGGTCAATACTGGGCTACCGAAGGTAAAGAAGGCGAAAAACCAGCCGATTGGGCTGAGAAACTCCGCCAGGACGTTATTAAATTCAGCAGCCTGACACCTTATTCTGACGAATGGAATCAGGCCGGCCAAGAAATCGTTCAAGAATGGAATGATCAATTGATCACTATTGGCACTGTTGGCGAAGTTCCAGTTCCTCTGATCGTTTCCAATCGCCTTGGCAACACACCTCCAGCTTTCACTAGCCAGATTTGGGATTTCTACTGCCTGTTCCCATTCCGTGTTGATCAGGAATACATCAAGCAGTAAAAACAGGTGATAATTGATTTGTGCTAGCCCGGAACATTTGGTCGGGCTAGCACAAAACTCACTCAAATAAAAATAATATCAGGGCAATTAGATAAATGGCAAAGTTCATCCTCAAACGTTTTTTGGCAATGTTAATCACCCTGTTCTTAGTTTCCATTGTCACTTTTATTATTATTGAATTACCTCCGGGAGATTATGCGGATCGTTACGCCTTTAAACTTTCCGCGTCTGGGGTACGTGTTACTCCCGAAGAATTGAATAATTTAAAAATCCAATTTGGTCTTGATAAACCAATGGTTATTCGTTATTTCACCTGGATGAAAAACATTATCACGGAAGGCAATTTTGGTGTTTCATTCCAATATCAACGCCCCGTAACAGAAGTTATCGGTGAAAGGATCGTCTTTACTGTAATTCTTGCGTTGACTACCCTCATATTAACTTATGGAATAGCAATACCTATTGGGATCATCTCTGCAGTATATCAATACTCATTTCTTGATTACCTTGTAACCTTCATTGGTTATATTGGATTAGGAATCCCCACATTCATGCTTGCATTAGTTCTTCTGTTTGTCAATGTAATGATCTTTGGCGTGAATGTTGGCGGACTATTCTCGCCGGAATTTATCAATGCTCCCTGGAGTATTGCACGAGCTATCGACTTGTTACGACATATTTGGGTACCAGCATTGGTGTTAGGCACAACCGGAACGGCATTCCAGATTCGGACAATTCGTGCCACCTTATTAGATGAAAAAAACAATCTTTATGTCACAGCGGCACGTGCAAAAGGCTTATCAGAATTTAGAACATTAATGAAATATCCAGTGCGGGTAGCAATTAACCCTGTAATCAGCACAATAGGTTGGGAATTGACTTCCATTGTTTCTGGAGCCCCAATCGTGGCTCTTGTTCTTGGCCTACCCGATACAGGTCCACTCTTTCTTAGTTCATTACTTGATCAAGATATGTACCTGGCTGGCACTATGTTGTTATTAATGTCATTTCTGACGATTTTAGGCACATTCCTTTCAGATTTACTCTTAGCTGCGCTTGATCCTCGCGTACGTATGGGAGTTACTTCGTAGGAGAAAACCATGCAAGAAGTTACAAGCTCTGAAAACAATTCACTCACAAATACTTCTGCCATCCCAGGTAAACTTACTCGCGAGGAAAAGCGAAAACTAGAATATTTCACCGCTACACAATCACAATTAATTTGGCGGCGGTTCTGCAAACACCGTTTGGCGCTTGTAGGTTCATTTATCTTATTGATTTTCGTGATAATTACCACATTTGCCGAAATTATTGCACCCTACAGCACCACCACGCGTGATCCACGCTATATTCTTGGAAAACCGCAAAGTATTCATTTTGTAGATCATGAGGGAGTATTTTCACCACAACCATTTGTTTATGCCGTTCGGACAATTCGCAACCAACAAACGCTGGCCATGGAATTTGAGGAAGATACAAGCACAAAAATCCCCGTCAAGCTGCTTTATCAAGGTGAGCCTTATAAATTATGGGGGTTGTTTCCTCTACGCTTACATTTGATTGGTGTAGAAAACGGATACTTACACTTGATGGGTACGGATGATCTTGGACGGGATGTTTTTTCGCGCTTGATTTACGCAACTCGCATCTCCCTTTCCATTGGGTCATTAGGGGTTCTTATCTCATTTTTGCTTGGTCTCTTAATTGGTGGAATTTCTGGTTACATGGGTGGTTGGGTTGATTACCTCGTCCAAAGGCTCACAGAATTTATTCGCTCGATTCCCACCCTGCCTTTATGGATGGCTTTGTCGGCATCTTTTCCCAAAGAGTGGCCAGCATTATCCATTTATTTTGCCATTACAGTCCTACTTTCATTTTTGGGATGGACGACACTTGCTCGTCGGGTTCGCGGAAAACTGCTCTCATTGAGAAATGAAGATTTTGTAATTGCAGCAAAAATCTCCGGAACAAGTGATGGAGCTATCATAACCCGGCATCTATTACCTTCTTTCTTAAGCTACATCATCGTCGATTTATCAGTTTCTTTCCCATATATGATCCTTGGAGAAACTTCATTAAGTTTTGTAGGCTTAGGTTTACGTCCCCCAATTGTAAGTTGGGGAACAATGTTACAAGCATCACAGAATTTACGCGCGATCACAATGCATCCATGGCTTTTCCTTCCTGCAATTTTTGTCATTCTAGCCATTATGGCCTTTAGTTTTGTAGGAGATGGGCTACGTGACGCAGCAGATCCTTACTCAAGGTAAATTGCATGATAACAAATAACAAACTCCTTGAAATTAATCACTTAAATGTTCAGTTTCAACTCGATGAAGGTGCTGTCACAGCAGTAAACGATGTATCCATGCAATTAAATCGAGGTGAAGTTTTAGGTGTAGTCGGAGAGAGCGGTTGCGGCAAAAGTGTAACTGCCCAATCAATTATGAGGATTATCCCACCTCCTGGGAAAATCCAAAACGGAGAAATTATCTTCCACACTTCTGAGGGAAACACTTATGATCTAGCGAAGATTGACTCACGAGGAAAGGAGATCAGAAAAATTCGCGGCAAAGAAATTGCAATGATCTTCCAAGAACCTATGAGCTCGTTTTCGCCAATTTACACTGTCGGCAACCAAATAATTGAATCTATTCTACTTCATCAAAAGATTAGCAAACAAGCTGCCCGCGAACACGCAATTGAGATGCTGGATCGAGTTGGGATTAATGATCCTTCACACCGGATTGACAGCTACCCATTTGAAATGTCAGGAGGAATGCGACAACGAGCGATGATTGCAATGGCAATGGCGAATAATCCATCATTGTTGCTGGCTGACGAACCTACCACAGCGCTTGATGTAACTATTCAATCGCAAATATTGACGATGATGAAAAAACTACAGCAGCAAACTGGCACATCTATCTTATTTATTACCCATAATTTGGGTGTGATCGCTCAGATTGCTGACCGAATTGCAATCATGTATCTTGGCAAAGTAGTCGAAACCGGGACCGTGCAAGATATTTTTCATCATCCGACACATCCTTACACAATCAACTTACTTAAAGCCATTCCTACCATCGGGAAGACGAGCGGTAAAAGATTAGTTTCCATACAGGGAAATATCCCAAGCCCTTATGAATGGCCTACTGGCTGTTCTTTTCACCCACGTTGCGAAAGAAAAATCGCAGGGAAATGTGATGTGCTTGAACCACAAACATACACAGTACAACCGAACCAACAAGTTCGCTGCTTCCTTTACGAAGACAAGAGTACGAGGTAAATACCGTGGGAATTTCTAATACATTTTCAAAAAGAAATAAAGTAGACACAGGACAGATTCCTATTTTAAAAATCGAGAATTTAGCCAAGCATTATCCAGTACGACGCGGGCTGCTTGGAAGCAGTAAAGCCATAGTGCGAGCAGTTGATGGCGTTACATTTGATATCCATCGTGGTGAAACACTAGGTTTAGTTGGGGAAAGTGGATCTGGGAAAACAACCGTTGGACGATGCATTCTGCGTGCAATTGAGTCAACCGCTGGTCATATCTGGTTTTCACCAGAACCAGGACGCTTATATGATCTGGCTGAAAAAAAACTTGTAGATTCAACATACCGCCAGCATATGCACATGATTTTTCAAGACCCCTACTCCTCCCTTAGTCCACGGATGACAGTTCGAGACATTATTGCGGAACCATTAATATCAAATCATTGGGGAAACAACAATCGCGAAATGATTGATGGACGTGTCAGGGAAGTGGCTAGCCTTTGCGGATTAAACTTAGAACACTTAAAGCGATATCCACATGCTTTCAGTGGAGGGCAGAGGCAGAGAATTGGAATTGCCCGATCGTTAGCACTAAGTCCCAGATTCCTTGTGTGCGATGAGGCCGTATCCGCCTTAGACGTTTCTATTCAGGCTCAGATAATCAACCTGCTGCAAGACTTACAAGAGGAACTTCAATTAACCTATCTATTTATTGCTCACGACTTAAGCGTTGTGGAGCACATTTGTGACCGAGTTGCAGTAATGTACCTGGGACAATTAGTTGAATTAGCCCCAACCAAACACCTATTTTTTACTCCTTTGCACCCGTATACCGAAGCATTGATGTCTGCAATTCCAGTGGCGGATCCTAATCTATCCATGAATCCGATGATTTTGCCAGGCGAAATTCCAGATCCAAGTAAACGAGCACAAGGATGCGCATTTCACCCGCGCTGTCGTTTCCGCCAAGACATATGCCAATCAAAATTTCCAGAATGGCGTGAAATGTCGCCAGGTCATTATGCGGCATGCCATTTTGCAGGCGAGCTAAAAGTTATGGGGGTTAACGAATTTATTCAAGCAAAAAACACCAATTAATTGGTGTGGAGAATAGAGTATGGCAAAAGTAATACTTGTTTTATGTGATGGGTTACGCAACGATACTGCGCTTGAGATGATGGGATATCTTGAACATATGGTTGAAACGAAACAGGCGACACGTTACTGTTTGCTTGGTGAATTACCAACCGTATCACGTCCGATTTATGAGACTGTCCATACAGGAACACCGGTTAGTCAACACGGCATCACAAGCAACCTGATCATTCGCCCCTCTCGCATGCCAAATATTTTTTCGGTTGCCCGATCAAAAGGAAAATCCACCGCTGCGGCGGCCTATTACTGGATTTCAGAGCTATACAATGGTTGTCCCTTTACTGCACCTTTAGATAGAGAAGTTGATCAAGAAGATTTACCCATTCAACACGGCCGATTTTACACTGTTGACCCAATGCCGGATGAGGAAACATTCTTAAGTGCTCAAACACTTCTTCAGAAATTTAATCCGGACTTCCTCCTGATCCATCCAATGGGCATGGACTATTTAGGACACATACAAGGGCCAGAAAGTAATGCTTATCGCAATAACGCAATTTTGATAGATACATTGCTAGCTACTTTGATCCCCGGTTGGCTTGAACAGGGTTATTCTATCCTCATAACTGCAGATCATGGGATCAGTCGCAATAATAGCCATGCAGGTACTCTCCCAGAAGTGCGCGATGTTCCCCTCTACATATTCCAACCCGATAGAAAAGGACTTGGAGCACTTTCTGAAAGACCAAACCATTTATCCATTGCTCCAACGGTACTCAAGATATTAGAGCTACCTATCCCTGATACAATGAAAGCATCTCCATTACCTGTTGCATCAAATAAATTGGACCATAAAGAAACCTCGAGGTGAATGTGAGAAAGATAAACGCATCTATAGCCACCAGTATTCCGCTGTATCTGCAAATTGCAGAGAATTTTATAACACGCATTGATGCAGGAGAATATCACGTTGGGGATAAACTCCCTACTGAACGCGAATTAAGTGAACAGCTAAATGTAAATCGCATCACAATACGTCAAGCACTCAATGTTTTAGAAATGCAAGGTTTAATTACTCGCAAGCAGGGCAGCGGAACTTATATTTCTCAACCCAAGATTGAACACCCCACATCACAATTTTTCTGGTTTACCCGCCAAATGAAGATAACAGGGCGCACACCAGGAGCCAGGTTAATTTTTTTTGAAAAAGAAGTGGCAAACACTGTTACTTCAAGAGAATTAGATATTACATTATCTGCTCAAGTCTACCACTGCAATCGCTTGCGCCTTGTTAATCAAGCCCCCGTATTACTAGAAAATTTTTACCTGCCTGCCGATTTATTTCCTAACATGGAACAGTTCGATCTAAACCAACGTTCGCTTTATGAAATCATGGAAACCGAATATCAAATAAAAGTAAGCCGATTACGTTTTAGTCTTGAGACAGTGCCTGCCAGTGAATACGAAGCAGCCCATCTAGAAATCAATTCTGGCGCTCCTGTTTTTTTGGAACGCCGTGTAACTGCTGATCAGAATGGTCGAATTGTTGAATTTGCGAAAGATATATACCGTGGTGACCGAGTTGTATTTACATCCGACTGGTTATCCGCGGATTTTTAACAAACAAGGATTTTATAATTATTTATGACGCGTCGCCGCCAACTTTCAATTCTCTTTCCGGTTGGTATAGGGATGGCTTTGTCTTTAACTGGAGATTTAGCCCTCTACACCATACTACCCACCCTGGCAATAACAGCCGGGTTTGCCCACATAGGGCTATTACTTTCAGCGAACCGATTTATTCGCTTTGCCAGCAATCCGATTGTAGGTGCACTGGTTGACCGTTGGGGTCGCCGCCCATTGATGCTCTTAGGAATGGGACTAGGGACTCTATCCACATTAATCTATGCACTTTCACCCAGTTTTGGATTATTTCTTGCCAGCCGGTTAGTATGGGGCA
>JAJUJY010000040.1 GCA_029265085.1 Chloroflexota bacterium
GGATTTAATTTTTGGCCGTGAGTCTTTCTTGAACGAGATCATCTGGGCTTATGATTACGGTGCGCGTACCAAGAAAAAATGGCCGCCTAAGCATGACAATATCCTCTGGTATGCAAAAGATCCAAAACATTACACCTACAACATTGATGCCATTGACCGCATTCCATATATGGCGCCTGAACTGGTTGGCCCGGAAAAAGCTGCTCGAGGTAAATTACCCACGGATACCTGGTGGCACACCATTGTTCCTACCAATAGCAAGGAGAAAACCGGATACCCAACCCAAAAGCCAATGGGCATTCTGCGCCGTATTATCCAGGCTTCTTCAAACCCCAACGATATTGTGCTTGACTTCTTTGCAGGTTCCGGCACCACTGGCGCTGCCGCGCTGGAGCTTGGCCGCCAGTTTATCCTGATTGATATCAACCCCCAATCTATGGAGACCCTTCAGTCGCGCTTCAAAGATTGCCAGGAGATTGATTGGATTGGCTGGCCGCCAAAATAACCAAAATTTGTCCCTTTTGACTTCCCCCTCAAAAAATGCACTCCAAATATAACGAATTGATCTCTACATTGCAATCCCTATCCAACCCGGCCAATGTCGCCGGGATGGCTCGTTTTGGGATCAATCCGCACAACACCCTGGGGGTTTCGGTCAAACAGATCCGCACCCTGGCCAAAGGCCTTCGGGACCATGGGCTTGCCCTCCAGCTGTGGGCAAGCGGCATTCACGAGGCGCGCATCCTGGCCAGCCTGGTGGATGATCCCAAAGCAGTCACAGAAGAGCAGATGGAAACCTGGGTAAGTGATTTTGATTCCTGGGATGTTTGTGACCAGGTCTGTTCCAACTTGTTTGACCGCACCCCTTATGCCATCCAAAAGGTGCATGACTGGACAGCCCGGCCGGAAGAATTTGTGAAACGCGCCGGGTTTGTCTTGATTGCAGCCCTGGCAATGCACCAGAAGAAAGCCCCCGATCAACTATTTATCGATTTCTTCCCAATCATTATCCACGAGGCTAATGACCCGCGTAATTTTGTCAGGAAGGCAGTCAATTGGGCATTGCGCGGAATTGGGAAACGTAACGAATCACTGCGTCTGGCAGCCCTCCAAACAGCTCAAACCATTTTAGCCCAAGACACCCCATCCGCGCGTTGGATCGCGCGCGATGCTATTCGAGAATTAGAAAATCGGAAAATGAAATAGAGGTTCCTATGCCAAATCGTCCAAGCTGGAAAAACCGTCTGCGCTATTCAATCGACAACACATTCTCTCAAGGAACACTGGCATTAATTGCCTGGTTAGGGATTTTATCCATCGTGATTATCCTCATCGCCGCACTGGTTTTGACCCTGACAGGTGTTAACCAGGAAGGTGTTCAAGGTCCGCTTACTTTTAGTGAGGCAGTTTGGGAAAGCCTGATGCGCACCCTGGATGCAGGAACCATGGGCGGGGATACCGGCTGGGGTTTTCGTTTTGTAATGCTGCTTCTCCCTACACTGGGTGGTATATTTATTATTTCCACATTTATTGGTGTGTTGACCAGTGGCATTGAGAGCAAAGTTGAAGAACTGCGCAAAGGCCGCTCGCGGGTAATTGAAGAAAATCATACCGTGATACTTGGTTGGAATGAACAGGTATTTACGATCGTATCCGAGCTAATTACAGCCAACGAGAACCAAAAAAAGCCCTGCATCGTTATCCTGGGGGAAAAAGACAAGATTGAGATGGAAGATGAACTGCGTGAAAAAATAGAGAACTTCAAGAATACACGCATCGTCTGCCGCTCAGGCAACCCAATGGAAATGGCCGACCTGGAACTGGTCTCTCCGGAAACCTCGCGCTCAATTATTGTTCTTTCTCCTGGCAAGGAAGATCCAGACGCAGAGGTAATTAAAATTATCCTTGCGATCGTTAACCACCCGCTGCGTAGAAAACTGCCCTATCACATTGTTGCTGAATTGCATAACCCGAAAAACCAGGCAGTTGCCAGAGTGGCTGGCAAAGGTGAAGTGGAATGGATTCAAGTCAACGACCTGGTCGCCCGTATTGTTGCCCAAACTTGCCGCCAATCGGGTTTGTCGGCCATTTACAACGATTTATTAGATTTTGGTGGTGATGAAATTTACCTAACGCGCTTCCCAGAATTCGTTGGGAAACCATTTGGACAGTGTCTTTCAGCCTTTGAAAAAAATGCGGTGCTGGGTATTGCACTGTCTGATGGAACCGCACAATTAAATCCCGGCATGGATGTCATCATTCAAGCCGAAGATCAGCTTATTTTGATCGCCGAAGATGACGATAAAATTATCCAAAACGGCAATCCCCTGATTCAAATGGATCAAATCATCACTCACCGAGAATCCACGTCCAAGCCAGAACACACTTTAATCTTAGGTTGGAATCAACGTTGTCCTGCTATTCTGCAAGAATTGGATCAATACACCTCACATGGTTCCACAGCATTAATTCTTTCACAATACCAACCAGATCAAATTGAAACGCAATTAGCCAATCAAAAAATGGAAGTGCGGGTGGGAGATCCAACCGATCGGGAAACGCTTGAATCGCTGCCTTTGTCGATGTACGATCACATTATTGTGCTCAGCGACAGCGACCGCCTGCTCCCACAAGAGGCCGACGCACGTACTTTATTCACTTTACTGCACCTGCGCGACCTGGCAGACCAATCCGGTTTAAAATTCTCGATCGTCAGCGAAATGATGGATATCCGCAACCGCAACCTGGCCGATGTCACTCGCGCGGATGATTTCATTGTTAGCGACCGGCTAATCAGCCTGATTCTCAGCCAGGTATCGGAAAATAAAGCCTTGAATCCGATCTTTAAAGATCTTTTTGATCCCGAAGGCTCAGAAATTTATCTTAAAAATGCAGGGGAATATATTGTCACCGATCAGCCGGTAAATTTCTATACCGTGCTGGAATCAGCCCGCCTGCGCGGTGAATTGGCTATCGGATACCGCCAGGCAGCTAATGCCGGAAAAGCGGATCAGGCTTACGGTATTGTTCTAAACCCTGCGAAATCCATACCGGTAACATTTAAACCTCAAGATAAGATTATTGTGATAGCAGAGGAATAATAATGGAAATAAAAGCCCCAATTTTAGAATTTGATCCTGAAAAAATAGCCATCTTAAACCCGAGGCCGGTCAAAACCAGCGAACCAGCGCCTAAACGTGCTGTGTTGTGCTTCTTTCAAGAAGTTTTGAACCATTTGGTTTCCGAGGGACGAATTTATCCCATCGGATACCTGGGCTCTGAAATGGGGAAAAATCCCCTGTATGTTATGGAACATGAAGGCCAAAAAATTCTGGTAGCACATCCCGGTGTCGGAGCATCCCTGGCAGCAGGATTTTTAGAGGAAATGATCGCTCTAGGTACCCATTCCTTTATTGCATGCGGCGGCTGCGGTGTTTTGGATAAATCCATTGCCGTTGGACACCCTGTAGTGGTAACCAGTGCAATCCGTGATGAGGGCACCTCTTATCATTACCTGCCTGCAGCCCGTGAATCTGTTGCCAGTCCAGCAGCCGTACAGGCACTGGAAAAAACATTAAATGATCGCAAAATCGATTATTTAACCGGAAAATCCTGGACTACTGATGCAATTTATCGTGAAACAACAGCCAAACGCGACTTGCGCATGGCTGAAGGATGCATCGTGGTTGAAATGGAAGCATCGGCGTTCTTTGCTGTGGCTGAATTTCGCGGTGTTACTTTTGGGCAGGTGATTTATGGTGGCGATCTGGTTGTCCCTGAAGGTTGGGACTATCGCGGCTGGAATGACCGCCAAGATGATCGCTCGCTCATGTTCTGGATTTCGGTGGAAGCCTGCTTGCGACTCCCTGAATAATATTTTCAAGAATACGCAGAAAGCCGCCCTTGCGGGCGGCTTTCTGTTTTACTTAGGCTGCGGCATCCTTATCGGAGACCGAGGAGGGATGCCGCAGCCAAAAACGTACTACTTGACATTGTTGACATCACCTCCTCTTCGTTAGGATAGCAAGTGGAGAGGTGAGTATTCACCTATAAACTGAAATTAGTATCGCTTAAATTATTACCTATGTCAAGCATGCAACATTGCAAACACTTTACACACCAAAAATTTTAAGGTTTACCAATCACTAACAAACGTGAACCGCCAGGCATTATCTAGCTGCTCCACCTTCGTATTCAAGGACATAACCTCTACCCAGGTGTTTCCCGGCTTCATTGGAAAAAGGGTACCGTCTGGACTGACCAATGTGAGTACCTGATTTTCGCTCAAGCGCTGCCAGTTGACCTCAAAAATTTGCCCATCCCTGGCAACATATGCCTTACCAGTCCCTAACAATGACAAGTCCAGTACCTCTGTTTCAGGACGAGGATCGACCTCTTCATGTCGCACAGTTAATATAACCAGGTTGTCCATGGCAATTTGTTTGCCTGTGATGGCATCCGTTAAAGGAGCATACACTTCATTCTTACGCTCTACATCATCTTCCGCATCTGAGAAACGCAAATATTTTCCTGTACCGGGATCATAATCCCAGCGGTTATAAATTGCACCGGAAAATCTTGCAAAAACCTGACTGGCTGATTTTCCAAAATCAGGCGGCTGAACGCGGAAGAATAAACCATCCAGGTTTTGTTTTGAATTATCAATTGCGTTTGCGGACAGATATTTTTGTAATTCTTTTGTATTGGCTGAAAGATAATTCAAGCCATTTGGGTCAAAACGGCAAATCGAAGGGCATGAGTTCGAATTTTCTAACACCAATTGATTGGCGAACTCCGAATTTACCAGGCGCATCCAGACCGCCTCATACGCCGAACCAAAGATAAAAATCGGCTTATACATCCGAATCAGGTTTACATCGATAAAACGGGCTGAGCGGATTGGCATGATTTGTTCGGCATCCTGTCCATAATATAATGCCGCAAAACGAGTTGAGCCGAATTCCGTGTAATATTCATACACCCAATCTGCAAAAGATACCCCATACTGTGGGCGATCTTTCCTCGGCAAATTCTGGATCTTAATCAAAACCGGACGCCGGTTGAGAATTTGCGGATCAGAAACCGCCAGGCCAGTTAATGGATTAACATCCGTTGGGAAATTCGCAGGGCCTAATCCCTCCGGAGGATAAGATGGCGTTGGTTCAAGGGTTGGTGTCTCGGTGGGTTCAGGGGTAGCTGTTGGCACTGGTGTTTGAGTGGCCAACACCATTGTTTCGGTGGGTGGAAGTGGTGTAGCGGTTGGTGCAGCAGGTGTCGCGGTACAGCCAGCAAAAATACCCACTCCGATCAGGATCAAAATAATTATCTTCCAAAGTTTCATGAAACTAACTCTCTTTCTGTCGCAATGAGATCGTTCGCAAAAAAATATTTTAACGCAGCGAACTCAAACAAAAATCTTACACCGGATTGGATGAATTGACAACATTCCCTCAGTTAATTTCCGGGTCATAACCTTGTGCCCCTACTCTTCCCCCGCTATAATCAACACCAATGGATCAAGTACCTGCGCATCACAATCGATTCCCCATTGGAAAATCAATCCTTATTATCACAAGCCTGGTCATCTTCATTGCCTGGCTGATTTTTGCCCCAGGCGGCTTGCTAGGAAAAGCAGATGCTGTTGGTTATGCAGTTTGCCACCGGATCGAAGCCCGGTCGTTCTTCATTGGAGACCGACCAACCCCATTATGTGCACGCTGCTCAGGAATGTATTTGGGAATGCTTTTGGGTATTCTTTTCCAAATCAGGCGGGGAAAGTTGAGCCGTATTCCACCGCTCAAAATTTTGCTGCCGCTAAGTCTATTTTTTATTGCATTTGGAGTGGACGGATTGAACTCCTATTTGCATTTTTTCCCTCAAGCGCCCTCATTGTATGAACCGCAAAACTGGTTGCGTTTGGCCACAGGCACGGGCCTGGGAATTCTGGTTGGCATGATTTTATTACCCGTTTTTCACCAAACCATGTGGCTTGAAAGCGAAGACCAACCTGCTTTTGGGAGTTGGAAACAGGTTTTGCCGATGATCGCTGCAGCGGTTATGGTAAATCTTTCTGTACTTTCAGAAAATCCCCTATTGTTATATCCTTTAGCCTTACTCAGTTCAGCGACCGTATTATTAATACTCGGGATGTGTTATTCGTTAGTTTGGGTGATTGCCTTTAAACGTGAAAACGCATACGCTGATTGGAAAGACGCCTGGGTTCCTTTATTAGCCGGGTTAACCACTGCGGTAATTCAGATTGGTCTGGTAGATCTGCTGCGCCTATATTTCACCGGAACCTGGGCAGGATTTAATTTATAAATTCGATCAAATCTCAGAGGAGGTATGATGGAACTGTTTGGGATTTTTACTGCATTTGGATTATCTGCCAGCGCTGGACTGAATGCTTATGTACCACTACTGGTCGTTGCTTTACTGGCAAAATTCACTAAGTTGATCACCCTGAATTCTCCCTGGGACGCATTAACCAGTTGGTGGATCATTGGTTTGCTCATCCTCCTATCGTTGATCGAATTTTTTGCCGATAAAGTACCCGCTGTCAATCATATTAATGACATCATTCAAACTGTAATTCGTCCCGCGGCGGGGGCAATTGCCTTTGCTGCCAGTGCGAATGTCATCACAGAAATTCATCCGGTTTTAGCACTCGGATTAGGCTTGATGGTAGCCGGAGGGGTTCATGCAGCCAAATCGCTGGCTATCCGCCCGGCGGTGACTGCCACAACCGGCGGCGCAGGCAATATTCCGGTAAGTTTCCTGGAAGATGTGGTTTCTACCATCTTATCCGTGCTTTCTGTTGTACTGCCTGTCCTGATTGGCTGTATTTTGGTGTTGGTTACCGCCTGGATCATCTGGCGCATATACCGCCGGACAAGACGAGAAGCATTACCTTAAAAAAGAAAATCCTCAGCTTGCAAACGGCTGAGGATTTTTTATCGCTAATTACGCACCGCCTTGTCCGTAATAGGCAGGATCGGTAGGTGTTTCACCCGAAGGATCCCAAACATACACATAATCCCCTACATTCGCCCAATCAAATAACCAGCGCGAATCGCCAATGGAAAGGTTTACACAGCCGTGCGTACCCGGATAACCGAACCATGCCCGCCAATACGCACCATGTAACGCACGTTTTTGGTCGTAATACATCGTCCAGGGCACATCTTCCAGGTAATAATAATCCGACCGGTCTGCTTCAAAAGCACCGCTCATCGTTTCGGTTTGTTTCTTTTCGTAAATCTGAAACACCCCTGGTTGAGTAAAGAATGGATCCCCACCGCTGGCGATCATGGTGGCAAATACCAACTGACCTTTCTCATACACGGATAGTGTTTGATCATACAAATTTACTTCGATCCAGCGATCCCCAGGTACGCCCTCTGGCGGCGCGGTGTTAATTCGCACCTGGCGAATATAACGCCGCTCCACCCATTCATTCGGACCAACCATATACCAATCGGTCTTATCTGCATTAACTACATTAAAAATTTGCACAACATCCTGCCGGAGGAGCACCCGCTTGGTAAGCGGATTAGCATATCCCGGGGCAGTGCGCACTTCAGCGGTATCAACAATCCAACCAAAGGAGGTCTTTGGTGTTTTTTTGAACAATAACCCCTGGAACTGGGAATAAGCTACTGGTGAAGCCCGCATCCATTCCCCGGTGCGAAGCTGAACGTACGGCTTATTATTGTAATAACCAACATTGACATAAGAAACATACCGAAGTTTTCCGCCATCAATATACCGAACCGGATTATTGCCAGCTGTCGCATCATCAAACGTAGCAAATACAGGAGCTTTTTCCACAGCATCCAGATTAATCCGCGCAATCATTACCGGACTGGCATTTAAGGCAGGATCAGGGCGTACAGCCGGCAGAGGGCGGGCAGGAATACTAATCCCGGTCCGTGCAAGGTCTGTAATGATCTTCGATGGCCCAGCCGGTAAACAATCCACCGGATCCACCAGATATGGCCCAGGAAGACATAACGGCTTCCCGGAATAGGGTTCACCATTCGGTGGAGTTGATTGAGCCAAAGCCGTGGCGGTTGGCGTCAATAAACCAACCAAGATCAACAGCAGAGATAACACCTGTAAGCGTCTTTTCATGTGATTCCTCATCGATTAAACAAAGGGCAACCCTTCGTCATGATTTTATCAGTCTGGCAGGTTTCATCAGAAAAACCTGACTAATTTTAACCCATTTTTATCACATTTTTCGCTGATCACAATAATATCCCCGCTAAAACCCCAACAAATAATAAAACAGCTATCCAACTATTGATATTAAAAAAAGCCAATCCAATTCTTGATAAATCATTGGGTTTAACCAAAAGGTGCTCCCAGGCCAATAAACCACCGCAAACAATCACTGCCACCCAATACGGCCAATTCAAACCCAAAAAGATTCCCAAAATAAATAATAAGACCAGCATGGCTGCATGACAGATATTGGAAATGCGTAGGGCAAAAACTATGCCTTTTTCTGCCGGGATAGAATGCAGATGATACGTTCGGTCAAAATCAATATCCTGGCATGCATACAAAATATCAAAGCCAGCAATCCATAAAGTGACAATTCCAAGCAATAACCAGGCTGGTAAATCTTGCAGCGTAAATAAAGAGCCGCGTACAGCAACCCATGCTCCTGCCGGTGCAAGGCCGTCTGTGAATCCCAGAATAAAGTGAGATAGGCTGGTAAACCGCTTGGTGTAAGAATATCCTATCAAAAAAGCGACAGCAGCCGGAAGCAGCATCAGCGGAACAGGTCCTAACTTCCAGGCAGCAAAAATCAACACCATGGATGATAATATCGTACCCGTCACAGCGGTTCGTAGAGAAACTGCGCCAGTGGCTAACGGCCGGTTGGCTGTGCGCGGATTGCGCGCGTCCCACCAGCGATCCGCAACACGATTCATGCCCATTGCCAGAGTACGAGCGGTGGCCATCGCGATGGTGATCCAAATAAATTTCGACCAGCCAGGCCACCCTTGAGCCGCAAGTACCATCCCTAAATAAGCAAACGGCAAGGCAAAAATGGTGTGCTCAAATTTAATTAATTCCAGGAAATTTTTTACAGCTTTCACCGGAACAATTATAATCGGGCTATGATTGAAACCAAACCAAATTCCCTCACGGCAACTCAAATCTGGTTGCTGGCTGCCCGCCCCAAAACCCTGCCCGTATCTGCCGCCCCTGTGATTATTGGCAGCGCAGTTGCCTTTTCATTGGAAAAATTTCAACTTATTCCTGCGCTGGTTACATTAGCTGCTGCATTATTACTCCAAATAGGCGCCAACCTGTCAAACGACTTATTTGATTATCTCAAAGGGGCTGATACCCACGAGCGACTGGGCCCCACCCGGGTAACCCAGGCTGGATTGCTTACCCCGCGCCAGGTTATCGCAGGATTGATTATCGTGTTTGGATTAGCAGCACTCTGTGGAATTTACCTCATTGCACATGCAGGCTGGCCAATCTTAGGAATTGGAGTCCTCGCTATTCTTTCCGCACTGGCATACACCGGTGGACCGTACCCCCTGGCGTATCATGGATTGGGTGAATTGTTTGTGTTCTTATTCTTTGGGTTGGCTGCGGTCTGCGGGACCGTTTATATCCAGTCACAATCGCTGCCGTTCGCAGCCTGGTGGGCGGCACTTCCCGTGGGGATGATTGCTATGGGGGTTCTGACGGTGAACAATTTGCGCGATATCGCCACAGACCGTGCAAGCGGCAAAAATACCCTGGCTGTGCGCTTTGGAGAGCAAGGAACCCGAATCGAATACACACTCTGGATTGTGCTTGCCTATCTTGCGCCAATCGGTGCAGTGCTTACCCAGGCATCCACTGCATGGGTTTTCCTATCCTGGTTATCCATCCCTTACGCGGTGAAAGTGGTAAAGCTGATCTTTCAACAAACCGGTCGTGGATTAAATCAGGTACTGGCAAAAACCGGACAACTTGAATTTATCTTTGCTATTTTTTATTCTATCGGGTTGATAGTAGCCGGTTTGATTTAATATTCCACTAGCGAGCTGATTGCCAGGGGCATAATTTTCGTTCCAGCCAATCCACCACAAAATAGAGCCCTAAACCCAACAGGCTCATTGCGACCACCCCGGCATACATTGCCGGATAGTTAAACAACGTGGACCCATTCAGGTAGATGTAATATCCTAATCCACGGGTTGTGGCAAATAATTCCGCAACATACAAAACTGCCACCGCAGTTCCCACTGACTGGCGTAAAGCAGTCAATATCCCCGGCAAACTGGCCGGTAAATAGACATATCGAAACAATGCCATCCGGCCTGCTCCCAGGCTGCGCACACTGCGAATCAATTCAGGGCGCAAACTGGCAGCCTGGTCGCGTACCAGCACCAGGATTTGGAAGAATAAAATCAAGAAAATAATCACAATTTTCGCCAGGTCGCCAATTCCTAAGAATAGCAAAATCACTGGCACCAAAACAACCTTGGGGATTGGGTAAGTCAGGTAGATGACCGGTGAGAAGATCGCATTTAACTGCCTGGATTGCCCCAGCACCAATCCGGCGGGAGCAGCAAAGGCGATCGCGAGCAAAGTACTGGCAGTCACCCGCCACAGGCTCGCCAGGAAATGTGCTGGTAAATCACCGCCTAATTCCTGCCAAAACGCAACAGCAACCTGAACTGGCGTAGGCAAAATGGAGCGGTTCACCAGCAATGCAATAACCTCCCAAATCCCCAACAATGCCAGAGTTGCCCACAATAAATCTCTGCGTTTCATACAGACTCCATCCGGCTGCGTAGATCACGGCAAAGTACCTGGTACGCAGCGCTATCGCGATATCCAGGACGGGTAACATCCAAATTTTCTATGATCTCCGGCTGCCTGTTGGGAGGTTGTCCAAGCAGTAAGATTTTTTGGCCCATCACAGCTGCTTCTTCAATCGAGTGAGTGATTAATACCAGAGTTAAGTTTTGTTCCTGCCATAGTTCCAGGGTCAAACGCTGTAACGCCTCTCGGGTAGGCGCATCCAGCGAAGAAAATGGTTCATCCATTAATAAAACGTCCGGGCGCAGCGCCAGCGTACGAGCAATGGCAGTTCGTTGGCGCTGTCCGCCGGAGATTTGTCCGGGGAACTGGTCTGCAATCGGCAAAAGTCCCAGGCGCTCTAACCAGGCATCCACATCAATCGTTTTTTGATAGTCAGCCGGAGCATGCACGCCATCTGGACCATAAAAATTTCGGATTCTCAGCCCCAGGCGAGTATTTTCTCGCACGGTTGCCCAGGGTAATAGACCATAATCTTGAATGATTAATCCAGTACAGGGACGCGGACGAATCAATTTCTGCCCATCAATGATTACCTGCCCTGAGGTTGGTTGGAGCAGACCAGCCAGAATGGAAAGCAAAGTACTTTTTCCACATCCGGACGGGCCTAAAACAGCCCAGGCTGCATGGCGTTCAACCCGCCATGAGAATCCTTGAAAAATTGGGCCGCCTCGCGAATAGCTGAAATCTAGCTGGTCTACTTCAATCATGCTTATTTTTCAGGCAAGAATTGGCCGGTCACGGTTTCTGCATAATTGTAGTCGCGTGAAATATAGCCTTTCCCCTTAGCCCATTCGATTGCATCCTGGAATTGTTCTTCACTGGGTACGCCCGCGGTTGGGAAGGTTGGCACTGGAAAAGCTTCAGCCAGAGGTGCAGGAACCATTTTCTGCTCCACCATTAACCCGCTGTATTTTTGCGGATCAGCATTAATCAAAGCGACTGCCTCTTCCACAGCTGCCAAAAATCCCTTTACTGCTTCCGGATTTTGGTCAATAAATGCTTTCCGCATGGAAATGACGCTGTAACTAAATTCCGGGTGCCGGGTATCATCCAGAACCATGACTGCTCCATCTTGCATTGCAAGGCTAGAGAAAGGCTCTGGCAGCATGGCTGCTTTTAATTCTCCGCTGGCAAGAAGTGACATCCGATCCGGTATTTTGGGAACAGCAATGGTTTTAATTTCATTTGAAGACAGTCCTTCCGCCTGGAGCAAACGTTCCGTCAAATATTCAATCACCGTTGCCTGGGACACACCAATTTCTATACCCTTTAATTCCTGTGCCTGGCTGATCCCAGCCTCTTTCGCTGCCAGGATCCGGAACAAAGCCTGGTTTGTGTCAGCAGTACGGGCAAAGCGTACCACCTGCAAAGTCGTTTGATCTTTATTAAAAAGCAGAGTGGAAAGGACCTCATTCACCATTCCATCCGCCTGCCCGGCTGTAACCAGCTGATCGCGCTCAGGAGCAGATGCAGCAGGGACAAATTCCACCGTCAGATTATATTTGGCATACAATCCTTCTTGCTGCGCCACGACCATCGGCAAAACATCCAAAATTGGCAGCGCTGCAATCTTGATTGTAACTGGCCCGGCTTGCTGCGCAGGGGCACACGAAGCGAGCACCATACTAACCATCCAAAGGACTGAAATCAAAACCAGATGGGTTCTCTTCATCATCGAGTTTTCTCCAAAACAAGCAGAATTTAAAGAGTGTTCCTGGGGCGAGGATGAATGACCCATATGGATGATTCAGAAAACACTCAGCCCAAATTTTACCTAATCTTTCAACAATTTGTGCAACGGTTTAACCCTTATGCTTCGATATTCCAGCAAGACCAAGTTGTGTCCATATTTGATCAACCTTTTGTTTGACAACCGGATCCATCTGCACAACTTCTGGCCAGGTGCGGGCATATCCTTCTTCTGGCAGTTTCGCTGTTGCGTCAATTCCGATTTTACCGCCAAAGGAGCTTAGGGATGACGCATGGTCCAACTGATCAACTGGTCCTTGCGCAGTCACAATATCTCTGCTCCAATCCACGTTTCCAAATACCTGCCAGGCTGTAAGTGAAAGATTCTGCACATCCACCCATTCATCTACGATAACCAACGCTTTGGAGAGTGAGAGTAAGGCCAATCCCCACAATCCGTACATCACTTTCCGGGCATGACCGGGATAACGCTTTCGGATTGAAACCATTACCAGGTTATGAAAAACCCCTTCAGCAGGCATATGAATATCCACGATTTCCGGTAAGAACAATTTCATCAAAGGCAGGAAAAGGCGTTCGGTTGCCTTGCCCATATAAACATCTTCCATCGGTGGGATGCCAACGACGGTTGCCGGGTAAATTGGAGATTGACGGTGCGTAACTGCGGTCAAATGAAAAGCCGGAAAGCGCTCCACAGGAGTGTAATAGCCGGTATGATCCCCAAATGGCCCTTCATCCCGGTAATCTGCCAGGTCCACATACCCTTCCAAAACAATTTCTGCTTCTACCGGCACTTCTAATGGCTGCGAAACACAGGGTACAAACGGCACCGCATCTCCCCGCAGATATCCCGCCAACAGATATTCATCGATTTCCGGAGGCAGCGGCGCGGACGCGCACCACATGCTGGCTGGGTCGCCGCCTAAAACAATCGCAGCGGGGATGCGGGTTTGAGCAAGCTGCCGGGCTCGCTGCTCATGTTCTGCTCCTCCTTTATGCCGCTGCCAATGCACCAATAAAGTCTGGCTATCAACCACTTGTAAGCGGTACATGCCCACATTCCGCACCCCGGTTTCAGGATTGCGAGTAATCACTTGAGGTAAGGTAATAAACCGGCCGCCATCCTTTGGCCAACATTTTAATACCGGCAAAAAATCCAGTGACGGATTTTCTGTAATCACTATCTCCTGCACCGGAGCGCGGCGTACCTTTTTGGGGCGCACACCGGCTGCCAATAATGCTGATACCAATCCGTAACCCCTACCAACAGCCTGCCCCAGTCCACGGGGTAAACGCATGTCAATCAGCAGGGACAAATTACGATTGAGATCTTCCAATTCATCTACATTAAGCCCCCAGGCCATGCGCTGCGCTGAGCCGAAGGCATTGATCAAAACTGGCAGTTTAGAACCGCTGACATTTTCAAACAAAAGTGCCCGATTGAATGCGGGTGCCCCTTTACTGATCCGGTCTGTGATCTCGGTAATTTCCAACTCCGGAGAAACCTGCATCGGAATTCGCGCCAGTTGACCGCGTTGTTCTAATAGTTCGATGAAAGCTCGAAGATTCTTAATCGGCATTGGCACTCCTTTATTCAATCAGGGCACTGTCAAATATGTCTTTGGATTAATAGTATTCTATCCCAAATTCATTCGAAAAATCATCACCGATTTATTGACAAAATTCGATCCAATTACTATATAATTTTGACAGACCTTACTTGCCATTTTTGCGTCCCAAAATATTTCACAGGAGGTAAAGATGTCCAGCCTGAAAACCACCCTGACCGGATATGCCGGTTACCGCGGGCGGGAAGGGCACTGGAGTTTCCTGCTCCACCGGATCACCGGGTTAGGAACTGTGCTCTTTTTAACCATCCACATCATCGACATTGCATTTGTCTATTTTGCCCCTAAGCTGTTCATGGAGGCAATCAACCTCTACCAAACCACGCTGTTCGGAATTGGGGAGGTTTTTCTGATCTTCTGCGTCTTTTATCACGGCGTCAATGGGCTGCGTGTGGCCTTTTTTGATATGTTTCGACCACAAAACTGGTCAATTGAAGGCCAACGCTTATCATCCCGCACCACATTAATCATTTCGCTGGTTTTGTGGGCACCGGCCGCATTTGTAATGGTGCGCAATCTTTTAATTCATAATTTTGGCCTGTTCGGCGGGTAGGAGAAAACAATGACTGCAACAACCTCACCCAGAAAAGTTGCGATTGCGCGAAATTATGAAACCGTTGCCTGGAAATGGATGCGGTACAGCGCCTTTTTATTGATCCCATTGGTTTGGGGGCATGCTATTTTGCAAGATGTGGTGGTCGGTGTTCATGCGATGGACTTAGGCTATGTTGCCGACCGGTGGGCCAGCCTGTTTTGGCGGGTCTATGACGCCTTACTGCTTGGGTTTGCCTTTGCACACGGAGTAAATGGATTGCGCCAGGTGCTCAATGATTTTATCCATGCCCCTAAGGGACGGAAAATTCTCAATTGGGGATTATTTATCTTCTGGCTGGCAGTTACCCTCTTTGGCGGTATTGCACTGGTTGCAGGTGTTAACCAGGAATTTCCATTACCCGGAGCTTAAGGAGAACATCCAATGACCCAAACCCATGTATTTGATGTGATCATTGTCGGCGGTGGTGGAGCCGGTTTAATGGCTGCAATGTACGCCTCACGCGGGGCAAAAACCGCCGTACTGTCCAAGCTCTATCCAACACGCTCCCACACGGGTGCGGCACAAGGCGGTATCGGTGCCGCATTAAGCAACTTAGAAGAAGACCATTGGGAATGGCATGCCTTTGATACTGTAAAAGGCAGTGATTATTTGGGCGATCAGGACGCAATTGATTTCATGTGCGAACAAGCAGTCCAATCCGTTTATGACCTGGAGCATTTTGGGCTGCCATTTTCTCGCACAGCCGATGGACGGATTGCCCAACGCCCATTTGGCGGCCACACCAATAATGTGACGAAGAAACCTGTCCGGCGTTCCTGCTATGCTGCAGACCGGACCGGACACATGATCCTGCAAACGCTATACCAGCAGTGCATTAAAAACGGCATACGCTTCTTTGATGAATTTCAAGTACTCGACCTGTTATTAAATCATAGCGCAGTGGCCGGGCTGGTTGCTGTTGAATTGGCGACGGGTGAATTGCATGTTTTCCAGGCCAAAGCCGTTGTGTTTGCTACCGGCGGCCATGGGCGTATCTGGGAAATCACCTCCAATGCGTATGCATACACCGGGGATGGGGTAGCCATCACCGTCCGGCGCGGAATCCCCACCGAAGATATGGAATTTTTCCAATTCCACCCAACAGGCATTTACCGCCTGGGAATCCTGATTACCGAAGCAGTGCGCGGTGAGGGAGGAATTTTAATCAACGGGAAGGGTGAACGCTTTATGGAGCGTTATGCACCCACGATCAAAGATCTTGCCTCCCGAGATGTAATTAGCCGCTCGATCTACCTGGAAATTCAGGAAGGACGCGGGATTAATGGCAAAAATTACATGTACTTAGACGCGCGCCCAGAAATCATCAACAAATACGCAGAACTGGATAACCGTACTCGCCCAGACGGTTCTCCTTACAGGGTGACAGCAGAAGAAATTCTTTCAAAAATTCCGGATATTGCAGATTTTTGCCGGACCTATCTTGGGGTAGATCCAGTCAAAGAACCGATGCCTATCCAGCCTACAGCACACTACGCAATGGGCGGCATCCCGACCAATATGTATGGTGAAGTGGTAATTGACTCCAACAATACGGTTTTACCCGGTTTATACGCCGCCGGTGAATGTGCTTGCGTTTCGGTTCATGGTGCAAACCGGTTAGGAACCAATTCCCTGGTGGACTTAATTGTGTTTGGCAAACATGCAGGCATACGGGCAGCCGAATATGCCAACGGTTCCATGAGCCAGCCCTTACCGGACGACCCAACCGGTTTTGCCCGCCAACAAATCGCCAATATGATGAACGGCAAAGGTACTGAAAAGGCCTCCCAAATCAGCCGTGATATGAAAAAATTAATGTTCGATGATGTTGGTGTTTTCCGCACAGATGAAGGACTGGCCAGGGCAGTGAGCCAACTCCAGGAATTGCGCCAGCGGTTTACCCAGGTAAAGGTCGGCGACAGCAGCAAAGTCTTTAACACAGAATTGCTTAACACCTGGGAATTAGGCAATATGCTCGATCTGGCATTAATCACAACCGTTTCAGCTTTAGAGCGCAAAGAAAGCCGCGGCGCACATGCCCGCGAAGATTACCCCCGCCGTGATGATGCGAACTGGCTAAAACATACACTGGCCTGGTTAGAGGGCGATCAAGTCCGCCTGGACTATAAACCCGTGGTAATCACGCATTACCAGCCTAAAGAACGGACGTACTAAGGAGGGTTGCCATGCAAGTTCGCTTAAAAATCTTACGTTTTCAACCTGAGAAAGATAAAAAGCCTCGTTATGATATTTTTACCGTTGAGGCTGAGCCTACCGACCGTGTTTTAGATTTATTAGAGTACGTTCGCGGTGATGTGGATGGTACGCTTGCATTCCGGCGATCTTGTGCTCACGGTGTTTGTGGATCGGATGCAATGCGCATCAACGGGCGAAACGCATTGGCCTGCAAAATTTTGGTTCGCGATTTAGGCACTTCGGACATAACGGTTGAGCCTTTGCTTGGGTTACCCATCCTCAAGGACTTAATCGTTGATATGGAACCATTTTTTGACCATTACCGTTCTGTAATGCCCTACTTAATCAACGAGGAACCGCTGCCAGAGGATGGCAAAGAACGTTTGCAATCGACTGATGAACGCGAACGCTTTGATGACACCACCAAGTGTATCTTATGCGCTGCCTGCACAACCTCTTGCCCTTCCTTCTGGTCCAATGAGCAATATGTTGGTCCGGCTGCAATTGTCAATGCACACCGTTTTGTTTTTGACAGCCGCGATCGTGGCGCTGTAGAACGGCTGGAAGTATTGAATGAGCAAATGGGCGTCTGGCGCTGCCGGACTGCTTTCAACTGCACCGAAGCCTGCCCGCGTGAGATAAAAATCACCCAGGCAATAGCAGAAGTAAAAAAGGTCATCCAAACCGGCAAAATCGAATAAATTAATAGATTCCATCACCTGTACAGGCTGCAGAATGAAACTTGCAGCCTGTTTTTTATTAAGGTGTGTTTTTTTCTGAATTAATGAGTGCCGATCATTACAATCTGCCTGTTTCATACGCACGAGGGATCAAAATTTTGTATAATCAAATTAAGGAAGGGTATCTTTCTGAAAGGAGGGAGCCATGTATGTAACGATATTGAGTGGCCATGTTACCCATGAAAATTGGGTCCCCCTGCAAAAATCCTTTGAGAAAGTTGTCAGGCATCCCCCACATGGGCTGCTTCAATCATTTCTGGTGCAAAGCAAAGATGATCCAACCCTTTGGCAAATTATGTCCGTTTGGCATAATCTGGAAGCCTTTGAAAAAGCTGAAGAAGAAAAAACTGCCCATATTTGTGTGCAGCTATTCTGTGATGCAGGCAGCGTGCCCAGCCGGCGCGGATTTTCAGTGGTTGAACGTTATCTTAAAATCTAAACACACCCACCGACCACAATGAATGATTTATTAACGCGCCTTATTGAACTGGAATCCGAGGTAAAATATCGAACACCGCCGGGTGCCGGAGAACGTGATTTTCGATATACCCAAGGGAAAATCCCTGTTTTAATTTCTGCACCGCATGGAGCAGCTCATTTTCGCGATGGGCGTACCAAAGAGGAAGATGAATACACGGCGGGACTAAGCCGTTTGATCGGCGAACAGACCGGTGCGCATGTCTTATACACATACCGCCAGTCTGATGTTGACTCTAATTGGTATCCCAATACGCTTTACAAACAAACTCTTAAAACAGTCATTGAGCGATCCGGAATCAATTTCGTGATCGACCTTCACGGGTGCGCTGCTTCCCGTGATTTTGGTATTGGACTTGGCACCATGCATGGGTATAGCTGTCCGAAACACAGTCATATAATTCTCAAAGTTTTTTCTCAAAATGGTTACCACGAAGGCGGACTCAGGTTTTCGCGCGTTGATGTTGATCAGACTTTTTCCGGCAGCGGCGGACAAAGGCAGGAAACAATCACTTCGTATGTCTCTCAAATATTGCATATTCCAGCTGTACAAATCGAGCTAAACGCATTCTTAAGGGTAGTACGGCGTTTACCCGAGGCATCTGTCCGAGATCCTTTTGAAGGAGATCTTCAACACATTTTACAAACCATCAAAATGCTCTCCCAATTGGTGCTGGTATTGGCTGAAAAGGTTGTTAAAAATCAAAATTAAGGTAAAATCATTTCTGAAATCATCTTGTGGTTTGACAAGATCGGATATAATAGTTCAAAATCACGTTGCTATTATTTATCTTTTCCCAGATTTGGCAGAAGATTTGGAAACATTTTGGGCGCAAAATCCCCGTACAAGCGATAATCCTCCAACCCTCCATTAAGAAAGGGTCGGAGTTGTTTGTTTTTGGTTCAATAACATTAACTCATTAATAGCCATACCACTGAATGAAAATTCAGAGAGATTCATTGCTTCTTACCGATAATATTTCGCGTACGACCAATCAAGGTATTGGAAATTTTGTTTAACAGGTATTAGAAAACCATCAATATGTGGGTCTTACACGCACACTGGCAGCCGCCGCACCGCCCCGCAGACCCGGGTGGTATCCTTTTTTGGGCTGAAACGCCCGAAGGGTCCCCATTACCGCGCTTGCGTGGGCAGCTACCGAAAAAATTTTCACCGCACGAGCATTCCTTCTGTTTGCAGCCGGAGATGATTCGCCAACGCATTGGCGCTGGCACACCCCTGGATGACGCCGAAGTGGTTTATGCGCGCATGCGCTTGCCAAGCACCCGAACCGGTCCTTTGCCCTCGCCAGAACTAAACCATGCCTGGGAGTTGGACCTTGAAACCCCTCCATTTTTAGCCCCCTGGATTATTCATGGGTTGTGGCTGCCTGCAGGGAAAGCCTTTGGCGTATTAGCCAATTTACCCCTCGAAAGTGTAACCAGCGGATTCATTTTAGGCCAAGATGCCCGTTACTGGCAGTCAGTTTGCAGTTTTGTCTTAGAAACCCTGGCTGAGCAAAAAATTCTGCCGGTTTTGGTACAGGCAAATGCCAAAGGCGATCAGTATTATGCGCGCTGGCAGCCCGTTTTAGACGGTCCGCGAGATGGCACACGATTAGCCGTACTTGAACGCGCTATGCCGCCGGTCTGCCGCTGCGAAAGTATTACAACCAGCGCCAAAGTGCCTGCTCCCCCGCCGAATACACCTCGGGCACTATTGGATAGCTTTCTCAAAATCATGTGCGACTCACTGGCCCGTTCCTGGGGAAGGTCAAAACTACCGGTTTTGATCATGGATCGGGAAAACACCCTGGATTTGTGGCTGTCCGCTTTATTCCAACCCGACCCACGGGTTAAAGCCTCCGAAAATCAGCTGCGTTCGCTCCATCTTAGCCTGCGTGCCTGGATGCGTAATTTACATGCCGCAGGAGATGACTATTTCCGAATTGGTTTTCGCCTGGAAGCCCCCGGACCCGTTGCCCCTGGTGAAGAAATACCCAACTGGCAGATGCATTTTCTACTGCAATCCAAAGATGATCCCAGCCTGATTATCCCTGCGGAAGAAATTTGGTTCCGGACAGAGGCAGAATTAGCCAGTATTCACAAAAAGTTAGAAAAAACACAAGATAAGCTGCTGGCTGGTTTAGGCTATGCAGCACGCTTATTTTCGCCGATTTTAACCAGCCTGCAGGCTCGCCATCCAACCGGCCTGGATCTAGATACTGATTCCGCCTATAAATTCCTCCGTGAAGCTGCCCCACTCCTCGAACAAGCTGGCTTTTGTTTGATCGTTCCTCCGTGGTGGAATCAACGCGGTTCACGGCTTGGCGTTCGTGTCAAGTTAACCCCACGCAGTAGTGATCCCATCCAAATATCAAACAATCCGAAGTTGGGTTTGAATGCATTGGTGCATTTTGAATGGGAATTAGCCCTGGGCGAAACAACCCTGACCCGCGCTGAATTTGAAGAATTAGCAGCGCTAAAGACCCCTCTGGTTCAGGTGCGCGGTGAATGGGTGCAATTGGATACAGAGCAGGTAGAAGCCGCTATCCGCTTCTGGGAAAAACAGCAACATTCTGGCGAAATGAAACTCATCGAAGCTGCACAGCTGGCCTTAGGCAGTGATTCTGCTCACGGCCTCCCGCTGGATGATGTACAAGCAGAAGGCTGGGTGAAAGACTGGCTGGAAAACCTGAGCGACAATCAACGGCTGACAGAATTATCCCAACCGCAAGGACTGGATGGCACACTACGGCCATACCAACGTTTTGGTTATTCCTGGCTGGCGTTCTTCCGGCAATGGGGCTTAGGAGCCATTTTGGCGGATGATATGGGCCTCGGTAAAACCATCCAGGCGCTTTCACTGCTTATGTACGAAAAAGAAACCTTCGGCAGATTACCTGGACCAGTTTTATTGGTTTGCCCTACCTCTGTGGTCACTAACTGGGAACGCGAAGTACGTCGATTTACTCCCGGATTAAAGACACTGGTACACCAGGGACCGAACCGGTTAAGAGGGGATGAGTTTATAAAAGCAGCAAAAACCGTAGATCTGGTGTTTACCAGTTACGCCTTGCTGCGCATGGATCAGGAAACGATTCAAAATGTCAAATGGTATGGAACCATCCTGGATGAAGCGCAGAATATCAAGAATCCCTCTGCAAAACAGACCCAGGCTGCCCGCAAATTACGCACTGATTTCCGCTTTGCGCTAACCGGCACGCCGGTTGAAAACCGGTTGACAGAACTCTGGTCGATTATGCAATTCTTAAATCCGGGATATCTTGGCCCGTTGGAAAGGTTCCGCAGGGATTACGTGGTTCCAATTGAACGTTTTGGAGACCCCGATGCAACCACCCGGCTTCGTGAGATGGTCAGTCCATTCATCTTACGTCGGCTAAAAACAGATCCGCGGGTCATTCAGGATTTGCCGGAAAAAATTGAAATCAAAGATTTTATCAATTTGAGCGAAGAACAGGCCACCCTTTACGAAGCTGTGGTTCAGGATTCCTTGCGAAAGGTAGCCGAAAGCGAAGGAATTGCCCGCCGCGGACAGGTTTTGACCATGCTAATGCAGCTGAAACAAGTCTGCAACCACCCGGCGCAATTTCTGCACGAAGCTCCAGAAAACGCGGAACGCGGCTTAAGGTCCAATGGACGGTCCGGGAAACTCAGCCGGTTAATCTAAATGTTGGAAGAGCTGCTCTCCACAGGAGACCGCGCCTTAGTATTTACCCAATTTGCGGAAATGGGGCACATTCTTTCGAACTTCCTACCTGAGGTTTTAGGCTGCCCGGTACTGTATCTCCACGGCGGCACCCCCGCAGCCTTGCGCGATCAAATGGTCCGCCGGTTCCAGGATGAAGAAAATGGGCCGCCTATTTTTATCCTCTCGCTCAAAGCAGGCGGCCTGGGATTGAATCTGACCCGTGCCAGCCACGTATTCCACTTCGACCGCTGGTGGAATCCTGCCGTTGAAGACCAGGCAACAGACCGCGCCTTTCGGATTGGTCAAATTCAAAACGTACAGGTGCATAAATTTATTGCCTCCGGCACATTAGAAGAGCGCATCGACGAGATGATCGAATCGAAAAAAGGATTGGCAAATGCTGTTTTGGGCAGCGGCGAAGAATGGCTGACCGAATTATCTACGGATGAATTACGCGAATTGGTCATGCTGCGCAAATGAGGAAATACCATGGTAGATGATCGAAATGGATCTTGGGGATGGGGCATGAATCCTCGCCGGGTGCGAGGCGGCATTAAAGCCCGCAGCGAAAAAGGGGATTTTGCCAGAAATTGGTGGGCCAGGCGCTGGATTCAGGCAATGGAGCAGTTGACCAACCCTACCCGCGTACAGCGTGGACAGCATTACGCTCGCTTAGGCCAGGTTGTATCTTTAGAAGAAACCAAAGACGGCGTCATTGCTCTGGTGCAAGGAACCAGGCCCAAACCATATAAAGTAACCATCCGGTTGATCCCTTTATCACCACGGCAGTGGAATAAAGTATTAGATGTTCTGTCGGATCAGGCAATATTTGCAGCTCAATTGTTGGCGGGCGAAATGCCTGAAGATATTGAAGAAGCTTTTTCTGCCGCAGGGGTTAGCCTTTTCCCTCAAAACACCCATGATTTATTAACCAATTGCACCTGCCCGGATAAAGCCAATCCCTGTAAACATGTGGCTGCGGCTCATTACATCCTCGGCGAGCGCTTTGACGAAGACCCGTTTTTGTTATTCCGGATGCGCGGGCGATCACAAACCCAGGTTTTAGACGCTTTACGCAGACGGCGTATGGGCGAAATAAAACCCCCTGCCCTTCAAGAAACTACAAGGGAGAAAGCCGAAGACGGTATACCCCGGCTGGAAAACACATTGGATCGATTCTGGGTAATGGGGCCAGAAATGCCCGCTTATTCAGTCCAGGTAAAAACACCTGCTATCCCTCAACCGATCTTAAAACGGCTCGGTGAGCCGGATGTAACCACCGATGTCAAACTTCAAGGCCAGCTTGAGGACGCATATAATGCCATCAGCCAGTTTGCTTTGCTGTTAGCTTATGGTGATATCAACGGAGCCCCGGCTGACGAAGACACCGGAAATAATTAATTCCTGGTCAACGCCATTTAAATAAAGGGCTGGTTAGTCGGCGGAAAAAGCCGGTGATTTCTGGCGCATAAATCAACAAGAAATAGAGACCGACAACACCCAATAATGCCAGGAAAAAGATAAAGAAGCTGTTGATCCGCTCTCCAGGTTCAGCAAATATAAATTTAAAAAATGTCACCGCAAGCAAAACAGCTACCCCAAGGATAATGACCCAAAGCAGCAAAGGTGGAATATTAAAGGGTAAAGGTGGTAATTTGGGCAGTTGTAATGGGCCAGGCAACATCTCAACCTCGCTTATAGGATTTCAACTTTCACTTATCATAGTAAATATTTTCAAGAAAGTCAAAGTCTTTTCTGAATAAATCCCTGGATTTTCTCATATTCTATACAGTTTCTAATTTTTTGGGAAGAATTAATCCACTAAAAAACACTTTTATCTAACCAAACTTTTATTCATCCAATTTTCTTCATTCGCTTGACAACCAGTGCTCATGCGGGTAATATCACGGAGCATTACAAAATGATGCGCGCCGAGATAGCTCAGTTGGTAGAGCACGCGACTGAAAATTGCGGTGTCCTGGGTCCGATTCCCAGTCTCGGCACTCAAACACCCCCTTGCGGGGTGTTTGCTTTTTAACCCGAAAAATCTGTTAGAATCTCCCTTATGAAACCAAAAATTCGTAATTTAGCGCTGGGAGCCCTATCTCTGCTGATTGGATTACTGGCAGCTTATCTTGCGCTTCCGGCCGAATCCACGATCCAACGCAATGGTGAAGCCATTCTGGTCAAGGAACGCGGCTTAACGGTTGCAAATGTAATTAATGCCGCAGGACTTGCGCTCAGCCCGCAAGATACCATTTCTCCTCCACCAAGCACCTTGATGTTCGGCCGTCCAACCATCCTAATTGAGACTTCTCGAATCGTTCAATTTGAAATCTATCCTGGTGGAGAGAAAAAAGAAATTACCTCAAGCAGCCGGAACGCAGCTGAATTATTGGAGCAGGCACAAATTCCTCTCAATAACGGTGACCGCCTCTTATCCAATGGTGCGGTGATCTCCCCCAATGATACGCTAGCAGCAGCTCCAGCATTTCTGATCCAAATATATAAAGCGGTCCCAGTTACTTTCCTTTCTGCCGGGCAAGAACAAACTTTTACTTCCAGCGCGGAAACCATCGGGCAGGCTTTATGGGAGGCTGGCATCCGCTGGACATCCGCAGACCGCCTGGAACCACCAGCCAGCTCACTGCTGCAGGAACCCGTTACGGTAAAATTGGTCCCCGCCCGACCCCTGGTCATTCAGGTACAGGGACAGACGATCACTGCACTTTCTTCAGCCAACACCGTGGGAGAAGCGCTAACTAATACTGGAATCGCTTTACAAGGATTGGATTACAGTATTCCTGGTGAATCAGAACCGCTGCCGCAAGATGGCAATATTCGCGTGGTACGGGTTCGTGAAGAAATCCTGTTGGAGCAAAAAGCGATCCCCTTTAAAAATGATTACCAGGCAGACCCAGAAACTGAGTTAGACCAACGCCGGGTAATCACACCGGGAGAGTTTGGGCTGGAAGTATCACGGATTCGCGTCCGCTATGAAGACGGACAGGAAACAACACGCCAGGCCGAAGCACAATATGTAGCCAAGGAGCCCCAAAACCAGTTGGTTGGATATGGCACAAAAGTGGTCGTCCGCACAATGGATACCCCTTCGGGACCGATTGAATACTGGCGCGCAGTTACTGTGTATGCAACCTCCTACTCACCATGCCGGTCAGGCGGAGACAGGTGTTATCCTGGCACCAGCCTGGGACTCCCCGTCCAACGCGGTGTAGTGGGCGTCACGCGCGCCTGGTATAGCTGGATGGCAGGCCAGCAAGTTTATGTTCCTGGATACGGGCAAGCCACGGTTGCAGATGTTGGCGGCGGCATTCCGGGAACCTATTGGATTGACCTGGGATTTAGCGATAGCGATTTTGAGTCCTGGCACTCCAACGTTACCATCTATTTTCTTACCCCAATACCAGCGAGTATCCCTTGGATCCTTCCTTAGATCACCTCCCCCCACTTGAAGTAGCGGCATTATTGCGCGCGCACCGATTAACGCCCAAAAAAGGGCTTGGTCAAAATTTTTTAGTTGATTCCAACGCATTAAAACGATTGGTAGCAGCCGCAGAAATTCCAGCCGATGCAGCAATCCTGGAAATTGGCCCGGGACTTGGCAGCCTGACTCGCTACCTGGCACGATCTGCCCGGAAAGTAGTTGCCGTAGAGATTGATCAAAACTTAATCCCGGTGCTTGCGGAAGTTCTAAGCAAAGAAACCAACGTGCAAATTATTCATGGGGATATCCTGGAATTGGACCCGGCAAATATCATCGGCGAGGATGGTTACCTGGTCGTTGCAAACATTCCTTATTACATCACCTCTGCAATTATCCGCCATCTACTAGAATCGCCTCAGAAGCCCTCCAGAGTGGTTTTAACGATGCAAAAAGAGGTGTCTGAAAGAATATGTGCTGAACCGGGTGATATGAGCCTGCTTGCCCTCAGTGTGCAGGTTTATGGGCAGCCACGCCCGGTCTTGCGTATCCCCGCCGGTGCATTTTATCCCCCGCCCCAGGTGGATTCAGCCACGCTGCGTATTGACCTGTATCCGGAGCCGCTGATTCCAGTCAACCAAATGGACACCTTTTTCCGGTTAATCAAGGCTGGTTTCAGCCAAAAACGGAAAACCTTGCGCAACACCTTATCTTCCGGTTTACACCAGCCTGCCGACAAAATAGTCGCCATCCTCACCCAGGCTGGGATTGATCCCCAGCGCAGAGCTGAGACTCTTTCACTGCCGGAATGGAAAACATTAACCGGGTTATTTCTAGAAATAACCCGGCAATAATCCCGAAAAAGTTTCGATATTTATCGGACAGCGCGTTTATTACGCAAGTCGGTATAAAAACCAGGCAGCAGCCATACCCGGTATGCAGCTTCTAATTGGATTCGGAAGGACATCTTAGAGGTTCCCCACCGCCGGTCTGCAAAATAGATGGGGATCTCCCTGAATTTAAAGCCCAAGAGATGTGCCAGGTAAGCCATTTCAACCTGGAATATATAACCGTTGGAACGTACTCTTTCAAGCGGCATTGCCTTGAGCGTGGTATGTTTCCACAAACGAAAACCACCTGTGACATCCCGCAAAGCCAGTCCCAAGATGGTGCGGGCGTAAAAATTACCAAAACCGGATAATGCTTTTCGCCAGAACGGCCAACTCTCATCCAGTTTTCCACCAGCCACATAACGCGACCCAAGCGCCACATCACAATTACAATCTTCCAAAGCCTGCACCAGTTCCACCACCTTTTCCACCGGGTGGGAAAAATCAGCATCCATTTGACCAACCGCTTCAGCACCCTGTTTCAGGGCGTATTGGAACCCTTGAATGTATGCAGTTCCCAACCCCAGTTTTCCTGTCCGGTGCAGCACCTGCACCCGGCCATTGGTTTCCTGGCTCAATTGATCAGCTATGGCACCCGTTCCATCTGGGCTGTTATCATCAACTACCAACAGACTCAAGTCGGGCAAAGGCAGTGCAAACAATGCAGAAACAAGTTTAGGCAGGTTTTCTGCCTCATTATATGTGGGTATAACAATTGTAGTTTTCAATGAACCCTACCGATAGATTTTTTCTAAGGCAGCGATTAATTGCTCCAAATTACGGGCTGGCTGCCTTGAAGGTATATATTCTTTAATTTCAACCGCCAGGGATTTTCCTTCAAAAACACCTTGATTACGGTCTTGATCACGATAAAAATATTCAAAAGATTGTTCTAAACGCTTGCGTAAGCGCTCAACAAAGGTGGTCTTGTTTTCCGCCTTGGAAATCAAAACAAAGTCGGTTTGGGACAAATGCCCAAAGAAATCTTCGAGACTACCCAAATCGCGCAGCGTGTCCCGCATCATCAGGGCAACTGCACGCAGTAAATCATCAGACGCAACAAAACCATAGGTCTCGCGGAAGTAATCCAGATTTTTAAGAGAAACCACAAAGATTGCCGCGGATGGGTTATGAAGCCATTGTTCAAGATGCTCATTAACCAGGCTGCCTTCAGGGACTTCGGTGACTGGATTCGTTAAGGTGGCTTGTTTCGCCCGGTTCAAGGTATTGCGGACACGCAAACGCAATTCCTGAATATCAAACGGTTTGGTAATATAATCATCGGCCTGCAAGCCCAATCCTTGCAGCCGGTCCACCCGATCGCGTTTCTCGGTCAGAAAGATAATCGGGATATCTTTTGTTTTTCGGTTTGTGCGTAATCGACGAGCCACCTCAAAACCATCAATATCTGGTAAGCGAATATCCAGGATCACCAGATTTGGCTGCGAAGTCTGGCAGGCTCGCACCCCATCCTCACCCCAGTTAACCGTTAAAACCTCATAACCTTGAACGCGGAAATATGCATTGAGCATATCCGCGACATCCAGGTCATCTTCGACGATCAGGATGGTTGATTTTTGTTCGTCCACGTTTTCTCTATCCGATCGGCTCTTTTAGAATTTCAAATTCACAGACCGGGTCGCCAACCGCGATACACTTGGTTTCATTTACCCGGAATTCACTCCCGCCGGAAACCCATTTCAGGCTTTCCTGCAGCAAACCGGTTGCCATGTAGCAGTCCGGTTTATCCGCTTTTCGACCCCAGCAGACCGGGCAGCGGTGGATCGTATAAATGAGGTGCGTATCATTTTCAATACAGGTTGAATGTTGGTCACTGATCTGGCTGAAGATTTTGGCCATAATCGGGATGCCTATGCGCAGCTTGGCTTGGAGCGGCAATACTTTGAAAGCCATGTCACCCACACCAGCCAATGCGCCAAAATTCCGCAGCACATCGGTGAAGGTTGCCCGTCCAGCCCGCAGTGCAAGTCCACGGCCACCCCGCGGTCCGTACATTTCCTCCAGTGCGCCATTGATCGAGGAAAAATCCGCAAAATCAAAAGCGCGATCCAGGGAATCTGAAGGATAGTTGTCAATCAGATTTGTCTGGTTGGCAAGGTTTAAGATTGCATTGACCCCATTCTTGCCCATCACATCTTCCAAGGCAAGAATAGCAATTCGAGCAGCCTTGTTGGGATAGTAAAACCCACTCTTTGGGATTGGTTCCATGATGATCGCCTTTAAATGAGTTTCGTCAGGTCTTCGGCTGCGCGCCGCATATCCAGGAAAATCAGGCCAAGCTTTGCCTGTTCGCGAGCCAGAGCTGTCAAAACAGCATCTTCTCCAACAGACATTAACACAACATACCCTTTTTGGCCTTTAATATATACCTGCTCTAGCGAACCACGCCCTAATTCACTGGCAATCCGTTCGCCCAGGGAAAGCATTGCTGCCGACATTGCGGAAACACGATCTTCCTCTACCCCTTGCGGGAGAGCGGAGGCGATGGTCAAACCATCGACGCTAACGATTGCAGAGGCTTCGATATCGGGTGAAGATGCCTGGAGTTCGCGCAGGCGCTCCACCATCAGTTGAGTACGCGACTTCGTCAAGGCTACACCTCATCTGTGGGGATTTCAAAAGGATCCTTTGACTGGCATATACAAATTAAACAGGTTGCAAGAAATGGCCCACCCTATCATAAAACCCGGTCATATGCCAGACAATATTTCCCTATCTGTTTATACCAGACCAATTACTAATTTAGCACAGGCTTAAAACCATGTCAAGCTGAAGGACTTTCTAAAATTGATAGCTCAAATTCGGCCTCAAAAATTATCCTTAAAGGGTTGACGATTCTGAAAATCACTGCTATACTCTTGGTCACAATGAAATAAGTGATGCGGGCGTGGTTCAGTTGGTAGAATGTCTCCTTGCCAAGGAGAAGGTCGTGGGTTCGAGTCCCATCGCCCGCTCTACTCCCCGATGAGGGGAGTTTTTATTTCCCGAAAATCGGCCGGTAGTTTTTCTTGACCAATTTCCGGTTGTTTGTTAAAATCTTCCTCATTGATCAGTTATGGCGACGTGGCCAAGTGGCAAGGCAAGGGTCTGCAAAACCCTGATCATGGGTTCAAATCCCATCGTCGCCTCTCCAAACTAGAGCCTGCAAAGGCTCTTTTTTATTGATCATGGGTTTCGCATCGAGCGGTCTGTGACAAATCCCATCGTCGCCTATCAAAACTAGAGCCTGAAAAGGCTCTTTTTTATAGATCATGGGTTTCGCATAGAGCGATCTGAGACAAATCCAAACTTCGCAAC
>JAJUJY010000058.1 GCA_029265085.1 Chloroflexota bacterium
ATCGAGGGGTCTGGCGACAAATCCTCATGCTCCACCTAACCAAGAAACCACCGCAAGGTGGTTTTTCTTTTCGGCCGGAAGATCCCCATCGAGGGGTCTGGCGACAAATCCTCATGCTCCACCTAACCAAGAAACCACCGCAAGGTGGTTTATCTTTTCGGCCGAAGGATCCCCATCGAGGGGTCTGACGGCAAATCCTCTCGCCCCGACTAACCAAGAAACCACCGCAAGGTGGTTTTTCTTTTCGGCCGGAAGATCCCCATCGAGGGGTCTGGCGACAAATCCTCATGCCATCATCCGCAAACAGGAGGTTTTTGATCTTTCAAAAATATATCTGAATTTTTTCTGAGTGGTGCCAGGCTCATTTTCCTTACCAACTGGAGCAGTATGTATATTTCTTGACAATTTTGGTATGATTAGCAACAAGGAAATTGGTCACAAAATGAAACCATTGATAGTTTGTATATTTTTATTTACCGCAGCCTGCATCCCTGTTACAGCCGCCAGTCCAACCATACACCCAACAACCCTGCCTCAGACCTCGACTGTAACAGTTGCTCCTTCTCTAACAGCTGAACCATCCGCAACCAGTGTTCCAACAGACACACCAACTCCTACGCCAATCCCCCATCCGATGGATATCCGCGCTATGCGAGATGGCGCTTACCCTGGTAGTGAAATTATTATTGAAAATGAATTGGATCCAGGAGCAAATTATCGCCGGTATTATGCCTACTATCTTTCAGAAGGATTAAAAATTTATTCTCTTTTAACCATACCGGAAGGACCAATGCCTGAAGGCGGCTGGCCAGCCATTGTTTTTAATCACGGATATATCCCCCCCGATCAATACCGCACCACGGAACGATACGTGGCATATGTCGATCGTCTTGCCCGCAGTGGTTATATTGTCTTTCGCATTGATTATCGCGGCCACGACCGTTCGGAAGGAAATGCAACAGGAGCCTATTCCAATCCAGGATACTCAGTTGATGTGCTGAATGCCGTGGCATCCCTCCAGAAATTTTCCCAAGCCAATCCGGATAAGATTGGTATGTGGGGTCACTCAATGGGTGGATTTTTAACTCTTCGATCAATGGTTATTACGGATAATATCAAGGCTGGAGTAATTTGGGCTGGCGTAGTAGGTACCTATCCGGATATGATGTACAATTGGCGGCGGAGTTCCCCTCCACCGACCTTGCCTCCATCCGCTCGATCCTGGCGGCTCAATTGGGTAGAACAATACGGCAGCCCAGAACAAAACCCTGGATTCTGGGAATCTATTTCTGCTAATTCATTCTTATCCGATCTGTCTGGTCCCGTCCAGCTCCATCATGGTACCGCTGATGCAGATGTGCCAGTTGAGTTTTCCCAAAAGTTGAACCAACAAATATTGGATGCTGGGAAAACATCCGAATTATTTCTTTATGAAGGCGATAATCATAATATTTCAACTTATTTCACAACTGCAATGAACCGTACAATTGAATTCTTTGACCGCTATCTCAAATGATTTCGCGTGCCATTTCAAGTTGGTTTGGCATAATCGGTTATACTACGCAGAGAAATATATCATCGTGGAATGGAATATTAATCGCATGAGCATTTTAGATTTTATCCTTGTTGGCCTGGCAGCTTTATTGGGTGGAGCAGTAAACGCATTAGCCGGTGGTGGGACATTAATTACTTTTCCTATGTTGACCGCTGTCGGTATTCCAGCCATTGCAGCGAATGTAACCAATACCGTAGCCTTGTGCCCGGGATATTTTGGGGCAACCCTCGCTCAACTTAAAGATCTAAAAGGACAAGGAAAACGTCTAATCGCTCTCATACCATCATCCATCCTCGGTGGGATCATAGGCGGGATATTGCTGCTGAACACCGGGGAGCGTTTGTTCCGTGATCTTGTCCCCTTCTTAATTTTATTGGCTTCGATCCTATTGGCAATTGGTGATCCACTTAAAAAATGGTTGACCAAACGCAGCAGCAGCGGTGAGAAACTCAATTTATCTGAAACCTGGGCATTCTTACCGATTGGTTTCGCTGCGGTTTACGGCGGGTATTTTGGCGCAGGATTGAGTGTAATTGTTTTGGCAGTTTTAGCCCTGGTATTAAATGATTCACTAACCCGATTAAATGGGTTAAAACAAGCCATTGCTTTTTCAGTCAACATTGCCGCCGCCATTTTCTTTTTGTTCTCCGGGCAAGTAAATTGGCCAGTAGCAATGGTCATGGCCGTATTTGCCTTGATTGGTGGTGCGCTTGGTGGGAAATTGGCCGGGAAGATACAACCAGAAATGCTTCGGAAAGTTGTTGTTGGTATTGGCCTGGTTGTTTCTGTGATTTACTTTGTTCGTTAAGTCTGCTTGTGGTAAATAATATTCCATCCATTTGACCAGGGTCATTCACCGAAGGATTTGGTAAAATAAATTGGTTGTTATCGTTCCACAAATTAAGATTGCTCTTTCAAGGTAAGGGATGCCCACACCAAATTCGATCCGAATCGCAATTGCCTCCTACCAACCCATTTTTTTACGGGGCCTGTCGCATTCTGTCAGGAACATTCCTGGGATACAGGTGGTTGGAGAAGCAAATTCCAGCACTGATTTACTCCAACTTTGCCAGTTAACTCTCCCTGATCTAGTGCTGATTGATCTTCGCGCTGCTAACGATTCTCAAGAAGATATCACAATCGAATTATCACAACGATGGCCTAAGATGGAAATCGTCCGCTTCATTCCTTGTGAAGATAATCAGGACGAAGACAATCTTTCGGATTACTACATAACCCGAGATGTATCTGAAGAAGAGCTGAAAGCAGCCCTAACTCAAATTCTCAATTCCCCCAAGAAAATTAAAGAAACAAATTCTCACCTCTTCCGCCATCAGGAAGAATTACTGGAAGAAGAAGCAAACTCGGAACCACTTAAAAATTCTCCGCCCTACGGGCGTAACGAAGAAGTTCTGCGTTATGAGCTCACAATGGCGAGTCGTATTCAAACCGATATCTTGCCAGATGCAGTCCCCCCCCTTCCAAATTGGGATATTGCCTCACGCCTGGTGGCTGCACGCGAAACTTCAGGCGACTTTTACGACTTTATTCGTCTTTCAAATCACAAATGGGGTTTGGTTGTCGCGGATGTAACAGATAAAGGAATGGGAGCTGCCTTATTCATGGCCCTTTCCAGTACTTTAATCCGCACATATGCCACCCAATTTCCTACATTACCCGGGCTGACAATGAAAGCTGTCAACGAACGCATCCTGTATGATACGCGTGGAGATATGTTCGTTACTGCTTTTTATGCAGTTCTCGAATCACACACCGGCCGGATCACCTATTCAAACGGCGGTCACCCACCTGCCATCCTGGTTCACACGGATCGCGGTCGTGAATCTGTCGACCGGTTAAGATTAACCGGTATGGCGTTAGGAGTCAGCGAAGAAGCCCTTTGGAAGCAAAAAACTGTCCGAATGTGGCCAGGTGACGTTTTGGTCCTCTACACTGACGGGATAACCGAAGCACAAAATCCCAATGGAGATTTTTTTGGCGAAGAACGCCTCATCGATACTATTTTGGAAAACAGCAGCAAATCTTCCAATGAAATACAAGACGCTTTAATTAATGCAGTGAATCGTTTTACTGATTCTCCCAACCCCCAGGATGATATCGCGATGATCGTGATTCGCAAGAAATATTAATTAATTCAGTTAAAAAATCCAAAATTCAGCACTATGTTCACTGTCCAGAATAGGGAAGCGTTATTTCTTTATAATGGGTAAATACAATATTTGAGATTGGATAAGATCACCTTGGTAATAAAGTGTATACGCACCACCATTCGCATCATCCCGATAAATATCAATCGTTGCCCAATCATCACCAATCTCTAAAACGATCGCGGTGCTTTTAGCCCCAGTATCCCCCAAGCCTCGCGCGTGCCCGGCATCAATTTGCCATACTCGGTTGACCCTAACCAAACTGGTATTATGAGTGTGGCCGCATAAATAAGCCAAAACATCATAATTAACTAACAGATTCCAAAATCGATCCCGTCTGGATGGGTAAGCATCCAGGCTGTCACCAACGTGTCGCAGCCTGCCGTTATCCATATCCGGCTGCACAAAAGCTGGTTCATGACCAACCACAATTATATTTTGAGCTGTGCTTGCCTCCAAATCAGCCGCCAGCCAATTATATAAATGGTCCGTGATATCGCCATTTGTTACAGTATCACCGCTTGTATCACAATATTCATTAAGAACAACCACGTGAAGAGTACGAACATCAAATGAAAACGTTGTTTCCGGGCAGCCTGTTGGCCCCTGGTTAACGCTCCCATAATCATTAGATCTTAACCAAGACATATTGGCACCATAAGAAGATTCCTGCCCGCTTCCGGGCAGCTCATGGTTGCCTACCACAGGTACCCAACGAAAATCAGTGCTAAAGACTTGTTGAATAGTCCAAAACGAATTGGCTGGTGGGTCAATATCTCCCGGGCTGATGATTAAATCGAAAGTGCCTGTGGAATACAAGGATTGCACAGCGCCGCGGAAATATTGGTTTGAATCAAACATTCCAGGGCCGGTATAATACCGTTGGTCTGCCAGCACTCCAATCCGAACCGGTTCCGACCGGTTGATTTTTCCAAAGACTGGCAGTGGAACAACAAAATCATTTAAGATGATTATTGATAAAACAATCCCGATCCACTTTTTCATAACTTCATTATAAAAAATAACTTCCCCTAGCCACTATTATTATCAAATTTGTAAAGATAGCCTCAAAATACCGAATAGATTTTACATCACACAAAATATCATTCCCAATACAATCAAACTCGTTGCTGCAAGGGATAGGCGGCTAATTTTCTCTTTTAAAAAAATGACACTGATAAAAACTACAAATAACGGTGATGCATCACTAATTGTCTTAACAATGACTGGATTACCCCATTTCAACGCAGAGAGCAGCAGCAGCCATTGTCCGATGACAAAAAGCAACCGCAAGGATATATAAAATGTCCTCTTTGCAGTGATCCAATTAAAACGAGGACGAAATATTAACCAACAAAAAAGAGCAATAAATGGCGCCCTCACCATGTAGTACGTGTACGGGTTAACAATTTCTTGAGCCAACAGATATTTCACAGGATAAATATTCACACCAAATGCCACAGCAGCTAGAAATGGATATATCAGCGCAGGCAGCCCTTTCTGATTTTGTTCCAGTCTTTCGGCGCTGTTTTTCGGTTTCATTATGGTTAAAAATATAATTCCCACAACGATAAGAATGACGCCAATAATTTGAAGAAATTTAAAATTTGCTTCTCCTAACCGGATCATGGGGAAAAATAATAACGCAATAACCGGTGATAAGGCCAGCAGCGTACTGGCCTGAATGGCATCATTTACCTCAAAGGCGCGGAAATAACAATAATTTCCAATCAGGTCCAATCCTATTGCCAACAATAAAACGAGGATACTGCTTCCTTTAGGTTGAAAATAAAAAAACCAGGGAGCAAATGGGAGCAGCATGAGAAATATCAGGCCAAAATTCACCGCCAAATAGTCTCGCGGACGAGAAAACTTCATCACCCGCATGGCCATAATATTTGCGAATGCCCCCATAAACGCTGAACTGATTCCTGCGACAAATGAAATCATAAAATACTATCTCAACTTTTTTCTGCATGATACTTCAACGTTATCGTATACGCTGAATTATACGTTAGCCCAGTAAACCGAGTGAGAAAATCATGCGTACTACGAAAATATATTTAAATTACTGGCATAAATTGTTACAACTTTTATTCACTTCCATGTAAAATGAACCATAATTCTTTGGAGGAAACCGATGGGCGAATTTTTTACAAAAGATTTTACTGGCGAACCTTTTGAATTATTTGGGACATATCACGTTATTGCCCTATTAATCATCCTGGCCTTAAATCTTAGTTTTTTACTTTGGCGTCGAAATGCCTCCCCATCGTTTAAAAAAGGCTTTCGATACGGTCTCGCTGTTTTGTTGATTGTTGATGAGTTAGCCTGGCATGCCTGGAATTATTCTGTTGGACAATGGACCATTCAAACAATGCTACCGCTTCACCTGTGCAGTGTATTTGTCTTTTTATCCGCTATCATGCTGGTTACCAAATCCTATACAATTTATGAATTTGCTTATTTTTTAGGTATTGGTGGTGCACTGCAAGCGCTTCTCACCCCGGATGCAGGCATATATGGATTTCCGCATTTTCGAGCAATTCAAACCATGGTGTCGCATGGATCAATCGTCACTGCGGCCATTTACATGACCCTGGTAGAAGGCTACCGCCCAACCTGGAAATCTTTGGGAAAAGTAATCCTATACGGAAATATCTACATGGCTTTTGTAGGTATCATCAACTGGCTGATTGGCAGCAACTATATGTTCATTGCCCATAAACCTGAAACTGCCAGTTTATTAGATATGTTAGGTCCGTGGCCCTGGTATCTATTAGCAATTGAGGGAATCGGTCTCATCATGTTCCTCGTTTTATACTTACCGTACATCATCCTGGATGCCCGAAAAACCAAAAACACCCCTGTCCTCGCAAAATAGACTGTTTCACTCCAGGTTTGGTATAATTCGCTTTATGGGCACCAAATTATCCCGTCGTAATTTTTTAAAATTAGCCGGCCTTGGTTTAGGCTCGTTAGCATTCAGACCATATAATGGTTATTCTGAAAATGCTGACCAAAATAATCTGGTGCGGGTGGCTGTTCGTTCAGTCAGCGTGTACAGCAAACCCAATGACCAAAGCCAGATATTATTCCAGCGTTTCCGTGATGAACTGGTGAATGTATATTACGAAGTCATCTCGGAAGATGGTCCCAAATATAATCCACTTTGGTATCGTGTCTGGGGTGGATACATCCATAGCGCCAATTTACAAAGAGTAAATTTTAAGTACAATCCCGTGATCACCTCCATACCTGAAGGTGGGCAACTGGCTGAAGTGACTATCCCATTTTCTCAGACCTTCCGTTATTCTTCCTACAAAGGGTGGGAAAATTTTTACCGCCTTTACCAAACATCAACTCATTGGGTAATGGGTGTGGACGAAGGACCGGATGGTGAGCCCTGGTACCGGCTAAAGGATGAATTACTTGAAATTGAATACCATGCGCCGGCAATTCACTTTAGGATGATCGGACCGGAAGAGTTTGCCCCAATTTCACCTGAAATACCAGCTCACAAAAAGAGAATTGAAGTTTCCATCGGTTGGCAAAAATTAACCTGCTATGAAGATGACCAACCAGTTTTTGAAACCAAAATATCTACCGGCCTGGATTACTCACCGCCGGGCGAATTACCCTGGAACACACCCAAAGGGGAGTTCCATATTTATTCCAAGATGCCCTCCAAGCATATGGGTGACGGTCGCCTGAGCGGTAATCCGGAAGATTATGAACTGCCAGGAGTACCCTGGGTTTGTTTCTTTGAAGAAACCGGAGTCGCATTTCACGGGACCTGGTGGCACACCGATTTTGGGGCTGCTAGAAGTCACGGCTGCATTAACCTTAAATCCGATGAAGCAAAATGGCTTTATCGTTGGACTACACCGGCTGCTGAACCCGGTGAAATTGAAAAACGAGGTTACGGAACGCTGGTTGTAGTCACCTGATTATTTAAGAAATTCTGGTTCAGGCAAATCAATAAATTGCATAAAAACCTGATTTCCGAGAAGCCATCCAGAACGGGTGAGGCGTAACCTTTTTGCTTTTTCACCATTCCATTCCAATAATCCAATGTTCATTAAGCGCTCAATTTGAGGTCCAAACGCCTGCTCCAATGATAATCCAAATCGGGTGGTAAATGTTTCATCCGCCACACCCTCTTCTAATAACCGCAGACCAACCATCATCGTCTCTTGCGCCTCGGTCCATAAATCAATTGGAGTTACCTGTTCAATCGCAGGACCAATTGGGAATCGGCCGGATAAATGATCAGTTTTATTCACCTGTTGGATATACCCCTTAATCCCCCTGGTGTTTGCTGTCCGAATCCCTTCCGCATAACCGTGTGCCCCCGCACCAAACCCAAGATAAGGCAGGTTATACCAATACTGCAAGTTATGCCGGCACGAATCAATTTGGGCCCCTTTAACTTTGGCCCAGTTCGATATTTCATAATGCGCAAATCCGTCTTTTTCAAGACGCTCGCAAACCCATTCATACATTTCTGCAGCAAGATCGCCATCCGGCATTGGAATAATCCCGCGCTCCAAATAATGTTGAAAAGGAGTGCCGTGCTCAAGGGTTAGCGCATAAAGCGAAAGATGCTCGGGTGATAAACTTAATGCAGTTTCTACACTGCTTTTCCATCGTTCCAATGTCTGGAACGGCAAGCCAAACATTAAATCCAGGCTAATCTGATCAAACCCAGCAATTCTTGCCCATTTGACCGATTGAATCACATCAACCGTATCGTGAATTCGTTCCAGCAAGCGCAGATCATCCGGATGCGCAGATTGCATGCCAAAACTCAGCCGGTTTACTCCGGAATCCCTTAATCTTTTGAGATAATCCAGCGATAAAGTTCCTGGGTTCGCCTCAAGCGAAATCTCCATCTCAGGCTGGAAATCAAAATAATCTGCTGCTCGAGATATTATTTTTCCAACCGCATCCACCGTGAGCAGCGATGGAGTTCCACCACCAAAAAACAGGGTATGAACCGGAATTTTATTTTCGGCTGCCTTTCCAACCCATTTGATTTCTTCTATAAGCGCATTGACATAATCCGGGATATAATTTTCAAATCCGGCGTATGTGTTAAAATCACAATAGCCGCAGCGATGCTTGCAGAAAGGGATATGAACGTATATACTCGTATTTTGCATAGCTTGAGGATATCACACCCTGAAAAGGTTTGAAAGACTATAAACCTTGTCAAATTTCGGGATATGATATAATAACCCGGCCGGGGGTCTTCCCCGGTTCAATCTATCTATGAAATGCCTATGAGCCCAGAAGATAAAAACACTAACACAAAAGTTTGTCCCACTTGTGGGACGCGTTTAACTGAAAACGCAACTCGTTGCCTGGTCTGCGGTCGCACCTTTACCGCTGCACCTGAAAAACAAGGCAAAAAGAATACAGCTGTGCAAGGGCCGAAAATGCCGGAAATCACCTTAACACTTCCGGTAGCCCTTGGCCTTATCATCCTGGTATTGGCTATTGGAGCTGGAGTTGTTTATGGCGTATTACAGGGTACTGGCAAAGTGGTAGAACCGACTCCCACGGTTACGCCCAGCCTGACACCTACCATGACGTTAACTCCTACAGCAACCTTTACAGCCACCCCGGAACCAACCTTTACCCCGCTTCCTCCGATTGAATATAAAGTTCAACCCAATGACACTTGTATTTCAATTGCATTTACCTTTGGGGTATCCACCAATTCAATTATTCAATTGAATAGTCTGTCTTCCACATGCGACAATCTTGTTGTGGGTCAAACCTTGAAGATCCCGCAGCCAACACCAACTCCTTCACCACAACCGACTCAGACTTTAAGTGCAGGCCAGGCAACAGAAGTTTCTTGCCAAAAAATTGAATACACAGTAGCTGCAAATGATACCTTGAGCACAATTTCCTTGAACTACAACGTACCGATGGAAGCGATCAAGGAATACAATGGGATGACCTCAGATATCGTTTTTGAAGGCATGCCCTTGCAAATTCCACTTTGTAAACGTGCTCCAACCCCTGGACCAACGCCAACGCCAACCAATCCGCCACCTTACCCGGCTCCGAATCTGCTCCTTCCTGCGGATGGTTCTGCATTTACTGCCGCAAACGACACCATTACCTTGCAGTGGGCTGCCGTGGGGACCCTGCGCCAAAATGAAGCTTACGCGGTCACCATTGAAGACATTACCGAAGGGCGTGGTCGAAAACTGGTTGAATATGTAACTGATACAAAATTTATCGTGCCGGCCAGTTTCCGCCCAACCGATAACATTCCGCACATTATTCGCTGGTTTGTCGTCCCAGCTCGACAAATTGGTACATCCACCGATGGCCAGCCCATTTGGGATACCGCTGGTGCCCCCAGCACACCGCGTGATTTTACATGGTGGACATCTGGAGTCGGCACACCAACCCCATAAATCCCCATTAAACAAAAAATCCCCGAGTTTAAGCACCTCGGGGATTTTTATTCGATGGATTATTCCTGGCTTTCCAGGTAACGTGTAGCCTGAATTGCGGCTGCTGCTCCCATCCCCGCCGATGTAACAACCTGGCGATACACTGGGTCCATCACCTCACCCGCTGCATACACGCCAGGGACGCTGGTTTGCATCAGCATATTTGTTTTGATATACCCATGATCATCCATCTCCACATGGCCTTTAAAAATCTGTGTATTGGGGGTATGGCCAATAAAGATAAAAATTCCATCCGTATCAATAACGGAGTGTTCTCCGGTAACTACATTTTTCACCTGAACACTTGTCACTGCTGATTCACCCACAATTTTTTCAACTACTGTATTCCAGGTAAACTTAATTTTTGGATTATCCATCGCGCGGCGCTGTAAAATCGCTCCGGCTCTTAAAGCATCTCTTCGGTGGATAATATTGACCTCCGTTGCATAGCGGGTTAAGAAAATACCTTCCTCTAATGCGGAGTCACCACCACCAACGACTACAACCTTTTTATCCTTGAAAAACCAGCCATCACAGGTTGCACAATAAGAAACCCCACGGCCTATCATTTCATTTTCATTCGGCACATTCAGATGATTGGGGCTTGCTCCAGTTGTGATAATTAATGTCTCGGTAAGATACTCTTTCCCATATGTTTTCACTTTATACGGCCTTGCACTGAGATCTACCCCCGTGGCCGTATCATATTCAAACCGTGCGCCAAAATGTTCAGCTTGTTTCTGGAATAATTCTCCCAGCTGCGCACCCCCAACACCTTCGGGAAAACCGGGATAATTTTCAATTGTGTGGGTTAATGAAGCCTGTCCACCCAATTCTGTTCCAGTAAAAACCAATGGGGATAATTCTGCCCGAGCCGCATACAATGCTGCAGCCAGGCCAGCAGGTCCTGATCCTAGAATCAAGACTTTTTCCACACCAGCTGGTTCTTCTTGCTTTTGAGTGGGTAAATTTCCGAGGTTAAGTTCCATGTCTTATCTCCTGCTCAACAATTCAATCCTGATAATCTTTGGACGAGAATCGGGGTGAAAAGTTACATTAATTTTTCATTGCGGCATCAGTGATTTTTAAAGCCTCATCCAGAACCGCAAATCCTTCGGCTAGTTGATCTGGAGTAATGATCAATGGCGGGATCATCAGGATTGTATGCCAATGGGTATACAAAAACACACCATGATCCAACAAATATTTCCGTAACGCATTCATCTCGGGGCTGCTGCCATTAAATGGTGCCATTGGTTCTTTCGTTTTTCGGTTCTTTACAATTTCTAACACACCAAAAAGCCCGATCGATCGGATTTCACCAACCGAAGGATGGCGTTCAACCAATTCCGCCATCATATCAGCCATCACCTGGCCGGAAGCCTTTGCTTTTTCTACCAGATGATCTTCCTGCATCACCTGAATTGTTGCAATCGCAGCCGCAAGCGATACTGGATGACCATTATAGGTCAAACCACCCACAAACTCGCGATCATTAAAGGCTGCAGCTATCTCAGGTTTCATTGCCACCGCCCCCAGAGGTGCATAACCAGAGGTCAACCCCTTTGCCATCGTCATAATATCCGGAATCACATCCCAATGGTTGACTGCAAACCATTCGCCGGTGCGTCCAAATCCACTCATCACCTCATCGCAAATCATCACAATGCCGTATTTGTCACACAGCTTGCGAACCCCTTGTAAATATCCGGCAGGGGGAATTATAACGCCATTCGTACCGGTTACTGACTCAAGCAAGATGCCAGCAATTGTTTCTGGCCGCTCATATTGAATAATCTCCTCCAGGTGATTTAAATAATCCTGGGTAAATTCCTCTTCAGAGATACCTGGATTGGTCCGGTGAAAAGTTGAGCGGTAGCGATATGGATCTAAAAAGTGAACCACACCAGGCATAATGGCTGGTTCCCAGGCCGCCCGGCGAGGATCACCCGTTAAGGCAACTGCTCCATAGGTAGCCCCATGATAGGAACGATATCGAGTTAATATTTTACTCTTACCGGTATATCCCCTGGCAAATTTAATTGCATTCTCATTCGCATCTGCACCACCCAGTGTGTATAAAAATTTGCTTAACCCTGGCGGTGTTATTTGATTCAACAACTTTCCCAATACGGCGCGGGGTTTTGTCGCCATCCCTGGTCCTGCAAAGGGCAGTTCGCGAACTTGTTCGACCATCGCCTCAATGACTCTCTCATCTCCATGTCCAATGTTGACACACATCACCATGGAATTTAGGTCCAGATATCGCTTCCCATCTGTATCCCAAAAATAAACTCCCTTTGCTTTCTTCACCGGGATAGGATTGACTTTCCCCTGGGCTGACCATGTCCAAAAGTTATGTTCCATAGATTGAGATAAGATTTCGGCATCGCTGATCTCGATCATTTTTTCCTCGGAAAATGGGATGTTGGGGCAGCAAAAGCCACCGCCCTAATCCTATCATAAAAATAGACCACCCGCTATATCAAGCCAACCTGGAGTTGAATATGCTATAATCGCCTCAATATTATCTGATTTTCATTCTCTTATTAACATGAGACACGATGCCATAACCTCTGATATACCATACTCTGATGATGAAGCCGCACAGGCATGCACAGGACCGCTCCATCCTTTGGCATTAGTCGGTCTAAAATTATTTAACCAGGGAGAATATTTTGAAGCACATGAAGCCCTGGAAATTGCCTGGCGTGAAGATCTCACACCAATTCGGGATGTGTATCGCAGTATTTTGCAGGTTGGAGTCGGCTATTATCACATTTTGCGCGGTAATTACACGGGGGCACTAAAAATGTTTCAACGCTGCCGGTATTGGCTTGCCCCATTTCCAGATCATTGCCGGGGGATTAATTTGGCCAGACTTCGTGCCGATTACCAGGAAATTGAAAAATATTTATTAGAATTGGGACCAGATCATATCCATGATTTTGATCCACACAGATTAAAACCTATCGAATACTCAATTTCGAAAGAGAAATAAGCATGTTGAATCAATTACTACCTTTTCAAGGAAAAATTGCATTAGTGACTGGCGCAGGCAGGGGAATTGGCAAAGCGATCGCCCTCTATTTAGCTCGCTCTGGTGCAAATGTCATTATCAATTATGTTCGGAATCAAGCTCCAGCTGAGGAAGTAGCCCAACAAATAACCGATATGGGTAGAAAAGCATCTACATTTCGGGCAAATGTTGGCAAAATTGAAGACATCAACCGGCTATTCGACTATGTTGAACAGGAATACCAGAACCTGGATATTTTCATTAGCAATGCCGCATCCGGTTTTAACCGGCCTGCTATGCAGCAGAAAGAAACCGGCTGGGACCATACCATCAATGTCAATGCCAGGGCATTTTTATTTGCTGCCCAAAGAGCTGCGCCAATCATGGAGCAGCGCGGTGGTGGAGCTATGGTTGCAGTATCATCCCCTGGCGCTCAAAGAGTATTACCGGATTATGTGTCTGTGGGAGCCAGTAAAGCGGCGCTAGAAAGCCTTGTGCGCTATTTAGCAGTAGAACTTGCCCCAAAAAACATTGTGGTTAATGCTGTGGCTCCTGGACTGGTAGAGACAGATGCACTCAAGCATTTTTCTGTGCTGTCTGATTCTGACACCATTCCAAAAGCCATTTCGAATACGCCTGCCGGCCGACTGGTGACTCCTGAAGATGTGGCACAGGTAGTAGGCTTTTTATGTTCTCCTGCTGCATCCATGATTCGCGGACAGGTAATTACCATTGATGGTGGATATACTTTGATTACCCCCGGCTAATCCTGAACCAATACGATCCGAGCTGGGGCCCCATCCGAACCTCCCAATTTCATGGGAAGGCAAATAAGTTGGTATATTCCAGCAGGGACCTCTGCCAGATTGACTCCTTCAACGAGGATAACTTTGGCACGAAGAAATACTTCATGGGTCGGTCTGGATTTTTTATACGGCGCAACCGACAAATAATCCATACCAACCAGCTGGAACCCTCGATCTACCAGGATTCGAGCGGCATCGGGTAGAATTCCAACAAATTCTGTATGAAATATTGGTTCTATCTCAGACCAGAATTTTGAATTACGCGTTTTAAACAATATTTTGGTAATTCCTTCCGAAAAATGCACTTTTTCGAGCACAGCAGCATCTACTACCGCAACCTCATCCGGTAGTTCAACCACTTGAACTGGACCAATTAGAACTTCTAAAGGCAAGGTTTCGACCGTGGTCCCATCCTGAAGGAAGTGATACGGCGCATCCACGTGCGTTCCTGTGTGCACTCCCATATCCATACGAGAAACATTAGCATTGGCACCTTCTTCAATCTTTGATGCCCGCCCTAAACTCACTTTTGGATCTCCTGGCCATACAGCCATTTGTGGGGAAATGGTTAATGTAATATCAAAATATTTCATAGGAAAACCTCCAACCACAAGTATACGATTACCAACCCGCTGCAGTAAAGATCATGTCTAAGAACATAGTTCTTTCTTCATTCGTCATAGGTCGCGGTTTTGCATAGTCTTCTAACATAGCCGTTAACAACTCAGTACTGATATGCTTTTGATCATAGATCACATGCCGGTCGATAAACTCATAGCGAGTTTCAGGAATTTTTCGGCCGTCCGGCGTGACATAAAATTGCTGATCAAAAAACAAATTACCCAATCCATAATGGATTAGTTTGTTATTATAAAATTCCATAGCCATCGGATGGTGAGCCTGGCTGCCGCTTACAATATCAGCCCCAGCATCAGATAATCGCCGAAAGTCACGTTCCTCGAATGGTTCAACATAAGCGCGATACGTCTCAAAATATTGATAAGTTGCAATAACCAGGTATCCCTCACCTTTTAGTTTTTGAATTTCAGCTTCCATCCAGGGATAATCACAATTGGCCACGCCAGAAAGCTCAGAAGTCGCCCAAATAAAGGCTGGCCCGGCCGGGTTACAACCGATAAAAGCAATTTTATTCCCGTGATCCTCCAACAAAACCGGTGCTTTAGCTTTCTCTTCATTTTCGCCTGCTGCATAATATGCCCATCCGCGTTCTTTGTATAATTCCAAAGAATACTGAAGTGCATCGCGTCCCCAATCGACACCGTGATTACCGGTTAATTCCAAGATGTCTGTACCAACAAAATCAAGCAATTCTATATATCGGGGATCGCTGCAAAATATCAAGGCAGTTTGTCCAGGGTTGGGCGGTGGGCATACCGGGCTAAAGGATACTTCGTTACTGATATGCGTCAAATCAGCATCCTGCAACCAGGACGCGATATCTTGAGCAGGATAGGTCATCCCTTTTTCTTCCATTTTGGCAGCTGTAGCTCGAACCAAAGCAGTTACTCCGGTCATCACCAAAACAGTCATCTTTTCAGGGTCGCGATTAGATAGCAAGGTTGGTAACGTTTTATTGAGCGTTGCTGCTTCCACTAACTGCATGGCTTGCTCTTCTCCTTGCCACCCAAATCGAATCGTCAGGGGATAATTTGCTGGGTTAAAATCCTTATGAATAGGTGACTGCCCATCGATAACCAATACCTTCCACCGTGGTTCCAATTTTTCAAAAGGCACAATCGCCCAACCTGGCCGGTCAGCCCAGGAATGATTAATGAGTTCTGATTCTGGAAGAATTTTTACAGCTCCCTCGCCGGGTTTTCCGAATTTTGTTTCTAGAACGTTCGAAGTTTCCTGAGTTAACAAAAGCGGTTTTCCGGAAAACATTTCTGGTGGATGGCCTTTCCAGGCTTCCATAAATGCATCGGAAGAAATTTCATCCATGATGATTGGAAATGGTACAACCAGCGCATAAATCCAATCAATCCCCGGGTCATTTGCAGAGACGGGGGCTAATCGAAGATTTGCTTCCTCCTCTTGAGAGAGCCTTTTTATCGATTCAAATAAAGGGTCGGCTTTTAACAATTGGGCAGGGACGAAAGGTGAAATCCAAATCCGAAGATCGTCAATCGACAATGATTCAGTAGTTGGGCTGAGCACAGGTTCGGCTGTTGGCGATACTTCTGCGGTAGAACTTACCGGTGGGTTCGTTGGATCTATTCGCGTAGAATCGATCTTTGATTGATTACTGCATCCAACAAGTAATGATAACATCAGTCCCAACAGCAGGAGTTTTCGGAATTTCATAGGCTGCTCCTATCTTTTCCTTTTCAACAATATTTAGGAAATATGAAACCCCCAAGAAAAAATTATAACCGATAGACTATTCTACAAACCTTATAAATTTTTCTATATTGATAGTTAATGAGAGCTTGTTTGGATATAATTACCTTATAAACCAAAACAAAAGGGCAAGTTTATGCGCGAAGTAGCAGTTCTTGGAATTGGCCAAACAAAAATAGATGAACATTGGGATAAATCTCTGCGCCTATTAGCTGGTGAAGCAGCCCTGAACGCCCTACAAGATGCGGGGATCAACGGAGTGGACGGAGTATTTGTTGGGAATATGATGTCAGGCTCTGCCAACCGCCAGCAGCATCTCGGCGCATATATTGCTGATTGGATCGGTGTTCGTTATGCAGATGCAATGCATATCGAGTCTGCTTGCAGTTCTGGCGCAGCCGCTTTTCGGTCAGCCTTAATGGCAGTTGCCTCCGGTCACATGGATATCGCCCTGGCTGTTGGCGCTGAAAAAATGAGCGATTCACCCAGCGATGAAATTACTGCAGAACTGGCAACAGCGGCTGATGCGGATTACGAATCGGGAATGGGATTATCTTTTGTCGCTCTGAATGCCCTGGTCATGCGCCGGTATATGTACGAATACGGCTGGAAGCATGAAGATTTTGCACAATTCTCAATCAACGCCCACGGTAATGCAGTGCACAATCCTTATGCGCGCTTTCAAGATGCAATTGGCGAAAAAGAGTATCTTAAAGCCCCAATGGTTGCCCCCCCGATTAACCTGATGGATGCATCCCCCATGGGTGACGGTGCAGCAGCAGCTATTTTGGTTCCCGTTGAATACTTGAATCGTTTTCCACCCAAACCATATATTAAAATAATTGGTTCGGCTGCTGCAACTGACACAATCGCTGTACACTCACGTAAAGATCCGACCTGGCTAAAAGCTGCCGAATTATCTGCCTTGCAAGCCTATAAACAAGCTGGTATTGGTCCGAAAGATGTTGATTTCTTTGAACTCCACGATGCATTCACCATCATGGCAGCCTTATCATTGGAAGCAAGCGGTTTTGCTGAGCGTGGTAAAGCACCTCGTCTGGCGCTAGATGGAGAAATCAAAATTGGAGGGCGTATTCCGATCGCGACCCGGGGCGGCTTAAAAGCCCGTGGTCATCCAGTGGGCGCAACTGGCATGTACCAGATTATTGAAGCCGTTCAGCAGCTTCGCCAGGAAGCCGGTGGTACGCAAGTGGACGGTGCAAAAATTGGGATGACCCAAAATATTGGCGGTAGTGGTTCCAATATTATCACCCATCTCTTCCAGGCAGGTCAGTGAGACTGACTACGGTTAATCATTTTATAACCCAAAAACATTAAAATCCCAACGATCATAACACCACATATTATGACGATCGTTGGGATTTTATTTTGAGTTACTGGAGCTGCCCTCTCTGTTGGTGCTGCCTCGGCTGTACTCAGGACAGGCGGCTGACTGGTTTCTGTTTGGGAGAGGCTTGCTGCAGACGTTGATGTCATAGGCATCTGCTCAATGGTAACCGATGGAGTCGGTTGCCGCTCCACCATTTTGTCAACATCAGCATTTTCAGCAACTATCTTTTCGCTGGATGCAAAAACATCCAACATACCATTTGCCACCACAAAACCCTGATTATCACCTAAATCAAATGTGGCTGAACGAAAATCAAACAGAAAAACTTGATTCTCACCAAGCACCCGCACATCTTTTTCAGTTATTTCAACTGCCGTACCTTGCATAATTCCCAAACCAATGAAATCAGGATGTTGGTACAACAAAGAAACCAATCTTCCCCAGCGATTATCATCCACCATGCGAGGCTCAATCAGACCATCCAACAGACCTAATCCAGGAAGAATGGTAGTTTGCCCATTAATAAAAGATTTTTGCACTGCAAGCTCTTCCAATTCTGCATCCTCTGGAGTCGGCGGATGAGCAGCATAATATTTCCCGGCCAGAGCTGCAGGTGCGTTATCCATCAGCACAGGAATACCCATCAACCAGGCTTTTTTGACATTTTCCAACTGCATGGGCGTAATTTTTGATTGATCTTTTCCAACAACGATGATTCCGCCACAGTCAGCTGATATCTCGACCGGCGTATCCAGGTCCGGGGGAACAATCAGTACCTGAGCAGGTAATCCTAATTCGTCAATAATTTTCTTTCCGGCAGCCTGAGCAGGTCTTGCTGAATCATAACCTGTAACGACTAGAATTACTTCTTTATCTGATGGGATATAGTTCCGAAATTGCGTATAAACCGGATTATCATTTAAATTTTGAGACAAATCACCAGCCAGAATCAGAGGGCCTGCCCCATCTGGTAATCGAATTGGATCAAAATTCCTTTCCAGCTGATTAGCAAATCCAGCCAGCGAATGCTGCCTGGTGATCATATCGTACTGGTAGTCACCCGGCGCTAAGAAATGCACCAACATATTCCGAAAACTGAGCAGATTTTTTTCTCCAATATAACGGACGCCTGCTGCTGCATGGTATGTTTTGGCATCAAATATTGCCACATCATACAATCCAAACACATGATCCAACACCGATCCATTGGCTACGCGCAGTCCAGTATACGCATCGATTCCTACTCCCACCTCTGGAGCATTGGCTTGTGTGATGCTGTTTAACAAGCGGCTTACTCGCGACCGCTGAAAGAAGTGTTGGTCAAATATCGCCAGTTCAGTTCCGAAAGATAATCCGCGCCTGTCCGGGCTGTTCCAAAGGTCTGCCGAACCAAACTCCAGGGCATTATTCGCAGAATAGTTGACTGCATATCCCCCAAGCATGGCTTTGGATAACATTCCGCCCCCGGCACTGGTACCGCCAACGATTGTTCCATTTTGATAGGCAGCCGCCAATCCCTCTTCGATAGGTGTTCCCATTAATACCTGCATTGCAATGGTTTGGTCGCCACCTAAAATGAAAACTGCACTAATTGGCCCTTCCAGGGTTGAGATATATTCAGGATTTAACGCATCAGTCCGAACAAAAATCGGAACTAGGATCACCTCACAAGTTTTCCCCTCAGGAACTGATCGCAAGCATGCCTGTTCAATTTCATATCTTCGTCTTTCTGCTGCCTCAAGATTGTCTTTTCGCTCAATTTCAGTGATCGATTCTGGGTTTGTAGCGTACGCTGCTGGTAGAACAATGATCTTTATGACGGAACTGGTTTCTTGCTGGACAACCAATTCCATATACCCGGGATACAAATCTGAATACCCTCCACCCATAGGAATTAAAACAGATTGCGGGTCCGGTGCTTGAGCCAGTATATTCATATACGGCAATCCAACCAGGATCAACCCTACCAGGCATACCACTACCAGCCATTTTTGTTTGGTTCTCATGGTTTAACTCCCATAATCAATCAAAAAATGAAAACCGCCTCCAATTTATTTGGAAAGCGGTTATATCGAGCTTTTAAATGTTTATGATTTTTCTACATGGTATGGATCCAGTGCATCGCGCAACCCATCACCCAGGTAATTAATTGCAATCACCGAAATAAAGATCATTAACCCTGGGAAAATGGCTGTCCAGGGAGCAGTTGTCATCTGATTTTGTGTATTGCTGAGCATATTTCCCCAGGTTGGTGTTGGTAATTGCACACCAAATCCCAAGTAAGAAAGCCCCGATTCGGATATGATTGCACCTGCCAAACCTAATGTCGCTGAAACGATGATTGGCGAGGAAACATTTGGCAAAATATGGCGAAATAATATCCGGCGGTTTCTGGCGCCAACCATTCTCGCTGCGGTAACAAATTCCTGTTCTCGCATTTCTAATGTAGAACCTCGAACTAACCGCGCCACTCCCATCCAGGCCAATGAACCAATCACAAGCGCAATCGGCCAAAAAGAACCCGGTCGAATCCACGGCAGGTCCAGTTTCCGTAAAAAGGTGGTCATTACAATCAATACGAATAACCGGGGAATCGACATGAATATTTCGGTAATGCGCATCAATACGCTGTCAATCAATCCCCCATAATACCCCGAAATCAATCCAATGATCGTACCAACAGTAATTGCAACGCCAATGGCTAATAGCCCCACGGATAACGAAATTCGCCCGCCGTAAAGAATACGTGTCCACATATCCCTGCCAAGGTCATCTGTTCCCATCCAGTGCTGCGCCGAAGGTGGCTGGAACCGGTTCCTTAAATTCTGGTCCGTTGGCTCGAAACGAGTAAATAAAGGTGCACCAACAATTAAAATCACCATGAATACCAGGATAATTGAACCCAATAAGGCCATCCGGTGTTTCAAAAATCGGCGTAGTGCCATTTGGAACAACGTCATTTGTTTCTTTTCAATTAATTGAGGGACTTCGCCTGCCATGACCTGCTCCTTAAGATAATGCGATCCGCGGGTCTAACAAGGTATAAACGACATCAACCAGAAGGTTTGAAACGATGATCAGTAATGAAAAGATCATCAATATCGCCATTAATACCGGATAATCTGTTTTTAAAGCCGCATCAAAGAACAAACGACCAATCCCAGGCCAGGCAAAGATTGTCTCTGTAAATAAAGCCCCACCAAAAAGATATGGCAAATCCAAACCTATCAAGGTAACAATCGGAATTAATGCATTTCGCAAAGCGTGCCGGCGCAAGACAAGGGATTCTTTAGCCCCTTTACCGCGCGCGGTGCGGATATAATCTTTGTGAACTACTTCCAACATCGAAGCGCGCATATAGCGCATATATCCTGCCGCCGAGACCAATGACAGCATGGTAACCGGCAGCACCAAATGTCTTGCCAGGTCACCCAGTGTAAATGGTTCGCCAGGAGATAACATTCCTGAACCCGGCAATAATGGCTGTCCAGCCGAATTTCTCAAAGTAACATGAAAAATAATTATGAGCAATAAACCGAACCAAAACACAGGCAGGGATTGTCCAGCCAATGCCAGAGTGGTTAGAAAATGGTCAAGTATTGAATATTGCTTTAAGGCAGCAATAATCCCAAGCGGAATTGCAATTAATAGTGTAACCACAAAGGATACACCCATTAAGATTAAGGTATTTGGAAGCCGGTCACCAATTTCTTCAATGGCCGGGCGTTTTGACATAAAGGAATTTCCCCAATCCCCCTGCACTAAATTTCCTAGCCACTTACCATAACGAACATACCAGGGATCATCCAGACCATATTTTTCCTTGAGGCGTGCATAATCTTCTGCGGTAAAATCAGGATTTTCCTCATAGGCACTCATAATACCGCCCGGAACTGCACTAATCAAGCCAAAAACCATAAAGCTGATTACAAATAATGTAAAAAACGCCTGGATGATTCGACGGAGTATGTATTCGGGCATAACCGTTTTTCTCCAAAATGATTTTCTGCAAGGCGGGTCCTGCCAGGTTGACTGGCAGGACCCTATCATATCAAGTTTATGGTTTCAACCACCAATCCTGTGAACCAACAGTGAAATCACTGGGGCCAGGGGAAACACGGAAGTTTTGCAAATTGGTGCGATAGCCGCTGATCAGCATGCGCTCATATAGGAATTCACGTGGAATATCTTTATTGATCTGTTCAGCAACTTTGCAATACAACTCTTTGCGGGCTTCAGTGTCGGTAATTCCGGCTGCTTCATCAATCCATGCATCGACATCGGGATTGCTATAGCGAGAATAGTTGTTTCCGGCGCCTTCATTATCCGCTGTAGGTATGCGAGCAGAATGGTAGTTTGTAAAAAGATGGCTGTCAGGATCGAGGTATGGGCCAGTCGTATAGAGCAAGATGTCAAACTGGCCGTGTTTGCGCAAGCCATTTGACTCCCACCCAGCAAACAAGACATCGGACGGCACATTTTCAATTACCAATTCAATTCCCACCTGCTTGAACATTTCCACTAACACCTGTTCGGTTTGTTCACGCAGTTGATTACCAGCCGTGGTTGTGATCTTCAGGCTCATCCGGACTCCGCCTTTTTCACGGATTCCATCCGCTCCAACCACCCAACCTGCTTCATCAAGTAATTTTTTAGCCATCTCGGGATCATAGGCTGAGGCAGGCTGCGGGCAGCCAAACGCGCCGGATGGAACAACTGAATTGCCAACTTTTACGTTACCTGACAACAACGTATCAACGATCAACTGTTTATCAATGGCATAGCGTAAAGCTTCTCGAACTTTTACATCAGATAGAACAGGATGCGGATTGGCAGCCACATCTACCGGTGCATCTACTTTTGGATCAGCAAAGTTATACAGCAGTAATTCATTCTCACCTGTGACCGCCGCTGCATAACCAACCCCCTGTCCTGCCAGCTCTTCCAAGGCCGGGAAGTCAGACTCTACCAGATCCCACAGCACTTGAATTTCACCCGTGCCAAGTAATTGCAAACCTACTTCGCGACTGGGAGTGATTTTCACAACCAATTGATCCAGATAGGGTTTTCCTTCTTCACGATAGTTAGGATTCTTTTCAAAGATAATGCTGTCGCCAGCCTTCCATTCTTTTACAGTCCAGGGGCCGGTTCCAATCGGATTCCGATTGAAATCCCAGGTATCTAATGCCGCAAGATCCCCAGCGGCTTTCGGCAGGATATAGCTGAACAAACGCAGGTACGGAGCATAAACCGCGGAGAAGGTCATTACTGCAGTGTAATCATCCGTACAGTCGATTGATTCGATGTCACCATAACCCGAAGTACTTGCCTGAGAGAGATCGGATAAAATGGCGTCCCAGGTAAATACGACATCCGAGCAGGTAAAAGGATCGCCATTACTGAACTTTACATCTTTCAGCAATTTATAGGTGACTTCAAGACCATCCTCTGATACGGTCGGGAGCTCTTCGATCAATACAGGGGCATAATTGCCATCTGCATCGATTTGAACCAAACCTTCAATCACAAAGGAGGAAAGAGCATCTTCAATCGAAGCGGATGCGAGTAATGGATTGAATGTGTTGGGTTCTTGCGGTGTGCCAATAACCACCTTACCGCCTTTTGTAATTTCATCTCCTGGAGCCGTGGTTGGCATTGCGGTTGGCGGAATAACCTCAGTAGGAGCCGGTTTGACTTCTTCTTTTGTTGGTTCAGGCGGGGCTACATTAGTTGCTGGAGCTGCGGGCTGGCAAGCAGCCAAAAGCATAGCTACCAGAACGATTAAGAAAAATACTGTTCGAAAAGTTTTCATTTCTCCTCCATTAGCGGATTTGCGGGATCGATTGAAAAATTTATTTTTCAAACCAAAATATTGAAGGGAAAATCACCTCCTTTTTAAAATTTACTCTACGACCAAAGTCGAAATGGATAATGTAGCAGTCCTGTCAAGCAAAGAGAACTGGCATCCCCTCGTTAATACGTGAACGCGTAAATTGGTTACAGCAACCGGTTGATTCCCCTCAAGCTCAGTGATATTGGATTGGTCGATTTCAGTCCCATCCACTACAGTGATTGCACCTCGTCCAACCACTTTCAGCAAAGTTCCATCAAAAATGGCGGCAGTATCCTCATCTATGCCAACCCCTAATAAACCAGGATTACTGCATACCGCATAAATTAAACGCCCCAAACGATCACGCTGTTTAAAATGTTGATCAAAGATGATTTTGTCGGTAAATCCAATCCCCATTAAGAATTGCGCTATACCCTGGCGTGGTGTTGGGTTGCTTTTGCCATATGCGATCATTAACTGTGAGAGCACAGCAGCTCCGGCCGATGTGCCGGCAACATGTGTTCCTTTTTGATAGGCTTCCATTAACACTTGATGATAAATGGTACCGTTGATCGCCGCTGTAATCCTTAATTGGTTCCCTCCAGTAAAGAAAATCCCGCTTGCCTCACGAATACTGGATAGGTTGGCTGACTCAACCGGTTCAGCGCGGGACCGAATTGGAAGAATTTGCGGCTGCCGTTTTACGCCCATTTG
>JAJUJY010000022.1 GCA_029265085.1 Chloroflexota bacterium
AGGCTGATTCCTAGGCCTTCGGCCAAAGCGGGTAAGATAGCTTCTTCCGTGGTGACTGCTGCCAGAGGGATGAAATACACCCCATGTTCATATTCTTTGGCCAGACGGGCTGCGGTCTCAATCGAGAGCCGGGTTTTGCCCGTTCCGCCTTGCCCGGCCAGGGTTAATAGCCGGCATTCCGATTTCAATAATAACCCGGCAATTTCCGCCAGTTCCGCTTCGCGGCCAACGAAAGGGGTAGTTTGTGGCGGAAGATGCATTTTGGGCTGCGGCCGCGCTGCGGTTTCAATAATGGCAGGCCGAGCAGGCTGGCTGGCAGATTGGATTTCTCCCATCCGGATTTGCTCTGCAAGGTGTGCTGTTTCTGGTGATGGTGCTGCGCCGAGTTCTTCTTCCAGCAGTCGCTTGCAAGTTTCATACTGGCGTAATGCCGTATTGCGCTGCCCGGTTAAGGCGTACAGCTGCATTAAATGGCGGTGGGCAGTCTCGTCTAGTGGGTCCAGGTGCAGCCAGCGGTGCGTGTGCGCTATGGCGGCATCCAATTCGTTTTGCGCGGCACAGGCTTCAGCGAGGGCACGCAGCGATTCGCCATATTTACGGCGGTACATTTCACCGGTTGTGAACTGCCAGTCGTCAAAATTTGGGCTGTCTCGCAGGGTAAAACCTTCCAGAAAAGTTCCGCGGTAGAGCATGGTGGTTTCTTGCAGTCGGTCCACCGCCTTTTCTGGATTTTGTTTTTCTTGCATTAATTGTTCAAATATCAACCCATCTACCCAGATTTCTGGCGACTGAACCAGTTGTATGGTTTCTCGTCCGGCAATTACCCAGTTTTCGCCAATCATTTGATTGACTTCCCAGAGTGTCCGGCGCAGGTATGCCGAAGCGCGGCTCTGGTCATAATCTGGCCACAGCAGCGCTGCCAGGCTTTCCCGGCGATGTGGTTTGGGATTCAGGCTCAAATATGCCAAAAGTGCAACAGCCTTCCGCCGGTCGGTTTGAACCGGATGGCCGTTGTTTTCGATTTGTGGGGTTCCCAACCAGCGCAGTGTTAATTGAGCCATAGATTGATCCTATTGCAACATTATAACGGAAATCTTTCCTGGAAATTGTTTTCCGAAACGTTTTCCGAAACGCCTTAAAAAACGTTCAAAAAACGCCGCTCCGGTAATATCAAATCAGAAATTTGAAGGAGAAAGACCATGTTTGATATGACCACCACCAAATCAATTGATATGATGTTCCCGACGACCGCCAATGGGCTGGTATTAAACAAAGAAGCGGGTGTGCTTTATCGCAAGGCGCAATTTCAAGCGAAGCTGCACAGCCTGGTGGCCGTATTAAAAGGCTGCTCCAGCCGCTTGTTGGAACTGGGAGCTGTGCAAATGGCCGAATCTCGGCACAGCCGGTCTTATCAAGGGGTGCAAACGGTTGAAATCAAGAAAATTTGCGGAAGCGAAGGCCGCTGCCGTGACTTTGACCGGGAATTTCGACCACTTAACGGGCGCACACAGCAGCGTTGGATGCGAATCGCAGTGGCCTGGATGAAAGGTGAAACCCTCCCTCCGGTGGAACTGGTTCAAATCGGAGAATGCTTCTTTGTTCGCGATGGACATCACCGCATTTCGGTTGCAACGACGTTAGGACAGACCTATATTGATGCGGTTGTATTAAGAGGATAAATCAAGACATCTCTTTTGTAACTGCTGAGCCGCCGAATTCGAGGCGGCTCAGTGTGTTTTTGCGGTCAATTCATTCCAGGTAGATAAAATTGCCCGGTGAGTTGGCACGTTTTCAAAAAAGGCGTGCAGGATTCTTGGGTCAGTGATTTGTTCTGCTTGAGATTGCAGTTGTTGGTAGGCTGATTGGAGCAAAACCCAGGCACGTTGGTCTTGCATTTCAGCTAAGATCCGGTAGCAAATTAAGTAAATTCCTAAAGGGTCTTCCGTGCCATCTAAAGATTCTTTTTCAAGATATCGCAAAATGGTTTCAACCTGCCGGAGCGAGTCTTTGAGATTCCCTTTATTGTGATAGGTCAAGGCGATTCCGGATAGCGTCTCGACAATTAATGCCTTTTGTTCTAAGTTATTCCGCACGATCAGTGCTTGTTGGTAAGCATCCAGCGCATCATCATAGCGACCTAGCTGATTTAATACACGTCCCAGGCGGTGATTTGCGTATCCTTCCGTGCTGCGGCTGCCGATTGCCTTAGAAAGCTGCAATGATTTTTGACAGTATTCAAGTGATTGGGATAGATTCCCCATATACAAATACAGCAGGCTTAATTCTGCCAGGTTGTCGCCTTCCAGGTCCCGGTCGCCCAGGCGGCTGCTAATTTCCAGTGATTGCTGAAAATAGCTTTCTGATTTGGTAAACAATCCAAGGCAGCGGGCGATTAATCCTAAATTGTTTAATGCGATGCCCTCACCGCTGATATCTCCCATCTCGCGGTCGAGGCGTAAGGATTTTTCGATACACTGTTCAGCGCCTTGAAAGTCCGCTGTGGATTGCAAAACCAGTCCGAGATTGTTTAGTGCGATTCCTTCTCCGCGCCTATCACCGATTTGCTGGCTAATTTCCAATGATTGGGTAAAATATTGCCGAGCAAGTGTGTAGTCATTTTGGGCTTCATGTACCAGGCCTAATGAGTTGTAGGCGGAGCCAATTTCATGCAAATTTCCGGTGGCTTCAACTCGCTGGAGATACTCTTGAAAGGCCAGCCGGGCACTGGTGTAATTGCCTTTGCAATAATCAATCAGGCCGAGGTTATAAATTGCCTCTGATTCGAGCTCTTGTGAATTCGCGATCCGTGCATATTTGAGGGCTTTTCTTAAGATGCCAGTGGCTTCTTTGAAAAGTCCTTTTCGCCAGTGGGCTTCTCCGAGTTCGCAGAAAATAGCGGCTTTTAATTCGTTCGCTTGAAAAGGCTGCGCAATTCGTAATGCGCTCTGGGCGTTTTCCAATGCCTGTTCATATAATCCGCGTTGATTTAAGAACCTTGCCTGAAACATTTCCAGGCGCGCCAGTAACAGCAGTTCTTCACGCCGTGATTTTGATTTGGACGGTATCAACTGCGATATTTGTGCGGCCAGCTCCAATGCAGTCGATTCGGCTTCCAGGAACATTCCGCGCAGATCATAAAATGTCATCATCGTATCGATACTGCGCAGAACCAGAGGAACCCAATTGTTTTTGATTGCAATTTTCCAGGCTAAGCGGAAATTCTCCAGATCGGCATTTATCGTGTGCAGCATGCCTAATTCAGAGCGCAGCCTGCTTCCCCGTTGTTCCAATTTGGTGATGTAATACTCGCAGAATCGCTTTTCGACGTTGGCGTATTCTTGCGGATTTTGCCGTAACTTGTCGGCTAAATATTGCCGCAAGAGCTCATGCATTTCAAAGCGGTCTGGTTCTGGGCGCTGTAAGTAAGATTTGATCGATAATGCGTCTAAAAAGAAGGGGGAAGCATTGGCAATTTTCAGGGCAGCGTTCTGGCTGAAGCTGCCAGAAAACATGGAAAGCATTCGTAGTACACTGCGTTCATGGTCAAACAATAAGGTCCAAAAAGCCTCAAATACGGCCGCCAGGCCGCGTTGAATACCGGCTTGATCCGAAAGTGTGGGGGTAAGGAAGGATAAGCTTTGTTCAATGCCTGATGCAATCTCCGCACAGGTATAAGCCTGTACCCACACTGCGGATAATTCAATTCCGAGGGGCACTCCTTCCAGAATCCGGCAAATTTGGGCTATGTGAGGGGTATCGTTTGTGGTAAGGGTAAATTCTGGATGAACCCGCCGGGCGGTGCGTAAAAATAATTGAAGGGAACTGTATTCTTCAATTTCACTGGCTTGATCTGGGGCTGGATAGGGAAGCCCTGACAGGGTGTAGGTTGTTTCCTCTGAAATATTGAGTTTCTGTCTTGAGGTGACAAACAAGCGGACGCCTGGAGCCTGATCCATGATTGCTTGCAAAAATGGTGCTGCGCTGGTTAAGTGCTCAAAATTGTCCAGTAGTAAGAGGATTTCTTTTGAGCGCAGGTAATTTATTAATTGCGTTTGCGGGTCTTGTGGCGCATTGAGCGAAAGGCCAATTGCATCACTGATAGCATAGACGACAAAATTGGGGTTGGACAGGGGGGCCAACGGAACAAAATATCCGCCGTCTTTGAAGTTCTCCAAAATTTCTGTGGCGACCTGTACGGCCAGCCGAGTTTTCCCCATCCCACCGATGCCAATTAAATTTACCAACGGGCATTCTTCGATGAGCTGTTTAAGGGCCTGGATTTCTTCCTCCCGCCCAATAAATTCGGTTGCAGGTTGGGGGAAATTGTGCGGTGGCTGCACGGCAATTTCTTCTAACCGTTCAGTAAGGGGGTAGAGGGCGTATGATGGGCTAATTTGTATCCCATCCTTTTCTTTAATCAGGATACTTTGATCGATGAGAATTTGCAGCCCTTTTTCGATATTAGCAGGCAGCCCGCGGGTATGGTGATGAAGCCACTGAATAAATTCCAGAGGGAATTCGCCCTGGTATTGTTCGCGCAGCCAGATGCGGATTCCATTGGGCGTCAGGGGCCTGACTGGAATAACTTCTCTCAGGGTGGCTTCACGGGGCAAACCGCGCAATGCCATTGAAGAACTGCTGATATAGACCAGACCAATTTGCTCCAGCGCGGATTGATGGAACAAATCATGAATCAGTTGGAGCGTATTCCAGTCGATGTCTTGCAGTTCATCTAAGGTGATAATCAGTCCTTGCAGTTCTTTTGCATGGATGTATTGTTGAACAGCACCGATGAAATTGTTTTTGCCCAGTGACGGCAATGGAATATCCTGGCGCTGGTGCAGGGCTTCGGTTAATGCTCCATACACGCGATATTTTAGCGCAGGTTTTCCTCGAATAGCCAATATGCCGTATCCCCGCATGATCGCGTAGGATTGAACTTCTGCCAGGAATCTGGTTCGCCCTGTACCAGGGGCTCCGCTGATCATCATAATGCCGCGATGGTGATCCGCCAGCCGTTCAAAAAAACGGTGTGCAATCATTAGATTTTGATCGCGTTCGATTAATCGCGATTGATACCGCTGGTTCTCCATCAAATCTTCATTAATGTTCTCGCTGACCAATCGCCCGCGCCCGCTGCGTTTTGCCTGCAGCAGCCGCCGGTCGGCTGTGTCAATGAGGTCTCTGACAGATGTGCCATCGGCTGGATACCTGGCAATGCCGATACTGATGGAGAGATTTAGCGGGGGAAATCCTTCAAAGGGTTTTGAAGCAACATTGTCAATCAAACGCCTGGCAATAATTTCAGCCTGGGCTTTGTTTGTGTTTGAAAGCAGAATGATAAATTCATCCCCGCCAAAGCGAAATATTTTTTCACGGGTGCGGATTTGAGCCTGGATGCGGGTGATAAATTCTTTGAGAACGCGGTCTCCGCGGAGATGTCCAAAAGCATCATTGATGGTTTTAAAATAATCCAGATCCAAAATGAGCATGGAAAATTCTGCATCATTTTTGTGCGCTTTTTTTATTTCAACCGCTAATGCATGGTTGAGATATTCTCGTGTATAAACGCCTGTTAGCGTGTCGAGCTGATTCGTGTTTTCCATTGTTGATGTTGGGAAGTCAGGATAATAAATTTTACCAGGATTTGCACACGATGATGAGTAGAATACGTTCCCAAATAAAAACACTACCTGGCGTAATATCCAGGTAGTGTCAATGAGTTAGTTGATGAATTAGCCGAGGTACTTGCGGACTTCGTCGAGGTGGCCGGCGCTGCCCAATTTTTCGTTTTTGTGGGCAATAAATTTGGCGTATTCGGCCATGAATACTTTACCAACTGGGCGCAGGTCAAAGTTTTCCGGGTGCTCCAGGAAATATTCGCGGTGTACACGAGTCCAAACCAGGCGTCCGTCCGTGTCAATGTTCACTTTGGTCACACCGAGAGTGGCTGCTTCAGCAAACTTGTTTTCATCCACACCTTTGGCACCTTTAAGCGCTCCACCGGCAGCATTGATGCGTTCAACTTCATCTTGCGGAACGGAGCTGGAGCCGTGCATAACCAGCGGAAAACCCGGAAGCTGATCTTGAATTTTCTTGAGCACATCAAAGCGTAAACCCTGCGAACCGCTGAATTTGTATGCGCCGTGGCTGGTGCCGATGGCAACAGCCAGGGAATCGCAGCCGGTGCGTTCCACAAATTCACGCGCAGTGTCAGGATCGGTTAATTTGGCGTTGGCTTCATCAACCGCAACATGTTCTTCAACGCCGCCAAGCTGACCAAGTTCTGCTTCCACCACAATTCCTTTGGCATGGGCAGCTTCTACGATACGGCGGGTGGTGGCGATATTCCCTTCAAAGTCGAGGTGGCTGGCGTCAATCATGACTGAGGAGTAAAAACCGCTGTTGATGCAGTCGTAGCAGGTATCTTCATCGCCGTGATCAAGATGGACAGCGAAGATTGCCTCAGGAAATACTTCATCGGCTGCACGGATCAAGGACTCAAGCATGAGTTTGTGGGTGTATGAGCGTGCGCCCTTGCTGATTTGAATAATAAATGGCGCTTTGCTGTCAATACAGCCCCGGAACAGACCCATTGTTTGCTCCAGGTTGTTGATATTGTAGGCGCCAATTGCATATTTGCCATAAGCGGCTTCAAACAGTTTTTTGGTTGTTACAATCATGATTCGCTCCCTCTTTATATAATGGCAGGATTCAAGCCAGTGAATACCGGTTGAAGGATGTCGTTTCAAAGGATATTCTGGCTGGTAACGCTGAGGTCAATACGGATATATTATATCGCCAAATTGAATGGTATGGGTGATCTAAACAACCACCGGACCGGATTGATTAAAAAAGGTTCCGGGCTGCCCCAGAACCTTTTGATTTTCTTAATGGTGTTTGGCTAGTGGCACTGCCCGGTCCCGCTGTCGGTAGCGGCCATACCAGCCTGGGGAACAAATTCCCAATCATAGCTATCTTCGCGCAGGGTTAATTTTAAGACCCCATAGGTATATAGAATTCGTTTCTCGCTATTATCTGCAATTTCTTTGATCGGGCGAACCCCCGCGCCACCTGTACCGACAATGAATTGGCGAATACCCATCAATTCATCCTTGTTTCCTAGCGGGTCTTGTGGGGCAAACCGTTCGTAAATGTGATCATGCCCGTTTAAAACAACATCTGCACCGTACTGGTAGAGTGTATCCCAAAATGGGCGAAGTTCGGCATTGTATCCGTGGCTGCCAGAAGAAAACATGGGGATATGAAACATTGCCAGGGTGCATTTGTTCTCGTGGGCGGCCAGATCTTCAGCAAGCCACTTCACTTGTTCCGAATCTGCTTCACAGCCGCCGATTTCGTAGCAGATACTGTTGAGTACGACAATATGCCATTTTCCAAGATCGTAGCTGTAATATCCTTTGGTTGGGTCACCTGCACGATCTCCAAAATAATTAAAGTAGCCCATCGCACCGGGAGTCATATAGTCATGATTGCCGAGGGTTGGGTATATGCGTGATTTGTGCCGTCCCCAGGTTGGATCAAAACAGGTGGCAAATTGTGAGGCTGTACCTTCTTCGTTCGAGTTGTCCCCCAGGGTAAAAACCGTTCCGGGGATGGTGTCCAGTAAATTGGCGGTTGCCTCCGTGCCGGGCGACCCGCAAACGGCAATATCTCCAGCGCCGACCAGAATTGGGTCACCACCACCCAATAAAGCGCCGGCCATTAAGTCTGACGCGTTTTCACCGTTGGTTGCCAAAATGTCCAGGAAAAATGTTTTCGCCTCGCCCCATTCAACCGCTGGTTCGATCTGGCTGCCTGCCATCCAATTGTTATACGAGTCAATGATTTGGAAGAGCAGGTCGGTGCTGCTCATTTCAATTACACTATTTGCCCATTGGTTAAAGGTGATTTGCATGCCTGCGTAATCACCACCGGTCCAGCGGTAATTGCGAATGGTGTATGTGGCGGTTGGGGGTGTGCCAGCCAATCCGCCGGAAAGATTCATCCAGGCATCTGGTTGGTGGCTGCATGTATCATACTCAGGAAAAGTCTGCATAACCAGGAAAACATTCATTTTGTTAGCTTCAGCCCAACGCGAAGTCATTCCGCAGCCGTCGTCCAGACGTTCAACATCTACAAAAATAATGGGGCGTTCATTCAGGCGCAGGTACTCTCGCTTGTTAAAATAATTCTCTTGCAAATACAACAGGTCTTGCTGGATTTGCCCGGCTGTTGGGTCGCCGGTCATCTCTGCCTGATACAACACACTCCAATGAAAACCGCTGTCTTTGGAGACGTTCATCAATGTATTAAATTGCTGGTCGAGCAAGCTTTCAGAAGTCTCCCAGGGGACAATGCCTGCATCGATACTGCCTTTTTGCATCAATACGATTTGTTTCTCGATAATTTTAGGGTCGGAGGAATCGTATTTTCCCAGCGTGGGAGTGTCTTTTGCATCAGCCCAATCTTCCATTGAAAACGGCCAGTATAAGGCAGCCCGAACCGGCAGTTCAATGGGTATTTCTGTGGGAGTCGGTGTGGGGGATGGTTCGAGTGTCGGTGTAGCTGTAGGTATTTCGGTGGGGATTGCCGTGGGTGGAATGGGGGTGGCCGAAGCCTCAGGGGTAGGGGTAAATACCGGCGCTTGTGGGCCACAGCTTGCCAGGAGGGTAGAAAGTAGAACAATGACTGTGATCCGGAAATAGTGGCATTGCATAGCGTTTATTTTGTGTAGCTGGTTCATCATAATTCTCCCCTTCATCCTTCTCTTTATCAACGCAGTAAACCAATTATTCTCATTGTATCCGCGTCTTGGAAAAAAGACAAATTGAGTCTGGATGAAAATCATGAAATTAGCACTGAAATGATTATAGGAACTAGTTGTCTGAACAGTCAAAAATGTGGCAATATTATTGCAACCTTCGAGTATAATCCTGAGGATTTTATAAGTTAAATTGGCTTGTGAAATCGATTTGACTGCTATATTATGATTGTATTAGCTGCATAGTTGGCTGTTTAGCCGCTGCTCCCATCTGTTGATGCATTTGAAACTGTGCAGTTCGTTGGGAGTATTTCGTTAAGAAACCTGGGGAGATACGGATGCAGTTGAAAAAATTCTTTACGCCGGAACGCAGCCGCAGATTAGGCCGGGCTGCCCTTGTGATTATTTCGGTCATTTTGGCTACTTTATCCATCTTTGCTTTTAATTTTGAACAGTCGCTTATGAAAGCCGAGCCATACAAAGCGGCTTTGTTAAAAGCAGATACTTACCAGCGGCTGCCGGGTGTTCTTGCTGAACGGCAAATCACAATTTTGCAAAAATCGGGTGGAAACATGGAAGGTTTGCCCGGGTTTGCAGGTGTGGCTCCTGCTGCGATTCCTTATCTACAAAACCTGGATGCGGCTGAATTGGAAGGACTGGTGAATACCATGTTCCCGACAAACTGGCTGCAGATTAAGCTGGAAAATATTTTGGATCAATATTTTGCCGGTATGGAACGCCGGATTGCGCAACCGGATGTGCGGGTGGCTTTGAGTGATCTTCGTTCGCGCTTGAAATCCAATATCGGTGATGAGTTCATGCGGCAATTGATCCTTGCCCAACCGAATTGTTCAGCAAACGATGTGGTTGTCTGGCAGGACGGCGCTGCCCAGATGGTTCCGCCTTGCCAACCTCCTGCAAATGTTTTGAATCCTCGAGCTCCCATGATGCGGGAAACGCTGGATGTAATTATTCAGGAAATTCCGGAAGAAATTGAATATAAAGTGCTGCTTTCCGGCACGCAGGATACTGGAAATGCGGTGCTTAATGAACTGCAAAGCAGTGCGCGTACTTTGTGGGGGATGAAACCTCTCTTGCTGTTAGGCCCAATTTTGGCTCTCGCTGCGGTGGTGCTGTTGGGGATGCCGTATGTCTCGAAACCAGGGCAGTTGATGCGTTTTTGGGGCCGGATGGTAATTGCGATTGCACTATGCGCGATTTTTGTTACTTTGATCGATTGGCCGATCTTACAAGGAATGATTATCCGGCGTATTCCCGGGCTGCCGTATCATATTACGCCAGGAATGGTCAAAGTTTTGCTGGATGTCGCTAAATTCCTCAGCCGCGAACTGGATCAGTTGGTTTTGGTTCAAGCTCTTCTGCTCGGTGTATTGGGAGTGGGTTTGTATATCTCACCGCGCTGGACGTTTGAGCGAAAACGCTATGTCTAACTTGCTGGCCGGTTATTTTTTCGGCTAAATTCCGTTTATAATCCAGGGGCTGTTCAAAATCGCTTTTGAGCAGCCCCCTTGATTCTGTTATTTGAGGTTTTCATCCAATGAGTTTACCTTCCCTGACTGATATTCAACAATTGTTGTCCCGCATCCCGCCTTGTGAAACACCCTTTCTCTTGCTGGATGAACAGCGCTTGCGAACTAATGCGCGAAACTTCCGTGCCGCATTGAAAAACGGCCAGGTTTATTTTTCGGTTAAGGCAAATAATGATCCGCGCGTATTGGGAATTTTGTTTGAAGAAGGTATTTCGTTTGATGTGGCTTCCTGGGGGGAAATTTCTCGTTTGATTCAATTGGGTGTTCCCGCTGAACGGCTGATCTATAATGCGCCGACCAAATTGCCCAGGGATATTGCCCGTGCATTTGACGCAGGGGTCAAGACCTATGCTTTTGATTCTGCTATAGAAATTGAGAAAATTGCTCAATTGGCTCCTGGATCTCAAGTGATCGCCCGGATATCCGTGGATAACCTGGGCAGTGCCTGGCCCCTGGAAAGAAAATTTGGCATGGATGCTGCCCAAACGGTAGATGGAATGCTTTATGCCCGGCGGCTCGGTTTAAATCCTTACGGTTTGACCTTCCATGTTGGCTCGCAGAACAGCGATCCATCCGCGTGGGAGCGGGCGATCCAACAGGCCAGCCGAATCTGGCAGCAGTTAGCCGAAAATGGGATTCAACTCCAGGTGCTTGATGCGGGTGGCGGTTTTCCGGTCGAGTTCCATGAACCGGTTCCGGATGTGTTTGAAATCGCACAGGTGATTCTTGCTGCGGTCCATCGCTGGCTGGGACCCGAGGTGAAACTTTTTGTAGAGCCGGGTCGAGGTCTGGTAGGTGATACAGCCATCATGGTGACAACCGTCATCAACCGGGCGATTCGGGGGAATCAGACCTGGCTGTATTTGGACAGTGGGGTTTTTCACGGCCTGATTGAAGGAATGGAAATGTTTGGGTTTAAGTACCCGGTGATGGCAGAAAAGGATGGCCTGCCTGTGCAGTCTTACACCTTGAGCGGTCCGACCTGCGACAGTGCAGATATTATTGGGCAGGGGGTTATGCTGCCGGAAGGGTTAAGTTTGGGTGACCGGCTGTTTGTGCTCACCGCAGGCGCTTATACCAATTCGTTGCAATGGTATAACGGGATTGATTTTCCGGAGTTGTTGGTGGTTTCGGGAGAAAAAAGCGCATAATTTCTCGGAAAACTGGCCGAGTGGACAGGACGATTGTTTTTCGATTTGGTATAATCAAACTATGGTTGTGATCTTTTTTGATATCGTTTTAAGTGAAAGCAATTCTACGGGCTGTGTTCAACGCGCCCGTATTTATGTTAACTAAATTAACATAAATTGAGTTTTTCTATCAAACCGCGGGCGTACCCCGCGGTTTTTACTTTTTAAACGAATGTATGGTGATTGGAAATGTCAAATTTTAAAGTTTTTCAAGGGAAAGCAGTTTTTTATTGGGTCTGGATTGGACAGGTAGTTTCGTTGTTGGGTACCAGCATGTCGCGCTTTGCGATGTTAATTTGGGCTTACCAGCAAACCGGTGCAGCCACGACCCTGGGGTTACTGGGATTTTTTGGGTACTTGCCGTATATACTGGTGGTACCGCTGGCAGGGACGCTGGTGGACCGGTGGGACCGCCGAAAAGTTTTAATGTTGGCTGATATTGGTTCTGGGTTGGTCAGTACCCTGGTGCTGTTCTTGTATTCTACTGGCGGCTTGCAGATCTGGCAAATCTTGCTTGCAGAAGCATTAACATCGATATTTGAGGCCTTTCAAGGACCGGCTTTTACCGCATCTGTCTCGGTACTGGTGGATCGGAAAGACTATATGCGCAGCAACGGTATGATGGCTACGGCAAATTCTGCCACACAAATCTTTGCCCCTGTATTAGCCGGGATGGTCCTCTCGTTTTTTGATTTGAAGGCAGTGCTGTATATTGATTTAATTACATTTTTGTGCGCACTGCTGACTCTGGCTGTGGTTCGCATCCCCCGGCCCGTGGAATCAGCGGACGGGCGCAAGGCACGTGGGAATTTTTGGAAAGAAACCAGCTTTGGCTTTCGGTATATTTTTGAGCGCAAAGGTCTGTTAGGCATCCTGGTGATTTTTACATTTATTAACCTTTTTGCTGCATTGACTTATTATGCAGTAATGCCAGCGCTCATCCTGGAACGCAGCGGCGGCAGCGAACCAGCCCTGGGCACTGTTCAGGCGATGTTGGGGTTGGGCGGTGTCATTGGCGGGTTGGTGATCAGTGTTTGGGGCGGACCCAAAAGCAAGATTAAGACCTTTCTGCTGTCCACGATCCTCGGCTTTCTTTTTGGAGATTTCCTTTTTGCCGTGAGCACTTCGCTGCCCTGGTGGATTGTGGCTTCTTTGGTCTCCAGTATTCCAATCCCGTTTCTGACCGGCAGTTGTACTGCCATCTGGCAGGCGAAAGTCGCACCTGATGTGCAGGGGAGGGTGTTTGCGGTCCGGTCCATGCTGCAGGTGATGGTGATGCCGTTCGGCTATCTGGCAGGCGGTTTGTTGGCGGATCATGTATTTGGCCCGGCAATGGCGGCTGGCGGATGGCTGGTGGGGACCTTCGGCTGGCTGGTGGGGACTGGCCCGGGCGCAGGGATTGCGGTGATGTTCCTGTGTACCTGCATCGGTGGGGTGCTGACCGGACTTTCGGGCTTTTTGTTCCCGGCTGTGCGGAATGTGGAGCGCGATCTGCCCGATTTTATCCCGGAAGAGGTTGAGTCACCTTCTGCAGAATTAAACCCTTGCACGGCTGATTAAAAGATTAAACAAAAGGCCAGTTTCTTTGCGTGAAACTGGCCTTTTTGATTAAATGTTCGAGCCTTTAGTTTGCCTGTGCGGGTTGTGCAGCCGGAATGATTTCTGGTTGTGTGGGCGTATCCGGCAATAAATCGGGAAGCTCTGTTTCGATGTTGCGAATTCGTGGATTGGCCGCTGCAAAGGCCGTGACAGCCAAAAGCAGTAAGGATGCCATGATAAACATCAAACCAATGCCTCGTCCTGGGCCAGCGCCGATCAGGGCTGCGACCCAACTATTTGCAAGGCTGCCGCCTGTGCGCATGGCTGGTTCAAAGATCAGGTCTGCCAGTGGGCCAGAAATCAGGTAGGCTAAGGGCATAATGGAGCGTGATATCATGCTGCGAATGGCCTGCGTGCGCCCTTGCGCTCCGGGTGCGATCTTTACCTGCGAGATGGCCTGGCTGCAGCCGGAAGCAAGCGGTATGGGGAAAAGCAGGATAAAGTACCCCAGGCCGATGGTGATTGGACTTGGATTCACCCCAACGATTCCCAGGCCAACAGCAGCCAACGCAATGAAGCCAATGACACCGCGAATACGTTTCTTGGGACCGCCCCATGTGCTTAATAAGATCGAGCCTGCCAGCATACCCAGTCCGGCTACCATCTGGATGACCCCGGATACCGCAGGGGAATGGCGGGAAAGCACCAGCGGGCTGGTCAACACAGCGGCAAAATTGAGTAAGAAGTTGACCAGGGCAAAATAAAACACCAAAATGAACAGGCCAGTTCGTTCTCGCAGGTAATTCCAGCCGAAGACGGCATCGTCAAGCACCTGGCGCAATCCGCGCGATTGTTTTTGGGTCGGAATGATTTCGGGCTGCGGAATTTTTACAAACAGCAGTGCACCGACTGCAAAAAAGAAAGTGATGAAATCAATCAGGAAAATTCCCTGCAGGCCGATCAGGCCAAACAATACACCGGCCAGGACGGGTGCCACCAGCATTTGCATGGATTGGCTGAGTTGAATCAGACCATTGGCACGCGGTAAATCCTTTTTGGGAACCAGGGTAGGAATAGCGGCTGTATAGGCCGGTTCTTGAAAGGCGGCCAGGATCGAGCCCAGGGTGGCAAACAAATAAATGTTCCAGGTGGCCAGTAAATCATTGGCAGCCAGGTAAACAATGCCGAGGGTCAGTAGAGCGCTGGCAGCATCAGGCAGGATCATCAACCAGCGGCGATTCCAACGGTCAGCCAGCGAGCCGCCCAACGGTGCCAACAAAATTCCCGGGAGCGTACCGCATAGCACAGTGATAGCAAAGGGGGTTGCCTGGCCGGTTTGTTGGTAGATCCATACGCCGAGTGCGAAGGAGCTTAAACCACTGCCAACAATTGAAATCAGTTGGCCAAGCCAGATGATCAAAAAGGTCCGCATGGTTGCGGGCTGGGTATTTTCTGTTTTCATTCTAAATCCTGCGAAGTTTCGGCTTCGGAATAATAGAAGCTGGGATAGAAGGCTGATGTTATTGCGTAAACTTGCGCATCGGGTTGGCCGCTATCCAGAGCTTCAAATTCTTTGCATAAATCGGTTAGTTTTTCCAGGAACAAGTCAGCCTGTTCGTCTGTCAGGCGGGCGATCTGGCGGTACACGACAACCCGGCGGGGGTGGGATGGTGCGCCTTGGTTCAGCTGATAACTGCGCGCCTGGAGACTGCGAACCAAATCCTCACGAGTGGTGTCCATTGTGCTGCGGTAAATGGCATACAGGTTCTCGTTTTCGTCTTCCGAGGAGAAGGTGAGTAATTCGGGCGCAATATCGATCCGGTCCACTTTGGTGCTGAATTGTTTTTCTAGCAGGTTAGCAACCTGGCGCGTTTCAACGACCTCAATCAAGCCGTATTTTTCCAGCGCGTTGAAGTGGTAATACAGTTTGCTCGGTGCCAGGCCAAGTTTCTCGGCGACATCTCGGACTGTGCCGGGTTGGATTTGCAAGACTTCCATGATTTGCACACGGATTGGCTCTGCGATGGCGCGCAGAGTGTCCAGGTCTTTGATAATGTAGGTGTTAGGCGCAGAATTTTTATTCATCGGTTTGTTTCCTTTTATCGTTAAAATAATTTTTAACGTAAAATAATAATATTGCGAATAAATTAATTTGTCAAGAGTGATTTTGCCTCAATCATTTTTTAAGACCGTTGCCGAGGATTGACAAAATTGGATGGGTGTATTAGAATTTATGTTCTACAGCCGGATCGTCCATCATGGTTTCAACTGGCCGGATTCTTTCGCTAAAGGAGGATGGACGCACAATGATTGGGAAAATCAATGGTCTTACACTGGTCGGATTGGCATTTATGGTGCTGATCCTGTTTAGTGTCTTGAGCGACCAGGCCATGTCGCAGGCGCAAGCTTTACCAACACCCAGTGTAATCAGTCTCCAACCAGAGATCCCTGCGGAAGAACCTGCCCGGGAAAATACAGCAGAGATTTTTGCAGCCCCCTATAAGGAATATATCGTCACGCAGGGGCCGCATGGTTTTTCTTATGGGCACGCCGCAATTGATCTGACAGGCGGCCAGGGCGCAGAAATACTTTCCCCGATTAACGGTACAATCACTGCCAATTTTGTGGACGATATTGGCAATACCACGTTATGGATTGAAAATGAACGCTATCTGGTAACCATGCTGCATGGAGACTACCCGCTGGCGGTGGAAACTCAAGTGGAGGCAGGGCAGGTGATTGGAACGGAGAGTAATCACGGTTATACGGTGGATTGGCAGGGGCGTTTATGCGCCGGGCGGGATTGCGGCTACCATACCCACTTGAATGTGTATGATAAAAGCCAGGGTCAAAATGTAAACCCGTTAGAATTAATCCCATAAATAGATTTCTATGGATTGAACCCATCGAGTTAGACGAATCTTGTGTTTTTTCTCAAGGATTCGTTAAAATCATTAATAATGATGAATATGGTTCTGGATCGGTGGTAAATTCTTATGACGTACTATAACTATCAAATTGCGCAAGAAGATTTTTTTAATGCCCGCCGCAAAGCTGCTTTTCAACAGGTGATGGCGCGCTTAAGTGGAAAATCTTCTGAATTATTGCGATATGACCAGGTTCAGACTTATTTACGGCCGCTCAATACCAGCGATCGTGGTTTGCAAGACATTCCATTGGATGCAATTGTAGGCAGTGTTGGCCGTTTTGAAGATTACACGCGCTCCTTTTTGCCCAAGCATGATAGTGATGCAGTCCGATGGGCGAATGTCCGGCATTATATTGAAGAAAATGGTATTCCACCGATTGATGTATTTAAGATCGGTGAGGTGTATTTTGTTAAAGACGGGAACCACCGTGTGTCCATTGCCCGCCAATTAGATTTCCAAACAATTCCCGCTTATGTGATCGAAGTAAAAACACGCGTACCGCTTTCTGCTCAAGATGATCTTGAAGATATTTTGTGCAAGGCGAGGTATGTTAATTTTCTTGAGCAAACCAACCTAGATCGTCTTCGCCCGGAAGCGAATTTATATCTTAGTTTTTGCGGTCAATATGATCTCTTGTTGGATCACATCCAGGTGCACCAATATTTCATGGGGCTGGATTTTCAGCGGGAAATTCCCTATGTAGAAGCAGTTACGCATTGGTATGACACCGTTTATTTACCTGTCATTGATTTAATTCAGGAACTGGGTTTACTAAAACTATACCCCGGAAGAACAGAAGCGGATCTCTATGTGCTGGTTGCGCAGCACCGGGAAAAATTGGAAGAAGATTTGGGCTGGCAAATTGAGGCTGAGGATGTGACGGCAGATTTGGTACGGAAAAGCGGCAAACTAATCCAGGAAGAGGAGTGTCCGCCGGAATTGCAGCCGTGTGATGAAGGAGAAGACCCGGCCAAAGCCCAATTGTTTGAAGATATTCTTGTGGCGGGGCGTGGCTTACCAGCAGATGAAACAATGTTACGCCATGCGATTCGCGTGGCGCAGCGCGAGAATGCGCGTTTACTCGGACTGCGTGTGGTGGCATATCCAACGGAGGAGAAATCAGCGGAAGTGCAGGCTGTTTTGGAAGGTTTTCGCAGCCGCTGCCAGGAAGCAGGGGTGCGCGCTGAAGCAGCCGTTGAAACGGGTTCCGTACCGGGGCGGATTATCCAAAGAGCGGCCTGGGCAGATCTGGTTACATTAAGCCTGGTGCGCACAAGCGCGAATGCAACCCAGGTTGGTTTTGGCAGCGATCTGAACCAGATTTTGCAGCGTAGCCCCCGCCCAGTGTTGATTGTGCCGGAAGAGGCCGATTCGATGATAGACCGGCCGCTGTTAGCCTATGACGGCAGCCCAAAGTCAAATGAGGCGCTGTATTTGAGTGCCTACGTGGCGGCACGTTGGAAATTTGCTTTGACGGTCTTATCGGTTGGGGCAGGATTAATGGCTGAGGATTCGATTGAGCGTGCCAGACGGTATTTGAATCGTTACCAGATTCAAGCAGAATATATTACCCAGCCAGGAAATATCGCTGAAACCATTCTGGAAACTGCCCAATCTCGCAATTGCAATTTTATCATCATGGGTGGTTTTGGAGAGCGTGCTTTGTTCCAATGGCTATTAGGCAGCACAGTGGATAAAGTGCTTGCGATTACTCGCATCCCTGTGGTGGTTTGCCGGTAAATCTTTTCACGCGCACAGGTTCTTTTGAAGTCATCATCACGATACCGCCCATTAGGTCAGGTCACCCGCGGGAAAACCGCTCGCAACCGTCTGCGCCGGGTGGATATCTATTTGCTTTTAACAGAATCCAGCCTGTTACGCCGAAAATATGCTCAAGCAAATCGAGCTTTTTATGTGGACCTGGGGTACGGTGCCGAACCGTTTACCACGCTGGAAAGCGCGGAGCGCTTGCGCACAGCGAATCCCCATTTGCCCGTGTTGGGAGTGGAAATTGAGCCTGACAGGGTGGCTGCTGCCAGGCCGTTTGAAGATGACCAGACGTTTTTTCGCCTGGGAGGATTTAATATTCCCCTTGAATCCGGTGAATCTGTGCGGCTAATCCGCGCATTTAATGTGCTGCGCCAGTATGAAGAAGATCAGGTGCTGGATGCTCACTTAATGATGGGAAAATCTTTACTGCCGGGTGGTTTGGTGATCGAAGGTACCTCTGATCCTTTTGGACGGGTGTGGGTAGCCAATTTGCTGCGCAAAGAAGAAGCAGAGCCGGGCCGCGTTTTTCATGAGGGAGTTTTATTCAGTACCAACTTCCATCTGGGCTTTGATCCATCGATTTTTCAGCCGGTATTGCCCAAAAATTATATTCACCGCATGGTTGAGGGTGAAGAGATCTTTCTGTTTTTAGAAGCCTGGAAAGCCGCAGCACGCGATATGATTGCTATCCGATCCTTCGGCTTACGCCAATGGTTTGCAGCAAGTGCGGCTAGGTTATCTGAAAGCGGATACTATATTGATCTGCGCCCGCAGCTGCTCCGCAGAGGATTTCTTCTCTGGCGCTTCTACCCCCCTCGTGAAATTTGCCAATCGTGAGTCTGGATTTAATAAATTTTATATCTTCCTCTTGCAAATTTTTAATTTTTCTGGATTAAGATGAAAATGTAAGCGGCAGCTTACCAAAATTAATCATAAAGTTTGCATAAGGAGGTGTGTTATGCTTACTCGTTGGAATCCGTATCGGGAAATGATGAAGATGCAGCGCATGATGGATCGAATGATGGACCGGAATTTCTTTGACTGGCCTGCGGATTGGGAAAACCCAGAATTAGGCCTGGCCCTGGATGTGGTGGATAAGGGTGAAGAATTTTTGGTAAAAGCCTCCATTCCGGGAATAAATCCGGATGATCTGGAGATTACATACAAAGAAAATGTCCTGACCATTCAGGGTGAACTCAAAGCAGAGGAAGAGAAGGAAGAAGAACAGTATTACCTGCGCGAGCGCCGCTACGGCCGCTTCTCACGCAGCATAGCTCTGCCAACCATTGTCGATGCAGATAAGATCGAAGCCAAATATCATGACGGTATCTTGACTTTACGCCTGCCGAAAGCCGAGGAATCGAAACCCAAGCGAATTGAAATCAAAACTGGCAAAATGCTTGAAGGATAATTCGGAAACTTGATTTAACTCACAGCCCCGCAAATTTGCGGGGCTGTGATCTTTTCTGGTGATTTTATTTCTTTAGATAGACTTGAATTGTTCCGGAGGAGGACTGCTGGCTGGTTAATAAAACCTGGTACGTTCCGGAAGGAAAAATTTGCTCCAGCTGCGTACTGTCGCGATCGGAACGATATCCTTCAGCATGGAACAGGCTGGTGGAAAATTGATTTGAACCATTCAGGCGCAAATCCAGATAGTTTGAATTGACATTATTGAAAACAATCAATACACCAGCAGTTTGTTCACCTGGCAAAGTAAATTCTGCCAGAACCGCGTCTGTAAATCCCATTTGGGTCAGGTCCAGTTCGTTAACCATTGTGTACCCTTTTGGAACCTGATTGGGGATAATCGATGGCGCGCTGATTTGCACAGCCAGGGCAGCGACAACTACCAGTGTGAAAGTAGCAGCCAGGGTAATCCAGGTGGACTGATTATTCTCAGGCTCAGTTTGTTTGACAAAGTCACGCACAACCTGAAAATTACCGGCGCGCAGCCGCATCAAGAGCAAACTTCCCCCAATCAGCAAGAAGCTAATTGCTGCCAAAAGATAGGGGTTTAGCCCGGAAGTATCTAAAAAACGGGTAACATCATCTCCGGCCGGAGCTGAACCGCTTGGATATAACAGTGGAATTATCACCCACGGTGTTGTAGAGCCGATGATCCCCAGGGAAGCCATCCATCGAATTGTTCCGGACAGGCGGGTTGTTTTTTGGGGGACAAGCATCATGACAATTGCCCAAACCAGCAGAGGTACAGCCATTCCGGCGATCGATACAATTGCGCGTTGTGGATCGGTCAGGCTGCCGTCCCAATGGACGCGGGCGTTGAAATCTAAGAAGTTAATATCAAAATACTGGATTTTTGCGCCGAAAATTACCGCAAAAAGGGCATGGCCGCCCTCGTGTAAAAAGGTATAAATCGTCAGCATCCACAAAACGGCGAATAACACGCTGATAGAGCGGAGCAGAGGGGAGTTAGTGTTTGATTTCATAAACAAAGACCAGTCATTAATAAATTTGCAAGCCTGATTATATCCTGGAAAATCAAAACCGCGCCTGGGTGAGAAGGCGCGGTTTATGGAAAATTCGTTTGACAGTCTAAAATGGCCAGGTCAGAATAAATACCAGGGTAAACAGACTACTGATAATCAGCTGGCGTATGCCAATGGCGGTTGGTTTTACTTGCAGGGCGGGATGCAGAGTGCCCCAAATCGTTTCAATCCATTGGATTGCAAAAGCCAGGGGCAGCCAGGGAGAAACAAGGCGGGTAATTGCCAGGATGGCAACGATGGCCAATGCAGTGCTGGAATATGCCAAAGAGCGCGCTCCCAACTGGAGCTGAGCTTTTCGCGCGGGTATTTCTTTCAGCGGCCGCTGCTCCAGGCGCAGATAAGCGTACACAATGGAACTGGCGGACTGCAGCCAGACCAATCCCCAAAGGAGCCAGCCCAGTGGATCTGCTTTTCCGCTGCCCGCCCAATAGGCAGCAGGGGCAGTCAGTGCTAAAACACCGCTGGCAATGATTTCCACCCCAGGTTGGCGGCGCTCTGCGCGCTTCGAGACCAGCCAGAGGTGCCAACATAAGACAGGTAATCCAGGTACAGCCAGCCAGAGGATATATGCGGCTTGCAGATAGATCAATCCGGCAACTGCAATGGCCCCAATCAGGCCGTAGAGGGAAGCCCAAAAGACAGCAGCCGGAAGTTCACTGGCCGGACGGCGTTTACTGAATATTTTTACCATCACGGTAACTGGCTGGCGGATCATAAATCCAGCCAGGGCGGCCAGGATCAACACTCCGGAGGCCAGTTGAAACTTGGGGGCAAGCAATAAACCAATCAGCAGCGGACTAAATAAAAAGACCCAGGAGCCGTGTTCGGTAGGAATAGCAATGTGCCGTAAAAATAATTTTGGCATGGTTTGCGAATGGGTTTGTGACTGCATAAGAACAGGGTACTTTAAACCAATCCGAATTACTTTGCGCTGGCGCAAATATGGATGGATTTAATCGTCAGTCCGGGTAATAAATGATTTGCCCCTGCTTGCACAGATATCTTTAATCACATCCCGACCGGATGCGGCTGAAAGTTCCACGTTGCCGCCAGGCTCAACCCATTGACCGATCATGTAAAAATTCCGCAGCCCCGGCAGGGTTTTGCTCATCCCCACGCCCATCATCATACTCATTTTTCGGTTCGTCAGTGCCCAGCCGTGAATTGCCCCTCGCCAGTTGGCGGTATAGCGTTCGTAGGTGGTCGGTGTGGCCACATCAATGACTTCGATTTGCTCCCGAATACCGGGATAGCGGGTTTCTAAAGCGGCGATAATTTGTTCGGCAGCCGCTTGTTTGGCTGCCTCGTATTCCTGCGGATTGTTTTGGAGTGCTTTCCAATAATCATAATCGGCTTCACACCAGAAGGTCAGCGCTGATTTGCCTTTCGGTGCGCAGGCTGGATCAAAATTGTAATGCTTCATAACAAGCCTGTCGTGCGGAATACCCCCCAGGTCTATCGGGTCTGTTAGCGGAAAATTAATCGAGCTTGGCTCGACCGGGAACTCTCGGGCTGCACCGATTGAGATTTGCAGGATCGAGTGTGCCGCCTGCATTGTTTGGTAGGTGTTGCGAATTGCCCGGCTGAGATACTTGCCTTCGAGTAATTCGAACAGGGTGGCGCGACCGTCTGCCGCTGAAATTATCAGGTCACCGCGGACTTCCATTCCATCTTCCAGAAGCAGCCCCACAGCACGGTTATCTTCTACTAAAATTTTCTGGATGCGCGTATTGTAGTGGATTTTTCCACCCAGGCTGAGATAATGGTCTGCCAGGCTTTTGGCAAATGCCAGAGAGCCGCCCAATGGATACCCCGCCTCATGGTCGTTCATCATCCCCAGGGTCATCAATAAAACCATCATCGGAAAATCCGGCGGAGAAAATTGAAAGAATTGCGGCAGAGCCTCACGGATCAGCGGGTCTTTAAATTGGCTGGCAAACTCACGAACGGTCACTTTTTGCCAGCGTAACAGCGGGACCAGTACAGGCAGCATCATCTGGCCCATTTCAAGCCCTTCCATTGGGCTGCCAATAGTCATATCCACCGGTAAATTGAGGTTGGTAAACTGGCGCAGAGCTTCTATAAAAGTTTGCGTTAACTTGGCGTCTTGGGGAGAAAGCTCCAGCATGTGCTGTTCCAGGCGGTCGATGTTGGTGTATAGAATAAACACCCGCCCATCGCGTCCCTCAAAACGGGTAAATTCGTCAAAATAATAGATTTTCCGGTTGTTTAGCAGCCCTAATTCATCCCAAAGCTGGTAGGTGCTGAAAGAGGGTTGCGTGCCGGTCAGGTAGCGGATACTGCCGTCAAAAAGATAGCCTTTGCGTTTCCAGGAGGTACACAAACCGCCCGGCAAGAAGTGCAGCTCAAAAATTTGTGAATCCAGGCCGTTCATTTGGGCGTAGCACCCGGCTGAAAGCCCGGCCATACCCGCACCAATAATTAACACTTGATCGGTCATATCTCAATCTCCTTAATTGATTATAAGGAGATTTTTTCAATTGAAGGAATTAATTTAAGATACCGGCTGTTCGCAGCATGGGATAGAAAACGCCTTCTTGGAGCGGGTCTATGACGCGGTGTACTTTGGATTTTAGTTCTGGAGAACTGGCATCCACCGTAAATGAAAAATCAGCAATTTGCAGCATGGGGAGATCATTGCCGGAATCGCCAATGGCCAGGATCGTCACCTCGTTACGCGGCCAATCTTTTGCAAGTTCAAGAATGCTGGAGCCTTTATTAATCCCAGGCGGGTTGATTTCTAAAATTTTGCCCATATTCAGCGTGAATTCAACCGGTAGGTTCTGCACTTTCTCAATGATGCGCTGGAGGGTCGGTGTATGGGTTGTGTTTGCGGTGATTTTGAAAAAGGCTTTCTCTTGACTTTGCCTGTTAAATGGAATCATTTTCAAGTCAAAACTTTCCAGTAATTGATCCCATTCTGGTGAAGAATTTAATTGGTTGATGGTATCCACTTCGAAAAAGCTGAAAGACAGGCTGGGATGCGTGATTTCTTTGGCAATTTGCACCAGCTGGTCTTGAACGTCTCGGTCAAAAGGTGCCTGGCGCAGGATGACCTCTCCAGGCTGGTAAAGAATGGAGCCGTTTTGTAAGGCCATGTAAAGGGGAATTTTTTGCCCATGCCATAACCCTTCCCGGCTGAATAGGCTTTTTACAGAGTGCAGCAGCCGACCTGTGGTTGGGATGATCATTAATTCCCCAGGGTTTTGCAGTAACCGCAAATCGTTGGGATGGATGGCGCGGTGCTCGTCAACCAGTGTTCCGTCGATGTCAAAGCAAATTATGGTTCTTTTCATTCCGATAAGGCTCCAATAAAAAATCTCGTTTTACTCCGGTTGAGGCCGGTCTGCTCAAAAGAAGCAGTATGTCTATTATAAAGGGGAAATACTTGCACATATGTGCAAGCTTATGAGAATATGTTTATTAACTACTTGAAATTTGGGTTTAAACATTGTATATTTTGTGCTGTAAACTAATCCCCCTAAACTGCATAATAGCCTGACAACAAGAAAGTTACTGGATTGGGGATACGCACCGCGAGGCCGGTAAGCTGCGGCGTATCTGTGGTGTTTCTATTCATATTTCTCGGAGAGGATCTATGCCAAGCCCAAAACGTGTTCTGATTGTTTGTGGTACTGGAATTGCTACTGCTACCGTAGCAGCCGAAAAAGTCACCCAGGCTTTAAAAGCCAGAGGGATTGAGATTATTTCATCGCAGTGTCACTCGATGGAGTCGCCTGCGAAAGTGCAGACGTTCAAGCCGCACATTATTGTTGCGACAACCCCTGTGCGCAAAGACCTCGGCGTGCCGGTGTTTAAAGGAATTCCCTTCCTTACCGGTATCGGTGAAGCTGAATTGGTTGACCAAATTGTTGCTACATTAAAATCCCTTCCGGCTGATTAAAACCAGTTTACAGGGATTTTTTATGGGTTGCAGTTGTATCAACAGCCATTGAAAAATGTAAATCCCAAATTTTGCGGAGCAGCGCACAGGCCATTCCCGGCCTAAAAATGTAAAAATCCAATATCATCTTTTTTTGAAACCCCCGAAATACAGTAGGGTGGCTAGGATTTGTGTTGCTTGCTCCCGGCTTGTTGCATGCCTGACCCGCTGCGATGAGAAGGAGGTGCATATAAGACGATCAGATTTTTGAAAAAGAAGATGTGTAGTAAAACCGCTAAAGTTTCAAAATCAAAAAAATCCTCAGGAGTAAGAAATGACCGCGCTTGATATTATCAATTACATATTAGGTCTTGGACCATCTGTAATGATGCCGATTATCGTGTTTGTCCTGTCCATTTTGTTGGGCAGCAAACCGGGTAAAGCCTTCCGCGCCGCCTTGACCATCGGCGTTGGTTTCATCGCCATTAACCTGGTTGTTGGTTTGATGGTAAACACACTTTCACCGGCGACCGATGCTATGGTGAAGAACCTGGGCGTAAAACTGGACGTGATGGATGTGGGTTGGCCTGTTGCGGCTGCCATTTCCTTCGGTACCTCCAGTGTTGTGCCGTGGATCTTTGGCCTGGGCATCTTGTTGAACATCGTCATGCTGGCTTTGAACTGGACTAAGACCGCCGACATCGATATGTGGAACTACTGGCACTTCATCTTCACCGCAGCATTCGTCAATGTTGCCATGCGTGATGCCTTAGGTCCTACGGGTGCGTTGATTCTCTCCGTTGTGATCGGTTTAATTTCTGCGGCGATCACCTTCAAACTGGCTGACTGGACTGCTCCGATTGTCCAGAAGTACTTTGAACTGCCCGGTGTTTCTCTGCCCCACTTTGAGACCGTTGGTTGGTCGTGGGTCAGCTACCTGATTGACAAACTGGTGGACCGCATCCCCGGTTTGGGCAAAGTTCGTGCAGAACCTGCTTATATCCAGCAGAAATTCGGTGTCTTTGGTGAATCTCTGGTGGTCGGTACAATTCTTGGTACCATCATCGCCCTGCTTGGCTTTGGCCCGCAGCTTTCCACCGATTTCGGCGGCGCTTTCGCTAAAATCCTCAATACGGCCATTTCGATGGGCGCAGTGATGATGGTTCTGCCCCGCATGGTCCGCATCCTGATGGAAGGTTTACTGCCGCTCTCTGATGCTGCCCGTGATTTCATCACCAAGCGCTTCCCCGGCCGCGAAATCTACATCGGTCTGGATGCCGCTGTCGCCATTGGTCACCCCGCTGCAATCGCCACCGGTCTGTTGATGGTTCCCCTGGCTTTAGGTCTGGCCATTCTCCTCAACCTGGTTGGTTTGAACCGTATGCTGCCCTTTGCTGACCTGGCCGTTCTGCCCTTCTTTGCGATTTGGGCGGTTGGTTGGTCTCGCGGTAACATCGTGCGCGGTTTGATCAACGGTACCGTTTTCTTGACCTTCATGCTGATCATTGCCACCAATATTGCTCCGTACGTGACCCAGATGGCTCAGGACGTCAACTTCGCCATTCCGGCCGGTGCAATCCAGATTTCCGCTATTGACGCGGGCGCTCACTTGACTGGTTACATTCTGGCTCTGCCGTTCTTGACCTACCTGACCAAGGGTGTGGTTGGTTTAGTGGTTGTTGGTCTCATCGCGATTGCTGTGTACGCGATTGTCTTCGGTGTCATCATCCGCAAGTCGGATGTCAAGGCAATGGTTGCCGATATCGAGGAATGGTAGTCTTTTACTAAGACGGATTCGGAGTGATCCGGTTTTACCGGTAGATTTCACAAATAACGGGTACGCTCCTTTCCGAGAAGGTCTGGGTGCAGTTCTCCAGGCTGCACCCAGACCAGGAGGATACGATGATACGGTATGTCATAGAGACAATGTTGGGGCCTTGGGGCCGCGCTGCTCTCAACTTCTATTTTGAACATCAAACGATCTTAAACCTGATTTTCCTTGCCTGGGCGTTTGTTATGACCTACGGTTCTTTGCAACTGCGTGAAGTGCGCACCAAAACCATTCGAATGGCCGTTGACTTGCTCAGGATGATGAAAGGCAAGAGTGACCAGGAAGTGTGGAACGCTTTTGAACCGCGCTGGCGCGAGATGGTTTCCGAAAAGAAGCGTATGGTACCCAATCGTTGGAATCTGTGGATCACCTCAGCGACCCCGGAACATTTAATCGCCCTTTTACGCATGAGCCCGGAATGGTTGGGCGCATTGCGCGGCGGCGAAGTACTACGTAATCACCTTGAAATGCCTGGTGCGAAAAATACGCCTGTTAGTGATATCATACAAGAATGAGATAACCACACAGGTGAGGTGACCTATGTCGATTGATAAGCGCTGGCTGCTGGCAAAAGTTGCACGTTTGTATTATCAAGAGCGATTGACTCAAGAAGCAATCGCCGCGCAAACCAACTTTTCCCGCTCCACCATATCTCGACTGCTGCAAGAGGCGCAAGACGAGGGAATTGTGGAAATCACAATTCATTTTCCCTGGCAGCAAGTTACCCATCTTGAAACCGCCTTGTGTGATAAGTTTGGCCTGGATGATGCGCGTGTATTAAAGCATGTCGATTACTCATCAGATGAAATGTTGGAAGGTCTGGGAGTATTGGCTGCTCGATACATTGAACCCATGATTGAACCCAAAATGGTTATTGCGGTTGCCAGCGGCAACGCAGTTTACCAGACGGTGCGGGCATTAAGTTTGCCCAAGCCGATGGACGTGAACGTGGTTCAGGTTATGGGTGTAACAGGGACACAAAACCCCTATGTAGATGGTGCGGAGTTGTCTCGGTTGATGGCAGATCGCCTGGGTGGACGATACACCTATATCCAGGCGCCGCTGGTGGTGCGGAACCCCAAAGTGCGTAAGGATCTGCTGAGCGAACCGGCCATTTCACAGGCTTTGGAATTGGGTAAAAAAGCAGGACTGGCCCTGGTTGGGGTCGGCACCGTGCTCCCCACCAATTCCAGTTTGCTTCGAACCGGTTTTGTAACCCGGCATATGCTGGAAGAAATTATCCAGGTTGGTGCTGTTGGCGAAACATGCGGACGCCCGTTTACAGCCTCAGGAGAACCAGTGCAGGTGGGAATTGGCTCACAATTAATGTCAATTCCTCTGGAAGACCTGCATGAAATTCCGATGGTAATTGGTGTGGCGGGTGGTGAGATGAAAGTTCCAGCGCTTCGAGGAATTTTGGCTGGGCGCTATCTGAACGTGCTGGTTACAGACGAACAGGCAGCCGTCCAACTGCTCAATGAAGACGGCGGATAACGCTGTCAGGAATGCTTAAATGGATCAGATTAAGTGGTTTCATGAAGAATTGCTCCTTTTCCCGCTGAACGCAACAACATCTGAAGAAGCGATTCAGAGCTTGGGTTCTTTATTGGTACAACATGGTTATGTCAAAGATACGTTTATTCCGGCAGTGTTGGAGCGTGAGCGTAATTTTGCAACCGGTCTCCCCACCGATCCGTTTGGGGTAGCCATCCCGCATACAGATGCTCACCATATCTTAAAACCTGCCATTGCAGTGGGTATCTCTCCAAAACCGATTGAATTTCGCGAAATGGGCGATCCCGAAGGTGCGATTGTTGAGGTAAGGGTTGTCTTGATGCTGGCAATGCCTGATCCGACCAAAGTTACCAGTATGCTGCAGCGCCTGGTCAGCATCCTTCAATCTCCGGATTTCATCGAGCCGTTGGTCAACGCCCAGGACCTGAATACTGTGAAGACCTTATTAGCCAATCGTTTGAATCCATAACACGGATTAATCGCTGAAAACGGTTCGTTTCAATTGAATAGGTAGGAGTAGTTATCATGGAGATTACGCTCACCATTAGCCATCCTGTGGGTCTGCATGCACGTCCCGCGGCGGTGTTTGTTCAGACTGCAAAAAAATATCAATCCAAAATCACGGTTTCTCTGGGTGAGAAATCGGTAAACGCCAAAAGTATTCTCAATATATTGACCCTTGGAGCCAATCAAGGTTCTGTCATCCGGATCAATGCTGAAGGGGACGACTCGGCGGAAGCGGTCCAGGCCTTGCAAGAATTGGTGGAAAGCAATTTCGGAGGTGTGGATTGAAAGTTTACCAGGGTACCCCTGCATCTCGTGGAACTGCGATTGGGCCGGTATATCAATACCGTACACCCGTCCTCCAGGTGCCGCATTATAAGATTGAAAATCCCGGCGAGGAGATGAAGCGGTTGGCTGATGCATTGCAAACTGCGCGGGTACAACTGGAAGCGGTGTATGCAAAGGCCTGCAAAGAAGTTGGTGAAGAAAAGGCCGCCATCTTCCAGGCGCAGTTAGAAATGCTGGATGACCCGGATTTATTGGAAGCTATTGAGAATCGGGTGCAAGAGCATTCCTTGAATGTGGAAGCAGCTTTAGAAGATAGTGCAGCCGCATTTGCGACAACATTGGAAGAAATGGGTAATGAATATTTCCGCGAACGTGCTGCGGATGTGCGCGATATGTCTAACCGGGTGATGCAAATCCTGACTGGGTTTGATAAGAAAGCATACACTACCCTGACAACACCTTCCATTATTATTGCGTATGATTTGGCTCCTTCGGATACGATTCATTTTGATAAAACGCGGGTGTTGGGGTTTGCCATTGCTCAGGGCGGACCACTTTCTCACACCGCAATTCTGGCACGCACTTTGGGCTTGCCTGCTGTGGTAGGCGCGCACGAAGATGTTTTGGGAATTGCAAATGGGCAAGAGATTGTTTTGGATGGAGAAAGCGGCACGATTTATCCGGAACCAGATCAAGATTTTCTACAATCCTACAAAGAACGACAGGCAAAAGAACAAGATCAGAAAGCTCATTTAATCCGGTTAGCGCACCAACCGGCAGTAACCCGTGACGGGCATACGGTTGAAGTGGTGGCAAATATCGGCTCAGTTACCGAAGCAAAACAGAGCATTGAGTATGGTGCCGAAGGCGTTGGTTTGCTGCGCACAGAATTCTTATATTTGCAGCGCACAGACCTGCCTGATGAAGAAGAACAATACCAGGCGTATCGAGAGATCCTGGATGTTTATGGGGATTTACCGGTAGTATTGCGAACGCTGGATGTGGGCGGGGATAAGGACCTGCCGTATATGGATATTACCCAGGAATTAAATCCGTTCCTGGGTGTGCGGGCGATTCGGTTGTGTTTGCAGCGCCCAGACCTGTTCCGGCCGCAAATGCGGGCTGCACTTCGCGCTGGCGCTGGTCATAATTTGAAGATTATGTTCCCGATGATTGCTACTTTGCAAGAAATGCGCGCGGGTAAAGCCGTTTTGGAAACCTGCTGGCAAGAGTTGAAGAACGAAGGCCATGCTCTCCCAGAAAAATTAGAAGTTGGCATCATGGTGGAAATACCCTCGGCTGTGATTATGGCGGATGTGCTGGTGCAGGAAGCGGATTTCTTCTCAATTGGCACCAATGATCTGACCCAGTACGTTATGGCAGCCGACCGTACCAACCCAGGCGTCAGTTCATTAACCAGCTCGTTTGCTCCGCCGGTGCTGCGCATGATTGACCGGGCAATCCAGGTGGCACACCAACATGGAAAATGGGTTGGTTTGTGCGGCGAATTGGCTGGTGAGCCGCTGGCTATTCCAATTTTATTAGGTCTGGGCCTGGATGAATTTAGCATGAACGCACCAGCGATCCCGGCTGCCAAGGAAATGATCCGCTCATTGGATAAGAAATGGTGCGAGCAGTTAGCCCAAGAAGCAATGAAACTGAGCGATGCGCAGGACGTCCAGAATTTGGTCCGAAAATCGATCTCAATGTAAGACTGGCAAGAATTATTTGTAGAGGAGAAATTATGGCCGATCAAACGAAACCGATCGTGATAGGGTCTGATCATAACGGAATGGAGTTAAAAAACCTTTTGCGGGATTATATGATCAGTCTGGGATACCAGGTGGTCGATTACGGTGTCAATGAGGGAACTCCAGTGGATTATCCGGATGTGGCAGCTCCGCTGGCAGAAGCTGTTGCAGAGAAAAAATTTGACCGGGGTGTGCTCATTTGCGGAACTGGTGCCGGAATGGCAATTGTTGCGAATAAGATCCCTGGTGTGCGTGCAGTTTGTGTGATGGACCCTTACACTGCCGAACGGGCGATTGCATCCAATAATGCGCAAATTATTACCTTTGGTTCACAGGTTCTTGGACCTGATGCTGCGAAGGTGTTGTTAAAAATCTGGTTGGATAGCGAATTTCAGGGCGGGCGCTCTGCTCCAAAGGTTGCCAAAATTGAAGCCCTGGATCAAAAATACCATACGAAGGGGGATCACTAGATATGAGTGTTGTGACGATTGTTGGTGCGGGCATGATGGGCACAGCTTTATGCTGGCCGCTTGCGGATAATGGGCATGAAATTCGGTTGGTTGGGACTCACCTGGATGAGGAATATATCCAGTCGATTCGCCAGACCCGTTTTCATCCCAAAATGCAGCGCGAGGTCCCGGCGAATGTCATTCCGTATTCCTATACCGAAATTCCACAGGCAGTAGCAGGTGCGGATGTATTGGTCTGCGGGGTGAGTAGTTTTGGGGTGGATTGGTACATTGAAAAAGTAAGCCCGTATTTTCGCCCGGATTTACCGGTTCTTTCGATTACGAAAGGATTGATTGGTTTAGAAAATGGCGATTTATTAATTGTTCCAGACTATATTCGCCGCAACCTGCCTGCTGAAATTCGTGAAAAGATCAGCATAAATGCCGTGGGTGGTCCGGTCATTTCGCATGAACTGGCTGCCCGCCGCCATACCGGCACGGTGTATTGCGGGCGCGATGCGCAGGTTTTAGAAATGCTGCGCAAGACCTTTGCCACGGATTATTACCAGGTGCGTACTTCAACCGACATGATTGGGGTGGAAGTTTGTGCTGCAATGAAAAATGCCTACGCAATGGGTGTGAGTATGCCGGCAGGTACGTTTGAAAAAGAGGGCAGCGATGGCCTGGCGCGTATGTTCAATCCGCAGGCGGCATTATTTGGCGAAAGTATGTTGGAAATGTGGCGGCTGGTCCGTTTGTTGGGCGGCCAGGAGTATGACCTGGTGGTGTTGGCTGGTTCGGGCGATTTGTATGTGACCGTTTTTGCAGGACGCACTTCTCGCCTTGGACGGCTTTTAGGCCAGGGAATTTCGTTTGCAGAAGCCAAAGAAATTTTGGCAGGCGAAACCCTGGAAAGTGTGGAAATTATCAGCCGGGTAGTGGAAGCACTGCCTAAGTTGGAGGCGCGCGGATTGGTTTCTGCGCAGGATTTCCCATTACTTAAGCGGATGTATGACATTATTCATCACGGTGCATCTGCAGACCTGCCCTGGGAATCATTTTTCCCGTCCAATCTTGGGCTTCGGCTGCAATAGGAGAATTGAAAAAAATGGCAAGACGACAGGAACAGCGACAGTATCCGGGGGTGACCCCTGACGATTGCTTTGAGGCGGCTCAAGTAGCCTTCAAACAGTCTGGTATGGAAGTTTGGAAGCTGCGCTCCATTGCCTGGTTGGCACAGGCGCGGATTCAAGAAGGCGAGACCTATATTGGCGCAAACCTGATGGCCCGCCCTGGTGCACAGACAGAAATCACCTTGACGGTCAGTGGGGATCATGCAGATCAGCAGCGGATAGATCTCCTGACCGAAAAAATATTGTCTGAAATGCAAATCGCTTTGGCAGCTCGGAAGAGCGGTGGAAAAAAATATATTAGTTGTAGTTGAACGATTGAATTGAAGTTTTCGATAAATAATTGGAGGAACCAATGTTACTGAAAGAATTACGCGAACAGGTTTTAGAGATTGGTATGCGCATGTTAGAAGACGGTGTTGCGCATGGTGCCCAGGGGAACGTCAGTGCTTTTGATCCAGAGAGTGGTTTGGTAGCAATTACCCCCTCGGCTCTTCCGTACAATGTGTTGAAGCCCGAAGACATTTGTGTGGTTGACCTTGACCGCAAAATTGTAGAGAGCAAATGGCGCCCAACCAGCGAGATTGCTTTGCACATGATCTTCTACAAAAACCGTCCGGGCGTCAATGCGGTTGTGCACAGCCACGCACCGTACTGCACCGTTTTCAGTGTGACCAATGAATCCGTGCCGATGATATTAAATGAAGCGGCAATGAATCTCAACGGTCCGATCCCGGTGGCTCGTTACGGCCGTCCTGGCAGTGAAGAAGTGGCTGAAATTACCTTTGAAGCCATGCAGCCTGATAACGTGGCGGGAATTATGGCGCACCACGGCCTGGTGACGGTTGGACCAAATCTGTCGGTTGCCTATGATTCAACTTTGGCAGCAGAAATGACCGCTCGCATTGTGATTATGGCTCGTTCAATGGGCAAAGAAGTAATCACGATGGACCCGCAAGAATGTGCCATTCTGCGCGATGTTTACTTAACCAAGTACTTAGCGAAATCCGCATAAATTAATCAATCATAAAGGTGAAATCCATGAGCGGCGAAATGCGTGCCCAAATGTTTATTGCTCCGCAGCACTTAGAGCTGCACAATATTCCCATTCCAAAAGTTGGTGATGATGATGTGCTGGTCAAAGTGCGTGCCACCACCACCTGCGGTACCGATGTGAAAACCTATAAACGTGGTTATCCCAAGCTCACGCCCCCCAATCAATTCGGCCATGAACTGGCTGGTGATGTGGTGGAGGTTGGCAAGAATGTGAAGAATTTCCACGTTGGACAGCGCGTTGTGCCTCATAACAGCGCTCCATGCGGCACTTGCTATTATTGCAAGCACGACCAGCACAACATGTGCCCAGATTTGTTCCTCAATTGGGGAGCCTTTGCAGAATATATCTTGATTCCGGGTTCAATTGTGCGGATGAATATGTACCCGATTCCGGATCACCTGTCTTATGCGCAGGCTGCCATTATGGAACCGCTCTCGACCGTGGTGCACGGTCAGCGGGTTTGCCCGGTACATCAGGGCGAAACGGTTGCTATTATCGGATCTGGCGGGCCGATTGGTTTAATGCATTTGCAATTGGCGGTACGCAGCGGCGCATCCAAAGTGATTGCTGTGGACCTAAAAGATACTCGCCTGGAGGTTGCCAAGCAGTTGGGTGCAACTCATGTGGTTAATCCTGAGCGTGAAAATCCCGTGGAAATCATTCGAGAGTTGACCGAAGGCCGCGGTGCCGATGTGACCATTGAAGCAACGGGTGCAAAAGTCGGTTGGACCCAGGCGATTGAAGCTGCTCGTCCGGGCGGGCGCGCACTCTGGTTCGGCGGGCTGCCGGGCGGCACCATTGTCGAAACCGATGCCACCAAAGTACATTATGGCGAACTCTCCGTGTATGGTGTATTCCATTCGACTCCGTTGGATGTGTATACTGCCTACCAGTTGATTTGTTCAGGTGTTGTGGACACCAAATCCTTGATCTCTACGGAATTGCCTCTTGAACGCCTTGAAGATGCCTTGAAGATGATGATCGATGGAAAAGTTGTGAAAGTTGCGATCCGGCCTGATCTTGCTGCGACTTGATGCCTGATTGGCCTGCAAAGCTGCCGAGGGGATAGATCACCGGGCAGCTTTGCAAAATAAAAAATTGGTCTGTATTAATAATGGAACCGAGAGTAGAATAAGCCTGCTCATCGGATAATTCGGGGCTTAACTGACGATCGAAAGATTGTAAAAAGCCCACTAAAATTGCATACATCTTCTCCGTTGATAGGGGTGGGTGCCGAATGGAAAGCGGCTCCCGCCCCGCTATTTAACCCAAAAGGTCTTCCTGGTTAGAAAGGAAGACCTTTAATCCATACCGAACGATCTTTTGAACCCTTTCTGGCTGCCCGATAGCTTATCTATAGAGAGCAGTTGCAAAAGAGTCCCCTCCCTGCAATGATGCGTTTTTGCATGGAACACAAATATGCAGGGAGGGGAGATGGCGGGATAGCGTTACTGCATCCCAATATTAATAATTACCAGGTGACTAAAACACTTTTAACCCGCGTAATAAGACGACAATGACCAGAATGGGGGTAACAAATTTTAGAATTCCGAACACCACTTTGGAAACTTTTTCGTTATTCAAAACACCTTGATTTGAAAGAGCTTCTTTCACTTGTGGATAACCCCAGAACCATCCGACATAGATTGCAATGAATAATCCGCCCAATGGGAGCAGCACATTGGAAGACAGGAAGTCGTATAAATCAAACAGGGTGAGTCCAAAGACTTTGAAATTTGCCAATGAACTGGCTGAAAGTGCTGCTGTTGATCCAACGACGGCTAGCGATAAGATGGTGAACAGGGTGGCTTTACCGCGGCTCAGTTTGACACCATTTTGCAGGAAGGAAGTGATGACTTCTAATAGAGAAAGCTGCGCGCCAATGGAGGCAATTGCGGTCAGGACAAAGAAGATCACCATGAAAACATTGCCGAGCGGCATGGAGGCAAAAACAGACGGAGCGGTGATGAATAAAAGTGAAGGGCCGGAATCGGGTTTGAAACCGAAAGCAAATACAGCCGGGAAGATCGCAATACCGGCCAGCAGGGAAACAGCCAGGTCTGAGAATACCACCCGCGCAGCAGTCCCAGGAATATTTTGATCATCGCGGAAATATCCACCATAGGTAATCATGCAGCCCATGCCGATAGAGAGTTTGAAGAAGGCCAGCCCCAACGCGGTTAGCACAACATCCGGAGTAATTTTGGAGAAATCGGGGTTAAAGAGGAAATTCAAGCCCTGAGCTGCCCCAGGCAGGGTCAGGCTGCGGATGCCAACAACCACCAAAAGGATAAAAAGTAAGGGCAATAACCGTTTCGTGGTCGCCTCAATCCCTTTGGTAACACCTAAAAGGATGATTGAACCAGTTACGGCCAACACAATCCACTGCCAGACGAGCGACTGCGTAGGGTTGGTAATCAGGTCGGTGAAGGCTTTTGAGGTGACTTCTGGGTCGGTGGAGAGGATGCTTCCGGACGCCGCTTTGAAGATATAAGCAAACACCCAACCAGCCACTTCGGTATAGAAGGCCATGATGAGGAATGCGGCCAAAATTCCGCCTGCACCAATTAGCCACCAGGCCTGCTTCGGCGCTAATCTTTTCAGTGCGGTTACGGCGTCACCGCGGCCTTTGCGGCCAATCATTTGCTCGGCAATCATGATGGGCAAACCGACCAGGAGCGTACAAATCAAATAAACAATTAAAAATGCTGCACCGCCATTGTTTCCGGTCAGGTAGGGGAATTTCCAAATATTACCCAAACCAACTGCTGAACCGAGCGTAGCCATTAAGACCCCCAGCCCTGTGGCAAATTGCTCTCCGGTGAGCCGGGGTCTTGCTCCAGCTGCGCCAACAACCTGATTACTTTCTCGAACTTTGACTGACATACGATTAAACTCCTTGGCGAAATATATAAAAAAACCCCGGATCCAGGTCCGGGGAGTTTTATCAATGAGTTTTATGCTTTTTTGATGCAGCAAACAATCTCCTCCGAACCTTCAGGCGCAGGGCTTATGCATAATAATAATAATAAAATAAAGGGAGAAGTTGTTCACAATGCGCGCAAGGATACCAGCCGATTTAGATCCTGTCAACCTTTTGAGAAAAATTGTGCAAATGTTCAGGAGGAGAGGGTGATGTATAATAAATTTTAATAAACTGTCTCCGATGGTTAAAAATGATTGACCAGGAGAGGTCCGCTGCGGAAAAGTCACACCAACCATTGAAGCGTTCTTAAGTGGGCGGGAATCTTACCATCTATGGTGTTTTACTGGCATGACATCTGATATTAAATTACCCCCTCCACAGCCATTTTCCCTTTCAGAAGTTGCCCGAATTATGGATCTATTGCAAAGGGCAGAGGATTTTGCGCGGGTGCGGTTGATTTTTCTTCAACAATTTTGTTTGATGGCACAGGCGGATATCTCTGCTTTGATTTCCTGGAACTCTTCGGTTGATTTTCACTTGAAGTGCGAAGAGATTTACCCGCCGAATGCGTTGGATGGGTTGCAGCATCTGTCTCACATGGACCAAAATGTGCTGCAGGAATTGCTTGCACAGGAATTTATTCTGGTAAATAGCGTTCAACCTGAGCAGGATAAAGACCTATTAGAACTGTTGAAGTTAAATCACGCATCCAGCCTGGTGCTGCTGCCTATTCAGTTGGATGGGATTTCCACGGGGGGCGTCTTATTGATGCGTAAAGAAAACCAGCCAGAATTTCTACCAAAAGAAATCCTCGTGATGCAGCTGGTTCTTCAAATCTTTGCAATTTTCATGCATTCACTCCAGTCAGCAGAAAAAGCGCTTCAACGGGCAAATGAACTGGAATCTGTTCTGCAGGCGAATACGAGCCTAACCTCAAGCTTAAATTTGGAAGAAGTGCTGGATGCAATCTTGTGCAATGCGCTTGATTTGATTCCTGAGGCCAATGATGCCCATATTTTTCTTTATGAGAATCAAAAATTATCTTTTGGGGCTGCTTTGTTCCGCGATGGTTCTAAGGGCAAAGTTTGGGCAGAGCCGCGAGAGAATGGTTTGACCTATCATGTTGCCAGGGGCGGCAAAATGATTGTTGTGCCGGATATGCGGACACACGAATTGTTTCAAGATGTGTCGTCGTTTTGGGAAGGAGCCATTGTAGGGCTGCCGCTCAAGATCCATGAACGCGTGGTAGGGGTAATGACCCTGGCGATGCTGCAGCCGTGGGAGTTTGATCAACCCGAGTTGGAATTATTAAGCTTGTTGGGTGACCAGGCTGCCATTTCGATTGAGAATGCCCGCATCCACAAATTGATCAGCCAGCAAGCCCTGACAGACTTGTTGACCAAACTGCCAAACCGCCGCGCTTTGGAACGCGAATTTGATCGTTTGAAAGAGTATTCGGATCGTTATCACCATCCATTTGTGTTTATGCTGCTTGATTTGAATGGATTTAAACGCGTGAATGACACCTACGGCCATGCGGTTGGGGATGAGGCGCTGCGGCGTGTGGCAGAGACGATGCAAAAAGCCATTCGCAAGACGGATTCCCTGTTTCGTTTTGGCGGAGATGAATTTGTCTTGCTGCTGCCTGAAACCACCTATGAATTGGCCAATCATGTTGGAGAAAAAATCCAGGAAGAAGTCAGCGGCTGTGTCATCCCGGTGGGGAATGGCGCGACAACTGCTGTATCGGTGTCCTTTGGTACAGCGCAGTACCCGGATGAAGCAGTCACTGCGGATGCACTGGCAAAACTTGCTGATCTGAAATTGTACGAGGTCAAACGCCAGTGGGGAAAATCTTCTATGCCAGATGCTGGAAATTTGGATTGGTTTACAGAATAGAAACAGTTAGGCAAAGAACTATGCCTGTTTTAGAAAAAGTTACTGCGTTTATTCTGCATGAGCAGCGCCTGTTGTTGTTTCGACATCCATTTGCAGGCATCCAATTCCCGGCCGGAACCGTTGAACCAGGCGAGGAGCCGTTACAGGCCGCCTGGCGAGAGGCGGCTGAAGAAACCGGTCTGGTAGAGGAACTAACGCTTCACCGCTGCCTGGGCAGCCGTCCCTGCTTTGATCCGTGGGGCAGGCAGTATATTTCTCAAAAAACACCCGTATATGCCCGCCCTGATTTGGAAAGTTATGCTTGGGCAAATTTTCGCAGTGGAATTGCTGTGAAATTATTACGCCAGGCAAATGGCTTTGTTCAGGTTTCATATGAAGAAGAGGATGACTTTGAGAATCCACAGTATATTACCTACCAGATTTCCGGTTGGGTTCCACAGTACTGCCTCAGTGAATACCAGCTGCGCCATTTTTATTGGTTTGAATGCGCCAATCCCACGCCGCCAACCTGGACCCGCCGGGCTGATGACCATGATTATGAATTTTTCTGGGCGCCTTTAAACCAGTTGCCGGAAATTGTGTTTCCGCAATCCGAGTGGCTGTCAGTGCTATTACCCGCCTTAAAGGAATAACCCTAAAATATTGCCAACCAATTCCACACCTAATCATCAAAATATGGTATATCCAGAGCATGGAATTTGATCATTTTTCTGAGCGGGAATATTTTGAACAGGAATTTAAATCCTTGTCCGCACGCGGAACACAGGTGGTTGGGGTCGAATTTAATGGCTGTGTGTTTGTCCGCTGTAATTTTCCGGAGGCAACATTTCGAGCCTGTACATTCCAGGATTGTGAATTTCGTGAATGCGATCTGAGTTTGGTAAGGGTGCTGGACAGCCAGTTTCGGGTCACTGTGTTTAAAGATTCGCGCCTTCCTGGGATTAACTGGACCGAAGCCGCCTGGCCGCGTTCCCGGTTTGGCAAACCTTTTGACTTTATTCGCTGCCAGCTCAATCATGCCACTTTTATGGGGCTGGACTTAAAAAAGATTGCCATTCAGGAATGTGTTGCTCATGATGTGGATTTTTCTGAAGCAAACTTATCCCAAGCGGATTGCCGGAAAACGGATTTTCATCACAGCCGTTTCTGGCAAACGAACTTAACCGAAGCGGATTTTACCGGCGCGTTGGAATATTCTATTTCTGCGCAGCTGAACACCCTGAAGAAAACCCGTTTTTCACTTCCGGAAGCAATTGGGTTATTGTATGGGCTGGATATCGTTTTGGTTGATCCAGATGCAGTGAGCTGAAAATTTGAAGGAAGTGATATTTTTTCTGCTTTCGAGTACAATTCGCATAGCAAAGGAGCGCGCTTGACAACCTTTTCCTCGCCAACTTCTACTCCCTTCGACCTGCCCGAATCCAGACCAGCGCTGGAGGAACAGGTCTGGGTCTTGTTGGAGATGGCACAGGCGGATCAGGTGTTCGTCTATTTCAGCCGTGAAACTACTGGAATATTCGATCCGGCAATTGCCTTTGGCGCACTCTCACTGCCTGAAAAGCAGTCCTTTTGGGCGAACCAGCTCGATCCGGCGACGGATGTGCTGGCGGCCGAGTTGATTCGCGACCCGCACCCCATTGAGGTGGTGGATGAAGAATGCCGGCGGAAATTTGCTGCCTCCTTTTTGAACCATTTGCGCGGCGGCAGCTATTTAATTTTTCCGCTGAATAACCGCACAAAGCTTTTAGGCATGATCGTCTTTGGGTGGAACCAGACTGGGGTAAGGTTGGAACCGCAGCAGATGAAGCTGGCGCGGGCTGTGGTGCGTTCGATGGCGATAGCGCTGGAGAATGCTCATTTGGTGGAAATGATCAGCCAGCAGTTGCACCAGACCTTAAGCCTTCAGGAAATCACCCAGGCGATTTTGCGCAAAGTGGATCTTAACGAAGTGCTTCAAATGGTGGCTCACCAGGCTGTTCGTTTGACTGATGCATTGGGCAGTAGTATTCGTCTTTGCGATGAGCAAGGCCGTTGGCAAACCGCCTACCAGACAGGCCGGATTCAATTTTCCCCGCTGGATCTTGCAGTCCAGGGGGATTTGGAACCGGCGGATTTATTAAAACGTAGTGAGCCGCTCTTAATCAATCTTCGCCGCGAGCAGGCGAAAGATAGTGAGTCGGATGCGGTGCTCATTGTTCCGCTGCTGGCGGATGAAACGGTCATTGGAATGTTGGAAATCTTCCAGCGGCGTACATATGTTTCACAGGCCGATATTCAGGTGGCAAAATCATTTGCGAACCAGGCGGTTATTGCTATTGAACACGCCCGTTTGTACGAACGAGTTCAACATACCGCGGTTGTGGAAGAACGGGCTCGACTTGCCCGCGACCTGCACGATTCCATCAGCCAATCGTTATATGCCTTGAGCTTGCAGGCGCGAGCCGCACAGCGGCATATCCATTCTGGCCGGTATGAAGCCGCTCAAAATGCTTTACAGGAGATTGGGATTACATCGCGCGGCGCACTGGGCGAAATGCGGTTATTGATTTTTGAACTGCGTCCCCCTATGTTGGAGCAGCTTGGTCTGGTCGGTGCGATTGAGCACCGGTTAAAATCGGTGGAGGAGCGCAGTGGTTTCACGGTGGATTGGTCTGCGGAGCTCCATGAGGAATTACCCCGATCCCTGGAAGAAGGCCTGTACCGGATTGTGCAGGAAGCCTTGAATAATATCATCAAGCATGCATCCGCTGCCCGGGTTCAAATCCGGTTAAAAGCGGAAAGCGAACAGATTCGATTGGAAATTGCCGATAACGGCAAGGGCTTTGAATCGCAGCAAATGCAAAACGGCGGGATTGGGATCCGCAACATGCAGGAAAGAACGGAAAACCTGGGCGGCAGGTTCCAAATTACCAGCCTGCCTGGTGAGGGAACACATATTTTGGTGGAGGTACCCTATGCAAAAAATACGCATTCTGGTGGTGGATGATCATCCGGTGGTTCGCAAGGGTATCGTGGCTATGCTGGAGACAGAAGAAGACCTTTCTGTGGTTGGAGAAGCCAGCAACGGCCAGGAAGCCTTGCAAAAATATCGCGAACTGGCTCCGGAAGTGGTTTTGATGGACTTGGTGATGCCGGTGATGGATGGGGTGGAAGCAATCCACCAATTGCGCTCAATGGACCCGGAAGCGCGTGTATTGGTACTGACCAGCTTTACCAGTGACGATAAAGTCTTTGCTGCCATTAAGGCCGGCGCTGCCGGATATTTATTGAAAGATTCAGACCCGGATGATTTGATCCGGGCCATTCACCAGGTGCAGCGCGGCGAATCTTCCCTGCATCCAGCCATTGCGCACCGGCTGTTGACTCAACTGGCTCAGCCTGCCGAGCCCCGCCAGCGCGTGGAAGAATTGACCGACCGGGAAAAAGAAGTGTTGACCTATATTGCCGAAGGATTAAATAACCAGGAGATTGCTGAAAAAATGGTAGTGAGCAAAGCCACTGTCCATTCGCATGTCAGCAGGATTCTAGCAAAACTGCAATTGGACAGCCGGACTCAGGCCGCCTTATATGCCATCCGGCAGGGGTATATTACGGTCAATCCCAAAGAAAATCACTAAAACAAACCTTTCACCAGTTTTTTTATTACACCGGACGATCTCAGTCCGGTTTTTTATTGATGATAATAGAACATTTGGTCTCAATAAAAAGGTTGAGAGATGCGGACATACTTTTCAACCTTTTTATGCAATCATATTCAAGTCTTTGCGGATGTAATTGAGAACCGCTGGCTGTATATTATCTATGTACTTAACGCTTGGAGGAAAACATGAAGAAAGAACT
>JAJUJY010000232.1 GCA_029265085.1 Chloroflexota bacterium
ATACATTGAGATCGGAATCCTAAATTTTGAAGTTCCAATAACGTTTGTTGAGATTGAGTGAAGACGATATCTACTATGGATAACTTTGCAAATATCTTGAGAATAAAATTAGTAGGCCGTGGCTGCATATAAACCAACGCAGTTTTTGCCTTATTTGACACAATCTTTAACAAGCCAGCTCGGATAAATCCACCAATTGTTCCGGAACTGATTGGAATATAAATAATTGCATTTGGGGTTAATGACCGAATTTGCTTAAAAAACTTGAGGTTAAATAAGAACTTATTATTCGGTAATTTTTCGACCGGTAGCAGATTGGGATCTCCAGAATATTTTGAATAGTAGTGAATCCTATCTTTTTTTAATTTCGCAAGAGAACATGCGATTAAGTAAATTGATTTTTCAAATCCCTCGACCGAATGACTATCAATCTTTTCTGAAACAAATAATATGCTATTCATGTTCCTCCTGAAAAAGAGAATCGAAATGGTTATTCCAATAATTTTTCATATAAATTTACATATTGCACAACCATCCGATCTACTGAGCACATCTCTGCTATTTTTAATTTCCCTTTAATGCCAAATAAATTAGCTTCTTGAGGATGATTCCTCAACCAATAAAGACTTTCAACCAATTGATCCACATTTTCCGTGTCAATGATTAAACCTGTTTCACCCAAATTCACTAATTCTTGATTTCCCCCCCCATCCGTACAAATAACCGGCAAACCTGATGCCATATATTCCATAATTGAATTAGATAAGCCCTCTTTATGAGTTGATCCAGTAAGCAACACGCCAATATCAGCAATTTTTAAATACGGCCAAACATCTTTGACCAATCCAGGGAACTCTACCACACCTTTATCCATTAAATCACTCGCCTGAAAAATCAAATTTTGCTTAAGAGACCCATCACCAACAGCAATAAATTTCCATCGGCCATCCTGTTTAGCCGAAATTACTTTGGCTGCTTCAATAAAGGTAAAAAAATCTTTTTGAACTTCCATTCTTGCAGCCATCACCACAGTGGTCGTAAGAATGTTGTGAGGAATACAATCCACTTTTTGATTAAGCCTTTGGGGGTCAAAAGCATTGTATATAACAATCCCTTTGTTTCTAGGGATTTTAAATGCTTTTAAACCAGCGATGCTATTTGCAACAATAAAATCTGCCAGGAAGAATGAGATTTTTGACCTTAATGTTTTTTTCCGGGGTGCATATCCACGTCGAATTGCACCATTGAGAAATTTAATACCCAACATCTTACATAGTGGCGCTGCAATCGCAGAACTCATCCAGCCCCAGGTGTGAACAATATTGGGCCGATTTTTTATCAGGCGATGAATAAGTTGAATTACTGGAAATAAGTCATATCGAAATCTTCGTTTTAACACAGTCAAAGGAATATTCAACGCTTTAATTTCTTCAAAAAACATGCCGCCGTCAAAAGAAATTACTTCTGCCTTCCATGAAGCAGGCAAATATTTTATTAATAAAGTCATTTGCCGCTCAGCGCCACCTAACTCGAGAGAATCAATCAGGAAAAGAACTTTTGACATACTTGGTTAAGTTTTATTTGATCGGCATAAATCAAGAAAGTAATTAGAGATAAGTTCTCGATGTTGAGCGATATCAAAACATCGCTTTCCTTTGATATAGGCATTTTTCCCAATCGTATCCATGCGCTGAAAGTTTACGGGAGTAATTGAATCGATTATTCGTTGAGCAAATTCTTCAATATCTCCTGGAGTACAAATCAATGCCTCAATTCCATTATTAAAAAATATAGGAATTTCTCCGACACTTGTTGTAATTATTGGTCGACCCGCCATACAATATTCCGCAATTTTGGTTGGGAACCTCATTGTTGAGCGAAGATCGTCAAACAAAGGCACCAATAAAGCTTTTGAAGAACTGTACCAATTAAATAATTCGATCCTTGGTAAATACCCGGTTAGTACAACAAGATCGGGAAAAGCCAGTTGATTTATTTTTTGAATAAGTCTTCTTTCTTCTAATGATCCTTTTGCAAAACCGGTAATCACCAATTTACATTTAGAATTTGATTTCCAAACAATTTCCATTGCCTGAAATATAAAATCAAACGTTGTATCATAATTTGACGAACCAGAAAACAAAACATATGGATCGTTTAACATATTTAATTTTAAAGAACTTGGAAATTCGTGTTCATTTATCAGCACGGGAAGCTTTAACACCTTAAGATCAACCTGATCTTTCTCTATAGCTTTTTCTACCCATTCCTTTAGAGAGTGAGAAATAACGATCACTCCATTCAACCCCTTTAAGGGTGTTAAAAAGCGATCATACCATTTTGGTGATCTCAGGATGAGCCATGGAGGTTCACTGATATCTGTTGTTATAGGTACTCTTAAAATTTTAGCTACATAATACAAAAACCAACGATTGAAAGTATTATGTAAAATATTGCCGTAATAATAAACACAGATCAAGCGATGCTCTTTACGCAACATAGAGAGTCTGCGAATTGCCACCCATAACCCTCGAATATCAAAATAACGCCGAATCCAGAATTTATTTGAGCGCATGGTGATGCCCGCTGTATATTCGTAATTTATATTATTCCAACAGCCCTTTACTTCTGTATTGATTACTATTCCTTCTTTATCAATAGCACGAACACAGAGAATATGCACAATAAATCCAGATTCGGATAATGATTGGGCGATCATCTTTACACGTTGGGTTGAAGCCATTCCATTTGGAAAACCAAATGAATCCAATATAAATACTACAGTAGGTTTTTCCATAACCCTTTTTGATACGGTTTAATCTGATTGATCTTTGGCAGAACTACTTTCATTTTCAGGATTTTGTAAATACTTTAAGTAATATCGATACATAAAGAGAAAATATGTTATCCCCCCAAAAATTGAAGTAATTATTGCCCCCCATGTCCCAAACGAAGGAACTAACAAAAAGAATCCTCCGATATTTACCGCACCAACCAGATAAGCAACATTTCTTAATGCCGCACCTTTTCCATGAGCTCCTAAAAATCGATTATAAAAATCCCCAAAACCTATGAATATTGCCCCTAATGCCATAGCACGCGACATCATGCCGACAGGAGCAAAATTTTCAGTATATACCCAGGATAAAGGTTTTCCGAAGAAAATAAATGCTGCGATTAAACTAAATATGGTCAATCCTAAAGTAGATATAAAAGCTTTTCTGGAAACCTGTTTTTGGTTCGCAAAACTTCGAAAAGAGGAAGTTGCCACAGCATTAGGGATAAATTTTAGAGGTTCTGTTAAGGAATTCGCGAGAGAGTAAAATCCTACGGCTGTGTTATCAACCCAATACGAAATAGCTAAACGGTTTATATAGGATGAAGCCACATTCGCCAAAGACCCTCTGTAAACCGGTCCTCCATACGTTTTGTTATGAATGCGTAGATTTTCCCAGTGAATTCGCATTGATTTAAAGGACGGTTTTATTATTATTGCCATCACAATCAGGGTTAACATGAGGGGAACCTGATGCGCAAGAAGAACTGTGCTGGTAGAGAGAATATTTAATCTAGATAAGACAAAGACACTAATTAAGTAAGCCAATATTGGTAATGAATTTAAAATCGAGAGCATAAAAATCCTATTCGTGCCTTGCAAAATCAATGTCATAGCCGCGAAAACCGGTAAAGCTACCACAAATGGAGCCAATAAAATCATGGCCTCGCTCGTATTCGATTTCATCAATTGATCAAGCGGATTGGCAATTGCTGCTGTAATCCCTCCAACAATAATTCCAATGCTAAAAGCAATAACAAGAATAGCCCCACAGATTTCTCGTATTTTCTCTATGTCGGATTCCAGCACCAGAATCCGGCTGCCTGAATGAAAATATCCAAACGAAGAAATCAGCGTTAATAGTGACCAAACCGTCTGAATAAACTTTACATCCCCATAGGAAACAGGCCCCAACATCCTCGCAGTAATAATGCTGCCAATAAAGTTGAGCCCCATCGCTAATATCATAGAAGAGAAAAGGGTCGCCGATTGAATCAGGCGGTTATTTTTTCTCTTTTCAATTGGCAATACTTCCTCAAGGAAAAATAATCGAGTTTTGGTATAAAGCGATTTAAGTTCCATGAATTACGCCTGAGACACTGGTTCAAGTGTCAACGGGGAATTGGATGATATAGAGACTTGTTGGCTCTCACTTCTTAATGACGCCCCCAAAAATAATCCAAAGATTAGCGTGGGTGTACTACCCAAAAACGAGAAATCTTGCGTAAGGTTATATAAAATAATTGTGAAAATAACCAACCAGGTCACAGGCCATTTATCCATATACCAATTCTTTTTTCTAAAGTGGTAATAAAAAGATTCGATCAAGAAAATAACATAAGCTGCCATTCCAACAACGCCAAATTGAACCGCTGCTGATAAATATCCATTATGAACAATCAACGGCTCATTATCTGTAAAATCTAGTGACAAACGATACGCTTCCTGTTTATAAACAGAGGCAGAATAATCTCCAATTCCTATTGGATATTTGGATACCAAATAAATGGCATATTGGTTGTAGGAGTCTCTGATTGCCAACGTATTTTTCGTGACACGCTCATGGAATAAATTGTCAATAAAGGTCCCATAAATTTTTCGCTGCCATGAAGTATTTACGAAAATTAATGCGGCAAGTATTAATCCAAAAAATATCGATCCAAAAATAATCCGGGGAAACCGTAACGATTTAATCAGGTAATAAACATATGGAATAAATATTACCAACCAGCTCATCCTGTGCATTGTTAAAAATGCGCCTATTGGCATTAATATCCAAACAAGCAGTTTTAAAAATTTATTTTGCAAAATGGGTATTGCCAGAATAAAAGTCAATGCCAACAATGCCCCTTGGTTATATTCCGAATCTAAAAATCCATTTGCTCGCACAAACGAACCAAAAGCAATCCGAGATACTCCTATTCTAAAAAATTCCGGATCGATAAAAAATTGGTATACTGCCACTAGGGAAGAAACCACAGCAAAAACAGCCACACCCTGAACAATGATCAAATAATCTTTATCTTGAAGAAATAACCTGGCTGAAAAATATAGCAGGAAAAAAGTTGCTAATTTTATAATATTGACAAGAATAATTCTGCCATCAAGTCGATCAAGATTGATCAGCATTGCACAGATAATAATCCAGAGGTATATAAGCATCCACAATTCATAATTTTGAAATTTTTGAATAGCCCGGTGATTAGTATTTTTTCGATTCGCCCAACTTTTTAGCAACAACAAAATGAAAATAATTACTAGCAAGAAAAAGAGTAAACGACTCGGCTGGATATCAAATCCTGCAATAGGGATAGTGATTGTATAATCTGGGTTCCCTAAAACTGGAATACTAAAAATCCAAAGATAAACACTACCGACCAACCATTTGTTAGGGGCTTTTAAGATTTGCCCTGTACAGAACAAGATCGCGAGAATAATATATACAATCATTGAAAAATTCATAAGTTATTCTTTCTGTGAGATATTTGAAAATTCTCTATTTTTGAGCAACAGCCCCCATACCTTGTCTTAAAATTTTTTTGCAGCTGCGTCCTACAC
>JAJUJY010000159.1 GCA_029265085.1 Chloroflexota bacterium
AATATTTTGTTTGAGGGCATGGAGTTATTTTACCTAAGATCAGCCAATCTGAGGTGATAATCATAAGGTAAAACGGGGAAAGAAAAAAATTGTTTTGGCTTTGTTATTAAACGAAATTGTTTTTATTACGGGCATATATTTTGAGAATTAAAATCAAAATAATACACGCCTGATCCTTCAGTTTCAAACACTTTTATCAATGGCGCTTGTTGTGATAGTTCAAAAACCATGTCTTTCGATTGAGAGAAACGATGTGAAAATAGTACCCATGTTTTGCCAAAATGTTTATTTTGGCATAGGGTGTTAGTGAAACTTTGAGTCTCAAACGCTTTTGATATATTTTCTGTGAATAATATCCCTCCCAAATCATATTTGCTTTGGTAGAACTCAAATGCAGGCAAACTCCATTCGCTGATCGCCAATTGATCATTGGGCTGTTTATGCTGACTAATATAGGATAAACAACTTTTAATATCTGACCATGGCTTTGGGGTAAAAAAATTCGGTATAGATTTTTGGGAGCAGACAATGATAGCTAATGTGATGATGGCTAATCCAAGCCCATTTATCCATAATCTTGAGGTGGCTATAGACCAATCCACTAAATTGCATAACCAAAAAATGGTTATGGGGATTAAATAAATAATTGGACGAGAACGAAAAGGATAAAGATGAAATCCAGAGACGGCGAGATTGATACCTATATCCAGTGCACTGATCCAGAAAAATTGAGGATTGTTTTTATATAACAGCAATAAACCGGCAATAGTGCCAAATGTGATCAAAACGTGTTGAAAAGAATACATTTGTGGATAGAGGCTTGCTGCCAGGGGGGTGATTCCTGCATAAATATTAAAAACCAATGCCAGCACACTATCCAGGTACCAGTTTTTTCCAACGTTATTGATTGGTAATGGCGCAAAGGCGTTTCCCCAATAATTAACCAATAATCTATCCGCTGTGGCAAATCGGGTTGATAAATAATACATTCCCGCAAAAACGAAGAGCCATACCAGGCCAATTGATATCAACCGAAAGACTGTTATGGATTGTTTTTGTACCCAATGAACAAGAACTTCATATATTCCAATAGCGGCTAGAACAAAAACACTCGGTTGTGAAAAAAGAATCGAGACTATTCCGCTGATTCCTAATATTAAATAACCAAATTTCCATTTTTGGTAATTCATCGCGATCCATAGTAGAAAGGTCGCAAAGAAGATGTCAAAAATGTATTGCTTAACCTCTGAGCTGTAATAAATCAAGATGGGTGAAAATGAGATCAAGGCTAAAAATCCGTAACGAGCAAGCGTTTTTTTTAGCGACCTGCTTAATCTCTCGCATACCAGTAAAAATAATAAACTGGCAATAAATGGCACCAGCCTGAAAACATAATCATGATAACCAAAAATCTTTCCAAATAATTTCAAAGAAAAGAGAAATCCCCAGGGGGCGGCTTGTTGGTTATCTAGGGGTTGGGTTAACAGGAATTTTAATGAGTGGGTAACGATATTGTTGGCTAACAGAGCTTCATCTAACCAGAGCGAGCGGTTGAGAAGCAATTGGCGAATTCGAAAAATTGCGCCAATTGCGATGATGATGAAAGGAATCCAGCGTTGCAGCCTAATTGATATTTTGGACGACATGGACTATTTGTTTTTTAATAACTCTAGTTCTTCTTCCAACCTTGTTACCCGGTCTGCCAATGTGCGGTTGCGGTTTAGCAACAGCCCAGCAGTGAATAGTAAAGCGCTAAGCACGAATAGCATTAAGGCAGCAGCGCCGCCTATTGTTACAACCAACGAGCGAAGCGGGTTGATGACCAGCCCGGCCAATTGTCCTAACCCAACCATTCCCATGATCAGTCCAACCTGGCTTTCAATTGCTCCACTCGAACTCAGGGCACTAATGAGACTGATCATGCTGAGCACCAGGGTGATTCCGGAGAATATAAACAAAAGGATACTGAAAACGTTGGTTGGTTTTCGGGTGGTTTTTTCCATGAAAATTACTCCTAAAAATATCTCTTAGTTTGTTAACTACAGTCTGAATATATAGTATCCAGTATATTATTCACCGATGATTTTGATTAATATCCGCTTTCGGCGGCCGCCATCAAATTCGCCGTAAAAAATCTGTTCCCAGGGGCCAAAATCAAGTTTGCCATTTGTAATTGCTACGACTACTTCTCTTCCCATTACTTGCCGTTTCATATGTGCGTCAGCGTTATCTTCTCCGGTGCGATTGTGAAGATATTTGCTCAGGGGGAGATGGGGAGCTAATCCTTCCAGCCATTTTTCAAAATCATTATGCAGACCAGGTTCATCGTCGTTGATGAATACCGATGCTGTGATATGCATGGCATTGACCAATACCAGACCTTCTTTGATCCCAGATTCCAGGAGGGCTTCTTCAACATGTGGTGTGATATTGAGAAAAGCCCTGCGTCCGGGCACGCTCATCCAGAGTTCTTTGCGGTAACTTTTCATCAAAAATTGATTTTCCTGTTGATTTACATTTTTTAATAAGGTTATTAAACCATAAAATCTAAGGTTAGGGTGATTTGTGTCAATAAATTTTTTAAATGCGGATTATTTTTATTTGTCCCTGATTAGCACGTTGAATTTCTTTGGGGGTAATGCGAATCAGTAATGTTTCACTGCCCCCTCCGCCATATACTTCAGCACGTTCCATAACCCGCGGATCTATTAAGAAAATTGCCGGGAAGCCGAAAGGCGGTGTACCACCGCAGGGATACCCCGTTCGTTCCAGAATTTCATCAGGGGTGGCAAGTCGGGGTTTGCGAATGTTCAGAGCAGCAGCAACAGCCGTTGGGCTAGCACGATCTTCGCCTTTGATCACCGCTACAATCAGTCCCCTATCGGAATCAATGAAACAAATGGATTTGATAAAGTCTTCTGCCGCTGCGTGAACTGCTTCAGCTGCCTCTGCCACGGAGTGACAGGATTGATCAAAAGTTAAATGCTCGGCCTGAATATGGTGTTCGGCAATGTAGGTGCGTATTTTATCTTCGTAGGATGTTTGCATGTGTCTTAATGTATCACAAAACGATTTTGTGCGGAATTGTTGGAAGAAAAAAACACCCCGGAATCTGAATTAAACAGAACCCGGGGTGTTTTTTTCAACAGGTGCTGCTATTGAAAATTCGCCAATAATGTTTTTAATATTCCGCCTTCTTTGTAGTAGCGAATATCGTTTTTACTGTCCAGACGCAGCAAAACGGAGAAGCTAATCCGGCTGCCATCTTCCCGCAGTGCTGTGACAACAAGTTCTGCACCGGGGTACAGGTGCTCTTCAACTCCTGGTATGGTGTATGCTTCTTTTCCAGTCAATCCCAATGAAACAGCACTTTCTCCAGGTTTAAACTGAAGCGGTAAGACGCCCATGCCAGCCAGGTTAGAGCGGTGAATCCGCTCAAAGGATTCAGCGATCACTGCTTTTACGCCTAAAAGAAGGACGCCTTTGGCTGCCCAATCACGGGAAGAACCTGTCCCATATTCTTTTCCGGCGATTACAATAAGCGGCGTACCCTCGGCTTGATACCGGATAGATGCATCATAGATCGGAAGTTGTTCTCCAGAAGGCAGGTGAACGGTATATGGTCCTTCAATGCCATCCAGCAGCAGATTTTTGATGCGAATATTGGCAAAAGTTCCACGCGTCATAACTCGATCATTGCCGCGTCTTGATCCATATGAATTGAAATCCGCGGGTTGGTTGCCATGTTCCAGTAAATATTGACCGGCCGGGCTGTTGGCAGCGATGGAGCCTGCCGGAGAGATATGGTCGGTGGTGACTGAATTGCCTAAATAGGCTAACACGCGTGCCGCGCTGATGTCGCTGGTTGTTTGCCGTGATTTTTCTGAAAAGAATGGGGGTTCCTGTAAATATGTGGATGATTCCGACCAGCGGTAAAGGCTGCCTTCGCCGGAAGAAACAGCGTTCCAATCTTGATTACCGGTATAGATTTGCGCATAGCTATCAGTGAACATTGACGGTTGAATGGATTGGCGCATGGCTATTTCAATCTCTTCGGACTCTGGCCATAGATCACGCAGATAAACCAGCTTTCCGTTTTGTGCGGTACCAATTGGTTCTTGTGTTAGATCAATGTTCAACGTACCTGCCAGGGCATACGCTACAACCAGTGGAGGGGAGGCAAGATAATTTGCGCGAGTGAGTGGACTCACCCGTCCCTCAAAGTTTCGATTTCCGGACAAAACGGCTCCAACGACCAGGTTGTTTTCTTTAATCCCTTTGGATAATTCTTCAGACAATGGTCCAGAATTACCAATGCAGGTGGTGCAGCCGTAGCCAACCAGATGAAAGCCTAATTGTTCCAACGGTTCAACCAAACCGGCGGCCTGGAGATATTCCATTACAACGCGCGAGCCTGGGGCAAGGCTGGTTTTGACATATGGTTTGACTTGCAACCCCAGTTGAACGGCTTTTTTTGCAACCAATCCAGCTGCAAGCATTACATATGGATTTGAAGTGTTGGTGCAGGATGTAATGGCTGCAATCACAACGGAACCGTGAGAAAGTTCAAATGACTTTCCGTTTTTAAAAACCGCGGTCCGATTTGTTTCTTCCAGGAGGACACCAAAACCATTTTCTGCCCGCGGGGTGGTGAGTGCTTTTTGGAAATTGTCTTTCACTGCAGATAATGCAACCCGGTCTTGTGGTCGTTTGGGACCTGCCAGACTGGGTTCAATGCTGGATAAGTCCAGTTCAACCAGGATGGTGTATTCCGGGTCAGGCGCATCTGTTTCGCGAAATAGATGCTGCGCTTTGCAATACGCCTCAACCAATGCCACCTGTTCCATGGAACGACCGGTGAATCGTAAGTAGTCCAGGGTGCGTTCATCTACGGGGAAGTAAAGCATAGTTGCGCCGCATTCTGGGGTCATATTTGCAATCATCGCCCGATCAGCCAGCGATAATGAATCCAATCCTGGCCCAAAGAATTCAACAAATTTATCCACAACGCCCATTTTGCGCAGTTTTTGAATGATTGTCAGGGTTAAATCGGTTGGGGTTGTCCCTTCTGGGAGGTGACCCGTCAGCCGAAAACCAATCACATCCGGCGTTAGAACTTCAACCGGTTCGCCTAGCATGGCTGCTACCGCTTCGATTCCGCCTACGCCCCAGCCAGCTACACCCAGTCCATTAATCATGGTGGTATGCGAATCTGTACCGACCAATGTGTCAGGAAAGGCTACTTGTTGGCCATCTTGGGAGCGGGTTAATACAACTCCGGCGAGGTATTCCAGGTTTACCTGGTGAATAATTCCTGAGGCAGGCGGAACGATTCTTAAGTTTTTAAATGCAGTCTGGCACCAATGCAAAAATTCATATCGCTCACGATTGCGTTCAAATTCCACTTTGGCGTTCCGGTTATAAGCATCCGGACTGGCGAAATAATCCACCTGCACAGAATGGTCAATGACCAGATCCACAGGAACGACTGGATTGATCTTTTGTGGATCGCCGCCCCTGCGAGCCAGTGCCGAACGCATCGCTGCTAAATCATTTAATACCGGAACACCTGTAAAATCTTGCAGCACAACCCGCCCAGCAAAAAAAGGCATTGGGCTGCGCATGGAACTCTGGGCAGACCAATGTGCAAGATTTTCTACATCCTGCCATTCTGCCTTACCGTGTTGAAAATTTCGCGCAACCCCTTCCAATAAAATGCGAATGGCATAAGGTAACTTTTGGATTTGCGCAGTCGTCAGACCTGGAATATTATCCAACCTGTACACCTGGTAATTTCCGTTCGATGTTGATAATGTGGAGCGGATATCAAATTCCTGTGGCGCCATAACTTTTCTCCCAATGCTAAGCTTTCTTCATTTCTGCGATCAATGCATCACCAAATTGGGATGTTTTTAATAAAGTTGCCCCTTCTGCATGCCGATAAAGATCATTGGTAAATTTTTTGGCAGCAATAACTTTTTCCATCGCATGAATGATCTGATCGGCTGCTTCAGACCATCCCAGATAGCGCAGCATCATTTCCCCGGATAGGATCACAGAACTCGGATTAACGATGTCTTTTCCTGCATAGATAGGAGCTGTCCCATGGGTTGCTTCAAAGACTGCGGCTCCGGTTTCATAATTAATATTTGCCCCTGGAGCAATGCCTATTCCGCCAACCAGAGCAGCTAACGCATCCGAGAGATAATCCCCGTTAAGGTTTGGGGTAGCCAGCACATCGAAATCTTGTGGGCGCGTGATCGCAGCTTGAAACATGAAATCAGTGATGACATCTTTGATCAATAGTTTACCTGAATCCAGGGCTGATTTTTGCTCTAGATTGGCTGCTTCCTCACCTTTAACGTTTTTCGTTCGTTCCCATTGAAGCCAGGTATATACCTGATCCTTAAATTCGCTTTCAGCCAGCTCATAACCCCAATTGCGAAATGCGCCTTCAGTGAACTTCATGATATTGCCCTTGTGGACCAGTGTAACACTGCGGCGCTGATTCGCGAGAGCCCAACGGATGGCTGCACGTACGAGTCTATGGGTTCCTTCTCTTGACACCGGTTTGATGCTGATGCCTGCGGATTGTGGGAACCGAATGCGTTTGTAATCTTCCGGAAAATTGGTTTTCAGGAATTCAAGAAATTGTTTATTTTCCTCAGAGAAAGCAGCCATTTCAATACCGGCATAGATGTCCTCGGTATTTTCGCGGAATACAACCATATTAACTTTCTCAGGATGATGAATGGGTGATGGAACTCCTTCAAACCAACGGGATGGACGTTGGCATACATATAGGTCAAGGGCTTTTCGCATCGCAACATTGAGTGACCGGATGCCTTCGCCAACCGGTGTAGTTAATGGGCCTTTAATTCCAACTTTATACTTTTCAAAGGCGGCTAAGGTTTCATCTGGCAGCCAGGTTCCAAAGAGGTCAAAGGCTTTTTGCCCTGCATAAACCTCATGCCAAACGATTTTTCTTTTTTCTCCGTAAACTGAAGCAATCGCAGCCTCAAAAACTCGCTGAGATGCTTTCCAAATATCTGTTCCGGAACCATCCCCTTCAATGTACGGAATGATGGGATAATCCGGTACAGATAATACACCGTTTGCGATAGTTATCGCTGCGCCATCAACTTGGGGGAGTGGGGTATTCTTTTCCATATTTAAATTATAGTACGAAACTCGGAGAACGTCAGTCCGATATGTCAAGATACAAAAGAGATTCTTAAGATTTTTGTAAAGTGATTGACAAACGTTTTTTCGCGTGCTATAAAATTACCATGTTGTTCACCCAATTCGTTAAGCGTAACCCAAAGCATCAAAGCCTTCTCCTGGAAGGACGGGTTTCGTTTACCTGAATCTGGATCATAAGATTTAGTTGGTAATAGACAAGATAGCCCTTCCTTCCGGAAGGGCTTTTTGTTTATGCGGTGAGATTTGGAGGTGTCTTATTGGTTGATGGAATGGGTGTAGTCAGGGGCAGGCCGCACACACGGCCTGCCCAACCGGAATTTTCTTGATTTTTTTATCTTTTCTCTTTGTCCTTTTCTTTGACGATGCAAAAGGACAGCAATCTTACAAATGGTTTAAGGAGTGAGACGAAATGAAATTTACCAGGTTTTTCTTAATTAGTAGTGTGTTGGTGATGTTGCTGCTGGCCGCATGTGGTGGAGCTCCATCTGCTGCGGAGGTGAATGACGGCGTGACTCCAGCAGCAGAATCGCTGGCTGTAGAAAATACGGCAGCCGCTCAGCCTGAAGGCTGCCTGGGCAGTGCAGAAACTGCAATTGTAGATCTTGGCTGCCGCGAAGTGACCATTGCTGTGGAAAATGCATACCTGCCCTTTAACTATATTTCCTTAGAAACAGGCGAACCAGGCGGATGGGATTACGAAGCCTGGGCAGAAATATGTACTCGCCTGCACTGCCAACCGGTTTTTGTCGAGGCAGCCTGGGATGGCATGATCCAGGCGGTTTCGGATGGGCAATACGATCTTGCGGGTGATGGCATTACGATTACGGACGAGCGCAAAGAGATTGTTGATTTTTCGATTGGGTATATCCAAATCCAGCAGCGCTTGCTGGTGCGCAAAGGAGAAACACGATTTGCCAGTATCGAAGAATTTGTTGCCAATCCCGAATTAGCTATGGGAACTCAGGTGAGTACGACTAATTATGAGACGGCAGTCCAATATCTTTCTGAAGATCGAATCCAGGCTTTTGAGCAATTCCCCTTTGCTGTACAGGCGCTAATTGCTGGAGACGTAGATGCAGTGATTATTGATGAAGTGGTCGGTATGGGGTATATGGGGCAGAATGCGGAAGATTTGGAATTAATTGGCCCGTCCATTTCTTCAGATGCGTTAGGTTTTGCCTTCCCGAAAGGCAGCGATCTTGTTGATCCGGTTAATCAAGCAATTAAAGCCATGATGGCGGATGGTGCACTGGCGGCATTAAATGTCAAGTTCTTTGGACCTGAATTTGATATCACCTACGATGATATTCAGAATTAAGTTTTGAATTTATCCGTAACAGGTACGATGAAAGAGAAATGTCATGATTGGAAAACAAGCTTTGAAATGGTCCGAGGGTGCGGCGGTGACCGATAAACTCCGCATGCGGTTACGTAGCCGCTTAGCAGCATTTCCGTGGTGGCTCGCGGCGATCTTTTTGATCGCCGCAATTGCCGCGATTACGATCAGTACAAACCAGGATTACCGTGAAGCATTTAATTTTATCAAGGCAGGTATTGGTGTTACTTTATCGACAACCTTAATTGCTTTTGTGATTGCCCTTTTGTTGGGGTTGTTGGCCGGATTAGGACGCATCTCTAACTCCGTTTTCTTTAAAAACACAGCCACTTTATATATAGAGTTGATCCGCGGTGTGCCCATGTTAGTTTTGATTTTCTTTATTGCGTTTGTGGGCATGCCTGCGATTGTTGATGGATTAAATCGTCTGGGAGAATTATTTATTTCCATGCAGCTTGTCGGGGTAGGAGAGGTGTTAACTAGCTTAAAAAATAATGCGATATCGATGAATGTGCGGGCAATTGCTGCGCTTTCTATTACGTACGGCGCATTTCTGGCTGAGATATTTCGGGCTGGGATTGAATCAATTGGGCGTGGTCAAATGGAGGCAGCTCGTTCGCAGGGTATGACCTATGCTCAAGCGATGCGGTATGTGATTTTGCCACAAGCGATTCGAAATGTACTGCCTGCGTTGAGCAACGATTTTGTATCCATGTTAAAAGACTCATCGCTGGTTTCTGTATTGGCGGTGCGTGACATTACCCAAATTGCCCGTTTATACGCCGGACAT
>JAJUJY010000271.1 GCA_029265085.1 Chloroflexota bacterium
CAAACCAGTTTGAATTTCGTCTGAAATGAGCAGAACATTGTTTTTCTTGCAAATTTCAGCGACATTTTTCAGGTAAGACTTCGGTGGAATTAATACGCCGCCTTCACCCTGGATTGGTTCAATCAAGACTGCTGCGGTGTTGGGAGTGATGGCTTTTTCTATTGCTGCCGCATCGCCATACGGCACTTCAATAAACCCGGGGGTGAAGGGACCAAAATCGTCTTTGTAAAGCGGTTCGCTGGAATATGAAACGATAGAAATAGTGCGGCCGTGGAAATTTCCCTCGGCAACAATAATTTCTGCTTGATGGCGGGGAACTTTTTTGTCCTGGTAGGCCCATTTGCGGGCTAATTTCATCGCAGTTTCAACTGCTTCAGCACCGCTGTTCATTGGCAAAGCCATGTCATAGCCTGTTAGATCAGACAGCTCTTTGTAGAACAGAGGCAGCTGATCATTGCGGAAAGCGCGAGAGGTAAGCGTGACTTTCTCGGCTTGTTCCCGCATGGCATCAAGAATGCGCGGGTGTACATGACCTTGATTTAGGGCGGAGTACGCAGAAAGGCAGTCCAAATAGCGGTTACCTTCTACATCATACACCCACACACCTTGCCCTTTTGAAATTACCACATCCAATGGATGGTAATTATGAGCACCGTATTTTTCTTCTAACTCAATATACTCGTTTGTTTTCATAGAGCTTAATTGCCTTATTATCCCAACATTTCCACAAGGATGGCTTTTTGAGCGTGCATGCGATTATGCGCCTGCGGGAAGAGCCGAGAATGCGGACCGTCTGCAACTTCGTCTGTGATTTCGTGGTTGCGGTGAGCGGGGAGACAGTGCATGATGATCACATCATTGCGGGCTTCGCTAACAAGCTTTTCATTCACCTGGTAAGGAGGAAATACTTCTTCGCGTTTTTTGGCTTCAGCTTCCTGGCCCATGCTGGTCCAGGTGTCTGTATAAATAACGTGGGCATCTTTTACCGCGGCATGAGGATCGCGCTCGAAATGCATCTTGGTGCCGGTATTGGCAGCAATTTCTTTGGCAATTTCGATGGCTTTTGGATTCATGTCGTACCCTTCGGGAGCAGACAATGTGAAGTTAGCACCTAACTGAGCGCAGACATGCAGAAGAGAAACGGCTACATTATTGCCATCGCCAATGAATGTGACGTTCAGGCCTTTTAATGAGCCAAACTCTTCTAAAATTGTCAGCGCATCTGCCATCCCCTGGCAGGGGTGATTGTAATCGCTCAGGCCATTGATCACGGGGACAGAAGCCCATTTAGCGAGCTGGATCACATGGTTGTGATCAAAAACACGAGCCATCAATATATCAACATAGCCAGATAATACTCGAGCTACATCGGCGATGGATTCGCGCTGTCCCATCGAAATTTCGTTGGGAGAAAGATAAAGGGCGTCTCCACCCAATTGGCGCATGGCCATATCGAAGCTGACGCGGGTGCGCAAGCTGGGTTTTTGGAAAATCATTCCGAGCACTTTATTCTTCAGAATGGGTTTGTTGCCGCCTGCTTTTAACTCTTTTTTCAGGTCAATTGCCAGGTCAAGCATCCGTTTGATTTCTTCCGCTTTATAGTCGGAAATCGCAATAAAATCTTTTTTCATAGATATTCCTCAACTGAAGGGTAAAGTAGATGGGTACCGAGTGTAGTATATCATACACGAATTGAGGGTGTCAGTAGATTTTTGAATGAAGTATTGTAGTCTAATGTCACGAGATTAAATGAAGGTTGTTCGGTTTGGAACAAATTTGCTTGTAATCCGAAATTGACAAAAGATAAATCGGACATGTAAAATCAATTAGGTCGAAAGAAATATTAAAATTTCGCATAGCAATGCCCGAGTTGAGGTTACTATGAAAAAATTTACCAAATTTGCATGGGCAGTATTGGGATATAACTTGATCGTGATCCTGTGGGGGGCTTTTGTAAGAGCGACTGGTTCAGGGGCTGGATGCGGGGCTCATTGGCCATTGTGTAATGGGGTAGTTATTCCTCGATCACCACAATTAGAAACTTTGGCGGAATTTTCTCACCGTGTCACCAGCGGGATTGTATTAATATTGGTGATCCTGTTATTAATATTTGCTTTTCGCAGTTTTCCGAAAGGACATAGAGTTAGAAAAGCAGCGGTATTTTCCTTAATATTTACCATTACAGAAGCTTTAATAGGGGCGGGGTTGGTGTTATTTGAACTGGTTGCAGACAACCAATCGATTGCTCGAGCATTTTCTATGTCTGCGCATTTGGTAAATACATTTTTGCTTCTTGCCTGGTTAACCTTAACCGCGTTTTGGTCCAGGGAAAATACATCGGCTTCCTACCATTGGAGTGGAAAGTCATCCGGATTTATTGTGCTCGGTTTTATTGGTCTGCTGGTATTGGGAGTGAGTGGAGCAATCACTGCTTTGGGTGACACACTTTTTCCAGCCCAATCTTTGGTTGAAGGATTTCAACAAGATTTTTCGGAAACTGCACATTTCTTAATCCGGTTGAGAATCTATCATCCGATCATCGCAATTGTTGTGGGTGGATATATTGCTATCCTGGGGTATCTATTTAAAGCGAAAATCCGTCATCCCCTGGCAAACCGGTTTGGAACTGGATTAATCGCACTCGTTGGATTACAGCTCGGTTTGGGAGTAATCAATGTTGTGCTGCTTGCACCGGTTTGGATGCAATTGATTCATTTACTGGTATCGGATTTTATCTGGATCACTTACGTTTTATATGCAGATTTATTTCTTCGATTTGGATTGCTTTCGAAGCGCATCACGAACTAAATAATCCATGAGTGGGTGAACCAGACCACCTAAAAAATTCGATAGTCTAAAAAGTATTTTGGTTTCTAATCCGGGTAAAATGAGATACCGGTCGCGCTCAATCCCTTTAATAATTACATCGGCAACAGTATCTGCAGTTAATGCGCCTGCAGTGCTTCCTAATATTCGGGTTACATCGGGTTTAAATTGTGACTCAAATACTAATTGAGGAGTATCTGTATCCGGCGGAAAAACAATAGAAACATTAACCCCGTATGGCTTTAGCTCAGCACGTAGTGCATCCGAGAATCCGCGCACGGCAAATTTTGATGCACCATAAGCAGTGTAGCCATAGATGTTCAAAAATCCTGCCACGGATGAAATGTTAACGATGTTCCCATAACCTCGTTTCAGCAGGTGCGGTACAATAGCCTGGCAGACATAAACCGTGCCAAAATAATTAATATCCATTGTCCAACGAAAGATATCCGTAGGAATTTCTTCAAATTTTCCAGGGCGCGCAACCCCGGCAGAGTTAATGATTAAATCTGGAACGCCGACCTGGGCGATAAAATCATTGAGAGTACTTTTAATACTGGTTTCATCTGCAACATCAGCTTGCAGGGTGTAAATTTTGCTACCATTTTTTGTTCCGGCCAGGATTTCGCCTCGAGCCTGTTCAAGAACCTCAGGGCGACGTGCCAGGATTGCGACATTTGAACCTTTTTCAACCAATTTTTTGGCAAGTGCAAGGCCAATTCCACTTGATCCACCAGTGATTAACACTAATTTGTTTTCAAAAGATTTCATTGTTTATGAAATTCCCATTTCCTTAATGACCGCAACTTGAGCACGAACCGCCACTGCAGCCTGAGCAGCCGCCGCTGCTTGAAGTGAGAGAGCGACCTTCAGAGCTGGCGTAACACATTGAAATTGCACGTTGTGTTTGAGTGCTTAAACACTTTTTGCAGATAATCGGTGCGTCAGCATCTTTCATTGAGCGAATTGCTTCAAATTTTGCTCCACAATCTTTGCAAATATATTCATAGATTGGCATAAGATTCCTCTACAAAAAGGATTTTTAATTCTATCGAGAATCCAAGGC
>JAJUJY010000166.1 GCA_029265085.1 Chloroflexota bacterium
AACACCCAACAAGAAGCCATGTTAATGGTATTTATGACCTTGTTACCCAGCATCTTTTTATCCGGCTTCTTCTTTCCGCTGGAAGCCATGCCGCGCATTTTGCAATGGATTTCTTATGTGATTCCGCTGCGTTACTACCTGGTCATTATCCGAGCCATTCTGGTCAAAGGGGTTGGATTAGCCGCCTTACAACAAGAAGTACTCGCGTTAACCTTGCTGGGAATTGGTCTCATGCTTCTGGCGACTCTGCGTTTCCGTAAACGTTTGGATTGAATATATCAGTGGAGGAATGATGCACACTCTTTCTGCCCGACGAATCATCCCAATCATTATTTTCCTTGGACTGGTTGCAGCTTCGATTTATTATCTCTCAACCTTAAAAAACGAAGAATCTGACATTTTAGGCGGTTCCGGAACCGTTGAGATGGTTGAAATTGCTATTGCCCCAGAATTGAGCGGTCGAGTGGTCGAAGTTTACGCCGGTGAAGGGGATAAAGTCCAGGCTGGCGAAACATTATTTATTTTAGATGGTGCATTGCTGCAAGCACAACTTGAACGCGCTCAGACCGGACTGGCAACTGCTCAGGCAAATCTGGAAACAGCAAAAAAAGCTCAGCAAACAGCACAGGCAAACGTCAACATAGTCCAGGTGCAATATGAAATCGCGCTGGCAAATGCGCAAAGAGCGGATCAAGCCAACCGGGCAACCTTGTGGCAGCAAGCCCAACCCACAGAGATTGACCGGCCCATCTGGTATTTTTCAGATCAAGAATCCCTGTCTGCTGCACAAACAGAAGTGAACACCGCGAAGGATAAATACAATTCCACCCTGCAAGACCTGGATTCGTTTTTTCAGGAGAATGGGGGGCAAGAATTAATAGATGCCGAAACGAATCTAGCAGAAAAGGAAGCTGCATTCCGCATCGCTAACGAGCAATTAAATCGCGCCCGCCAAAACAACGATGCAGAATTTCGTGACCGTGCTCAAGAAAAGTTTGACATTGCCAGGGAAGAATTAAGGGTGGCACTCGATGACCTACAGGATTTATTAGACCAGGATCAACAAGATGAATTAAACCAAATCCGCGCTGACCTCGCGTTGGCAAAGGATCGATACGACAGCGCTCTTGACCGGTATAACTCCTTATTGACCGGTGAAGATTCCCTTTCAGTCCGGCAGGCAGCAGCGGCTTTGGAATTAGCTCAAGCCCAAGCCGCTCAAACCGAGGCAGCAGTGAACCTGGCTGAAAAAAGCATTGGCCAGGCGCAGGCTGAAATTAATTTAATCCAGGTTCAAATTTCAAAATTAACCGTTACAGCACCAACCGATGGCATTATATTAACCCGCTCGGTTGAACCGGGCGAGGTGATTACAGCAGGCGCACTGTCCGTCACGTTGGGTCAGCCTGAAACCATCACTATCACGGTTTATCTACCAGAAAGCCGTTACGGACAAATTAAAGTTGGCGATACCGCAGAGGTCAGTGTCGATTCTTTCCCAGGGCAAATCTTCCCGGCGCAGGTTATTCGAATTGCGGATCAGGCCGAATTTACCCCGCGGAATGTCCAGACCAAACAAAGCCGCCAAACCACCGTATTTGCCGTCAAATGCAGCGTTACCGATCTGGAAGGCAAGCTCAAGGCTGGAATGCCAGCCGATGTGACCTTTTCCAAGCCATAAAATGGTATGACCCAATTAATTCAAGCAGCACAGCTTACCAAACAATTTGGCGACGTAACCGCCGTCCAGGATGTGTCTCTCTCGATTGCTGAAGGCACAATATATGGATTGGTCGGTCCGGATGGAGCCGGAAAAACCACCACCATCCGGCTCTTATGCGGTGCCTTAAAGCCTACCCGCGGCCAGGTGGAAATTGCCGGATTTCAAATGGAACGCCAGCCGGAACAAGCCCGCGCCCATATTGGCTATCTGGCGCAGCGTTTTTCTCTCTATGATGACCTGACAGTTTTAGAGAATCTGCGATTTTTTGCGGAAGTGCGCGGAATATCAAGAAAAGAATGGCTGCCACGCAGCCGGGAAGTACTTGACTTTGTCGGGCTGGCCCAATTTTCTGACCGGCGTGCTGGACAACTCTCGGGCGGCATGAAACAGAAATTAGGACTGGCTGCAGCCATGGTCCATCGTCCCAAAGTGATGCTGCTTGACGAACCTACCACGGGGGTCGATCCCGTCACACGCCAGGATTTCTGGCAATTGATCATTCGCCTGGTACAGCAAGAAGGTGTCGCTGTCTTAATCAGTACCCCTTATATGGATGAGGCCGCCCGCTGTATGCGCCTGGGGTTCATGCGCAGCAGCCAAATGCTGGTCGAAGGGTCGCCTTCCGAATTGAGAGCCCAATTTACCGGTCAGATCATTGAATTGCGCGGAAATAAAATTACTGAATTAAGGCAAATCGTTGTCAATCTACCCGAAATTCATAATGCCCAAATGTTTGGCGACCGGCTCCATATCCGGGTTTCCTTAACCACTGCCCCTAAAGTCATGGATCAATTAGATCATATCAGCAAAACGAATCCAAATATGGAATTGCGCTATGCCTGCATCCAACCCAGCTTAGAAGATGTTTTCCTTTCCTACCTGGAGGAAGAAAGACTTTTTACTCTGGAGGAAAAACATAATGGATGAAGTGATCCAGGTTCAAGAACTAACCAAAGACTTCGGCCAATTCCGCGCGGTTAATCAGGTCAGCTTTACCGTGCAGGCTGGTGAGGTGGTTGGTTATCTGGGACCGAACGGCTGCGGAAAGACTACCACCATTCGCATGCTATTAGGATTACTGCGGCCAACCAGTGGGTCAGCAAATGTTCTGGGTATCGATATTCTGCGCGATCCGGAAGCTGTCCGGCGGCAGGTGGGCTACATGTCGCAAAAATTTGCTCTCTACCATGATTTATCTGTTTGGGAAAATCTGCAATTTTATGCCGGTATCTACGGTGTGCGGGATATTACCCGGATAAACCAGGTATTAAAACAAATCGACCTGCAGGATCAAAAACACACCCTGGTGCGCACCCTTTCAACCGGCTGGCGGCAGCGATTGGCACTAGGAACAGCCATCATTCACTCACCCAGGCTAATCTTTTTGGATGAGCCCACCTCCGGAGTAGATCCAGGCGCACGCCGGGCTTTCTGGGATTTGATTTATATCCTGGTAGAACAGGGAATGACAGCTTTTGTTACCACCCATTACATGGACGAAGCAGAGTACTGTGGGCGGGTTGGTATTATGCGCGATGGACAACTCCTGGCAATGGATCTGCCATCCCAACTAAAAAAGAATTCGATCCAGGGTATCACCTGGGAAATTCGTGCCGAACCATTATTAAATTCTCTGGCAGCCCTGGAAGCCAGCCCATTGGTCAAACGAGTGCGTTTATCCGGCGATCACCTGTCCGCTTTGACTCATCTCAACACCCAATCTGCACAACTGCAAGCACAGTTATCCCAGGCAGGATGCACCAGCATGGAAATCAACCAGGTTGAGCCAACCCTGGAAGATGTATTTTTAGCCCTTTCGGCTGGCTAGTCCGAGTCAATCCCCAGGCAGCGCAGCCAGACTTCGCGACGATGCCCCCCTGAACGATGCTCGAATAAATAAATTCCCTGCCATGTCCCCAGATGCAACTGACCGTCATCAATGGGGATGGACAGACTGACCTGGGTAATCATTGCGCGTAAATGGGAAGAGGAGTCATCCCCGCCTTCCAAGGTATGGCGCATCCAGGGTTGGTTTTCCGGCACCAACCGTTCCAAAAAAACAGCCATATCTGCCTGCGCACTTGGATCATAATTTTCATTAATCACCAGGGATGCGCTGGTATGCGGCATGTACAGGTGGCACATCCCCTCATGGATTTGCCATAAGCGAACCCGTTCTTCCACCAGCGGTGTAAACGGATAAAGCCCCTTACCTCGGGTAGGAATAATCAGTGTATCTTTAAACCATTTCATCATTATTTCTCGAATTAAATATTCTAAATGTTTTCGTTTGGGTAAACCTGGTTTTGGGATGCAGGCACTTTCAGGAATGCTGCCAGTATCAGCAGACAAAGAGCAAGAATTACACCATTGGCGTAAAACGGTGCCGCAGGACTTACTGCATCATACAACCATCCCCCGGCAATTGGACCAATCGCCATCCCCAATCCAGACGCCGTGGTATAAAAACCATATCCTCGTCCGCGCTCATTGCCTCCGGTTAAATCGGCTACCAAAGCCTGCTCCGCTGGATCACCCGCTGCATAACAAATGGCCTGAAACGCCCACAAAATGGCCAGGCTAACCAGGCTGCCCACCCCGGGAATGAAAAATGAACTAACGGATGCGGCCCCCAACCCAATCAACATCAAAGGTTTGCGCCCAAACCGGTCTGCTAACCGCCCTAATCGGGATGGGAAAATTGCCCAAACCAACGCAGAAGGCAAAAAAGCCAGAGCCAAACCATTGAACGGTACATTTAACCGCTCTTGCAGAAAGATCATCAAAATAGGAGATACCATCGCCCATGATGCTGCGGTGGTCAGAGTTACCAGCAGCAACAAAATAAACGGTCTTGACCATTGAAAATCATTGGATTTTTCAACAACAACCGATGTTGGCAAAGTCTCAGGAAGTTTCCAGAAAGCCAGCGAACCAGCAATCAGGGCGGCTGCTGCATAAAAAAAGAACATTGGCTGCCAGCCTTGTTTCATGCCCATCGAGAACAAGATATAAAAGCCTATAAATGTCCCAAGAATTCCCCCTTGATTGGCGGTTTGGCTAATCCTTCCAAAATTTCGCCCGCGCAATTTCTCCGGCGCTGAATCTGCCGTGATTGCATTGACCGATAACCAGAACATCGCACTTGACAAGCCATTCAGCGCACGTGCCAGAAATACTCCCGGCACAGAAACTGCAAAAGAAAAAACCAGCATGGTCAGGCTGTACCCGAATGCACCACCTAGAAAAAATGGTTTCCTGCCAATTCGATCAACGCCATATCCTACGAATGGACGCATCACAACCAGCATAATGGAAAAGATGGAAAAAAACAGTCCAATTTCTACGGCGGATGCACCCAGCCCTTTGCCATAAATGGGTAAAACAAAGTCAAACACACCAAAAGGAAGAGAAATTAAAAAAACAGAACGCCTTAAGCTGCGTAATGCTTGCCGGTTCCTTATTTCCAAATTTTTTTCAGGAGGATTTTGGTCTTCAATCATAGATACAACTTTATTTCAATGACGACCTTGTTTTAGCACAACCCAATGATGAAACCTTGTTAATATTCTATCTCAGTATCCAGCTTCTTCAATCATTATTTGATAGCTCAGGCAGACAAGCGGCCTGATTAATGTTAAAATGACTTCATCATGTCAGATCATTTCATCGAAATAACCGACCTTACCTATGCCCACGCAATTCGCGGCAGCCAACCTGTGCCTGCTTTACGTGGTTTATCCCTGCAAATTGACGAAGGCGAGCATATCGCCATTATTGGAGCCAATGGTTCCGGTAAAACAACACTGGTACGCCATCTGAATGCACTCTTATTGCCAACCAGTGGGCTGGTCCAGGTTGCCGGGTTAGATACCCGTGATCCAGCCAACCATCCTCAGATTCGCAGTCTGGTTGGGATGGTCTTTCAAGCACCAGAAGATCAAATTGTGGCCACTTTAGTCGAAGAAGATGTGGCTTTTGGCCCTGAAAACCTGGGGCTACCCGCCGCAGAAATTCACCGCCGGGTTGATGAGGCATTGGAAACAGTGCAAATGTCAGCCCAGCGCAAGCGCCCACCCCACTTGCTTTCTGCCGGTCAAATGCAGCGGGTGGCTCTGGCCGGTATTCTGGCAATGCAGCCGCGCTGCATCATTTTTGATGAAACAACTGCCATGCTGGACCCCGCTGGCCGCCGCATGGTCGTGGAGATTATCCGCCGCCTGCACCGGGAAGGGTTAACGATCATCGAAATCACCCATTTCATGCAAGAGGCAGCCCACGCAGACCGGATCATCGTCTTGAATAAAGGCCAGGTTGCGATGCAAGGCACACCGCAAGAAATTTATTCCCATCGCTCAGACTTGCATTCGCTGGGATTGGATGTTCCTGCGCCGGTTCACCTGGCTGACCGTCTGCGAAAAACTATGCCGGGTCTTCCACATAACCTTTTGACTACCAGCCAGCTCCTGGCGGCCTTACCAGACTGCGGCTGCCCAACTGCTCCGCCTGCAAGAGAACCAGAGGTGTCTCCCAGCGGTCTTGCCTGGATTCAAGCCCAGGGTTTAGGCCACACTTATCTTCATGGCACACCATTATCGCAGCGCTCCTTACAAAATGCGAATATTTTGGTCCATCAAGGAGAAGTTCACGGCATCATGGGGGCGACTGGCTCAGGAAAATCCACCCTGCTCCAGCATTTGAATGGATTGCTCTTGCCGCAGGAAGGCCGCGTTCAAGTTGGTCCATTCGACCTCGCTGATCCTAAAACCGACTTGAAGGCAGTCCGCCGGTTGGCTGGATTGGCATTTCAAAATCCGGAATTCCAACTTTTTGAAACCTATGTCGGCGATGAAATTGCCTATGCGCAGCGGCTCGTCGGCAATAAAGACGGCTTACGCAAAGCGGTACAGGAAGCGATGGAAATTGTTGGCCTGGATTTTGAACATTACAAAGACCGCTTAACCTTTACCCTGAGCGGTGGTGAGCGCCGAAAAGCTGCACTGGCTTCTATCCTGGTGATGAAACCCGAAATCCTCTTACTGGATGAGCCTACCGCGGGATTAGATCCGCTCTCTCGCTACGAGTTACTGCACAACTTACAAGACCTGGCAAACCAGGGAAAGACTCTGGTTTTTTCTTCCCATCGTATGGAAGACCTGGCCAACCTCACCCAGCAAATCACGGTAATGCATAAGGGTATCACGGTCATGGACGGCCCGGTGGGTTCTGTCTTCTCTCAAGAAGATCAGCTTAATCAATTTGGCTTAGAACCACCCTTGGTTTCAAGGGTGGCAAACCGGCTGCGAGAAAAGGGCTGGCCTGTTCCCGTTGGAGTTATCCACAGTGATGAGTTAGCTTCTCAATTGGAAGCAATCCAGGGGGGCAGCCTTGAATAATTTCGAGTTTATGCGACAAATTACCATTGGGCAGTATCTACCCATCGACTCGCTGCTCACACGCCTTGATCCCCGCGCGCGAATTGTGATCTTTTTCCTTGTTTTAACCGCCGCTACCTTCACGCCGCATTGGTCAGGCTTGCTAATTGCTTTGGCTGTTGTCTTTCTCTGGATTGGATTGGGAAGGATTTCCCTGGGATATGCCCTGCGCGGATTAATCGCACCGCTGCCGTTCTTAATGATCCTGGCCATCCTGCAGCTATTTCTGGTTCCTCCAGGCAGCCAGCCGACCATCTTATTTTCCATCGGTCCAGTCAATATCTATTCAGCCGGACTACTCGCTTCTGCGGTTTTGCTGCTGCGCTTTTGTGTCCTCCTATTGGGACTAAGCCTGGCTTCGTTTTGCCTTTCCACCTCAGAAATGATCCACGGAATTGCCTCACTGCTCTCACCAATTGACCGGCTTGGAATACATACGCGTGATTTTGTGATGGCCTTGCAGGTCACACTGCGCTTCTTGCCTTTCCTGGCACAAACCGTTGAACGGATTGCCAAAGCCCAAGAATCACGCGGGGCAGAATGGGGTACAAAAAAAGGCGGGCTGCTGCAGCGCACCCGCCAATTATTCCCATTAATGGTTCCTTTGTTCTTATCCAGCCTGCGCCGTGCTGAAAATCTGGCGCTGGCGATGGATGCCCGCGGTTACAGCTCTCCGGGGAAACACACCTCGTTGGTGGTGATGCGTTTCCGCCTGGTGGATGGGCTTGCAATCCTGGTTACTGCACTGATGGCCGCAGCGATTATTTTGGTCTAATGAATTAAAGATCAGCGCCTTTGCGCTTTCCAACCGCAAATTGCCGCCAGGCTGCCACAACGGCCAGGGTAATCAACGCGGAGACTCCCGCTTCTGGCAAACCATTTGCAATGGCAATCGGCCCTAAGGCAAGCCAGGGTAAAAAGCCTAATACGCCGATCATACCCAACACCAGGATTGTGTTGGTCAGGCTGCCCGCTATTCCGGCAGCAACCAGCCCCGCTGCCGGCCAACGCTGCAGAGAGCGCCATACCAGCCATGCAGCTGGACCAATAATCAATCGCGGTAACACCGAGAGCAGCGGGTTGGTGAACCAGACATCCGCTGGCCCGGTAGGCGCAACCGCTGCCTGGATCAAACTAAACAAACCAAAAATCAACCCAATTCCCAGGCCAACCACAGGACCTTCCAGGACTGCGCCAATAATCACGGGGACATGCATGATGGTTAATGATGCACCGCTAAACCAGGGAATAAAACCCAGGTGAGTTAATCCCAACAATACGGCGATCGCCCCCAACACGCCGGTCACGACAATTTTTCGCGTCCGATCTTGTGCCATAAATCCTCTCCAGGTAGATTTATTTGAAATTCTAACATACTGTGGAAGAAAAACAAATTCCAACCATCTTGGGAAAATCACGGATCAGGTTATAATAAATTTGTCCCAAAAATTCATGCAATTATTTTGATCCAACCATTTGATCCCCGGAATTGTGCTTTTAATTCGCACAAATTAACGATTTAAACCAATTCCAATCACCATTCTTCAATCTAAAGGATTTCCCATGCAACGACCTATTCGCTGGTACGACTATATCACCATCAACATCTATTGGTTTGCCCTGACTACCCGTTCTCAAACCCTGGCTCCCTTGGTGATTCC
>JAJUJY010000191.1 GCA_029265085.1 Chloroflexota bacterium
AGGTTTTGGCTGCTTTCCGCGAGGCTTCTGTACCCGTCAGCCAAACCAATCCGACAGCGCAGATGACGGCTAAATCAAGAAGTGCGATCCGACTCCAGCCGTGTGTAAAACTGCTAACTATCACAAGTCCGCATAGTCCACCGGCAAACCACCACCACCGGGATGTTCCAGTACGCAGTACTGCCGCTAAAATCAATATAGCAGCCATTAAGCCCACATAAACACCAAGAAACAGAACTTCCCACCCGGTTGGATCGATTGCTAAGATAATTTCATTCATTTTGTTAACCTTTATCCAAGCTCTCAGACCATCTTATAGAATCCAAACAAGGAATGCAGTAACCGCCGATAACGCAATTACTGCCAGGTATGGATTGTTTTCTAAAAGGCGAAGCAACCAGTTTGCTGCAATGTGAGCCGCTCCTTGAATGGATCTCCAGCCCCATCGGTATACCGGATCAGGGTCTGCTGCCTGATATACTGGTTTGATTGCCTGTTCAACGGTCTCGGTGAAATCTACCGCATTAACCATCTCACCAGCCGCAGGGAATGGGTCTCCGCCGGTAAACACATTCGCTGTTGGGCGATGAACTGGACGGCTAAACAAGAATGCCAAACTGCCTAACAACGCACTCAATAAAACAATTCCAGCCCCAAGGGTGACTGATATTCCGGCAGTTGTGGTATGTAAGCCAAACCACGAAACGGTAACAAGATTATTAAATTTAAGTGCAGTGAGTGCTGGAACAATGACGGGTTGGAACAGCAACTGTGGAACAATACCAAAAATCAGGCATAAACCGGCCAGAAATCCCATCCCAATTTTCATAGCTGGCGCAGCATCGATCATCTTTTTCTCCCGTAATGAAGCGGGTATTTCTCCAAAAAATACACCAACCGTTGCTTTGAGCATATACACTGCCGTAAATATACTGGTTATCCAGGCAATTAAAACAATAACAAATTGCCCAGCATCCAAAGCGGCATCAAAAAGCAACCATTTTGCCACAAAACCATTTGCTAGCGGAACGCCAATAATCCCTGCTGCAGCGATGAGCCAGCTCCAGGTGGTTGCGGGCATTAATTTCACCAGTCCTCCCAACTTCCGCATGTCACGCGTACCAGTTTCATGCTGAACTGCTCCTGCGCAAAGAAATAATGTTCCTTTGAACAATCCATGATTAATGCAATAAAAAATAGCAGCAGCTGTTCCCAGATCGGTGCCTAAACCGAGGGCTGTGATGATATGCCCCAACTGGCTGATGGTTGAATACGCCAATAACCGTTTCAAATCCGTTTGCGCCAATGCAAACAAGGCTCCTACCAGCATCGTAACTGCTCCAATAATCAGAACAACGGTATTCCAGGTAGGAGACCAGGGATTGGCAAGCGAATACATTCGAGCAATCAGGTAAACACCCGCTTTAATATAACATGCCGAATGCAGTAACGCCGAAACGGGAGTAGGAGCATTCATCGCTTCCGGAATCCAGGTATGCAGCGGGAACATCACTGATTTTGCCATCGCGGCCACAAGCAACAAACCAAAAATTCCTGTGGTAAAAGCCGCCTGAACGTTTGGATCTGTCCACAAAAACGAACTAAATCCGCTTTTCGTATATAACAATAAAATACCAATTAAGAAACCATATCCAGCCAGGTGAGTAATCAACAGGACTTTTTTTGCTCCTTTGGCTGCGGTTGGCTGTCGATACCAAAAGCCGACCAGGAAATAAGAGCAAAGCCCAATGATCTCCCAACAGATATAAGCCACAAGCAAATTTGCAGAACTTACCAGAGCAACCAACCCGCCAATAAAGGTTAGCATTAATACATAAAAACGAGTCGTGCCGTCTTCATGCGCCATATAAGGAATACAATAAAATAAAATCGCAGAACCGATGACCGTTGCCATTAAGGCAAATACCATACTCAAACCATCAAACCGAAATGCTGTTTGGATAGCTAGATCCCAATCGTATAAGCTCGCCTCCACGGCTCCATTTTGCATCACAGATGGCAGCAAGCCGAAAACGCTCACCATCGCCACCAAGCCACAACCAAAAGCGAGAAATCCTTTTGCCTGGGAAGATAAGATACGTCCCAATGTAAGTTCCAGGACAACACCACCAAACAATGCAATCAGCGGAAGAAAGATAAGTATCATCTCATTTCACCTGATAACTTTCGTCCGAAGCGAACCACCAGCAACTGGCGGAAAAAGTGAAATAGTATCATCAGGCTGGATCAGCGTATCTACACCTTGTAAACTACGAATATCCACCCCGTTTACCAGAATAATGACCATATGACTGAGTTGATCACCTTCAAACATCCATTTATCAAAAGGCTTCCCATATTTTTTTGAAAGATCGGCTAACAATTCCCCAACCGTATGGGCAGGTTGGTTCCATTCAATATGACTGCCACCCATAATTTCTCGAAAGAATGCGAAGGTGCGTAATTGCATGTGGTCTCCAACAAATTTTGATGTAGAAGAGATCGTCCTGAACAAGCCATTCTTGCAATAAAACTCCAGTTACTTGTTCAGGACGTCGTAAATTTCTATCAGGCCACGCGTTTGATCTTAAGCCAGGGATAATTCTGCCAACTTTTCTGCTGTTGGCACGCCTTCTTCACTCCACCCGCGGAGTTTATAATATTCACCTTTCATCTCATCCAGATGATTCACCTGTCCCTTTGAAGGGCCAGACTTAATCGGATCATTGAGGAGACGTTCTGGCAAAGTATCATCAGCTGCCGTGAAACCTGATTTCAAGTTCCATAAACGTTCAAGGTTCCAAATGCGGTCTCCGGCTTTCATAAACTCATCAAGAGTGTAATCAAAGCCAGTTAACGCACTGAGCATATCAGCCAGTTCTTGACCACCGAGACCAAAAGTAGTGAACAAACAGGCACCAGATGCATCCAACGCTGCCGTAAGGTTCTGGAAGGTAATATCCAATTCTGCTTTACCAACCGTGGTATTTTTATCAAATTTCACCGGAACACCCAGCACTTCCGGAGAAATCGTGTAACCACGAACATGGCAACCACCGCGATTCCCTGTCGCATAATTCAGGCCAATACCCTGAACACCGCGTGGATCATACGCTGGCATTTCCTGGCCCTTAACAGTCATAGAATATTCCGGATGACCGTAATTTTCCGCCACGCGCTTGGACCCCAGGGATAATTTCTTGCCAAAGCCTTCCCCCATACCTGTCAAACGGACTGCCTCAACCATTGCTTCTGCATTGCCAAACCGCAGATCAAGTCCTTCAAGGTCTTTTTGAGAAATGTGACCGTCCGCAATCAAATCCATCGCACAGGCAATGGTGGCACCCATAGTAATGGTGTCCATACCAAATTCATTACACAAGAAATTCGCTTTGGTTACTGCATCCAGGTCATCAATGCCGCAATCAGGGCCAAACGACCACGCAGATTCATATTCTGGGCCTTCACCCTCTCCAGCAAATTTTGGATTGGTCACTTTCGTGGCTCGACCGCAGCTAATGATGCAGGAGAAACAACCGCGAGGTCGTACTAGGATTTTCGCAGCCAGGCTCTCCCCACCCACATTATTTGCTGTTGGGAAATAACCATCGCGGAAATTCCGTGTAGGAAGGGCTCCTGACTCATTGAGAATGTTTACCAACACATCTGTGCCGTAGGCTTTCAGACCTGTTCCGCCAACCGGATGTGCAAATATAATTTTTCTGGATTTCAAAACAGTTTCTTTAAATTTCACCGGGTCAGCTGCTTTGACCGAGCCTGAACCAACTACGGCAATTGCTTTCAGGTTCTTTGAACCCATAACCGCACCAACTCCACTGCGTCCTGCAGCACGGTGCAGCTCATTCATCACAGCGGCAAACAAAACCTGCTTTTCGCCTGCTGGTCCAATACAAGCCACTTTTGCATCTTCATCTGTTTCAGCGCGGATCATATCAGTGGTGTCTGGAACAAGCTGTCCCCAAATATGGCTGGCATCCCGAATTTCTACTTTGCCATCCCGAATCCATAAATAAACCGGAGACTTGGCTTTGCCTTCTAGAATTACCATATCATAGCCGGCATATTTTAATTCTGGGCCAAATGAGCCACCTGAATTTGAAGCGGCAATTGTTTTATTTAATGGACCCCGGCAAACCACATTATACCGGCCAGCCGATGGGGCAAACGTCCCCGTGAAAAGACCAGGAGCAAAGATCAGCTTGTTTTCAGGACCTAAGGGATCACAATTCGGATCTACTTCATCAAAAAGAATTTTTTCCGCAAAACCCCGGGCACCAATATATTTCTTGGCCAAATCGGGATCTGTCGCTTCCTTTGTGATTTTTCCGGTAGTCAAATTTACTCGTAGAATGGTACCAGTCCAGCCGTACATATTATTTCACCTCCGAAAAAGCATCTTTAAACTTGGCGGAGAATGCTTTTTTCCGTGAGCGGGTGGCTAAGGTATCGTCTTCATACTCTAGAGCGTGATTCGGACAGAATTTTACACACTCAGGATCACCACCGCACATGTCGCATTTTAAGATACTGCTGGTTTGTGCATCATAAACAGCACATCCAAACGGACAGGCCATTGTGCACATTCTGCAGCGGATGCAGCGCGTTGCATCCCATTCGACCAAGCTGTCTGGTGTATTCCGATGCATTGCACCAGTCGGACAAACTGTGACACAGGCTGCGCTTTCGCAGTGCTGGCACATCATTGGCACGGAGATTCCTTCGCGTTCCCAACTGTACACATGTACACGAGATGCACGCGGCCGGAATTCACCCTCGTGCTCAAAGGAGCAAGCCAGTTCGCAATTGCGGCAACCGGTGCACCGATCAGGGTGGATCATAAGAACTTTGGCCATCTTACCTTCCTTGTAGTAGAAAAGTTGATTGAGGGATTGGACACTCGCCAAAAAATTACGTTTATGTGTTTGTACACAAACTGTCCAACGTTAAAATACTTCATAGATCTCCTCGAAACATCTATACAGCCTGATACTACAAATACCTCAAATGAGGTATTTAAAATCAAAACAGCCAGGTGGTTTTGAGCCATCCTGGCTGTTTTGTTGATCATTCAATATTATGCGATGTCGTACCCCGAAATTCGGCTGATAATTCGGTGCAATATCCATGCAGGCACAGCCAGTACAAAATGAACTGCCAGGCTGATTACGAATATCAACGCAATAGACCGAAAAGCTCGATTTACCGCTGGTGCGATATTTGCCATCATCCAGGGACCTGCCCCAGCAAAGACTGCAATCAATAAAATAATCCCCAATGTAATCCCAACCGGCAGCCAAGCTCTGCGATCAGCCTGACTCGGTAACATCGTGCTGCTCACCGCAAAAACGAGGTAAAACCATAGCCAAAAATCAGGTAACGCAGGCAGCGTGGATAAACCTTGCCAAAAAGTAGTCCAATCCCCAATCGCTGCATAATTCGTCAAATTTCCAAGACTTAATCGATTAACCGCGATGATCGCAACCACAATACCACCGCTTAATAAGGGAGCCGCCCCAATTAAACCATCTCGAAAGATATCCGCTGAGGCTGTTTCAACATATCCCAGGCGCAAATTTCCATCTGGCATGGTCTGCGGAACCAAAGAAAACCGGCCTGTTTTTACACGTAACAACCTGGCCATCAAAAAATGGCTGGATTCATGCAAAAACACACCGGGAAAAAACAAGAGAGAAAATATACCCAAAGACAACTGCGAATGATGTGTTAGCAGCACCAGGACAGCCTGCATCTCCTGGTGCAGCCAACGCTGAATCCAGATGAAAGCCAATAAACTGGCAACCATCCAGACAAGACCATCCGCTTGACTGAAACTCACTTTGCGGCAGCTTCAATAATCTTAATAAAATCCGCCGGTTTTAAGCTGGCACCGCCAACTAAAGCGCCATCAATATCAGGTTGGGAGAAAAATTCAGCTGCGTTTGCACCAGTCACTGAACCACCATATAAAATCCGAATTGCCTGTGCAGCATTTTCACCAAACAATTTCGCTAGTGCTGGCCGAATATAATCTTTTAACACAATATTGGCACCTTCGCCACTGGCAGCACGCCCTGTACCAATTGCCCAAACTGGCTCATAAGCAATCACTATCTGTTCTGCTTTTGCCTGTTCGATGCCTTTTAACCCTTCCAGGATTTGACGGGTAACCACCTCTTCAGTTTTACCAGCTTCATTTTCAGCCAGTGTTTCTCCAACACAAACAATCGGTATCAGTCCATTGGCCAGCGCAGCCAGAACTTTACGGTTGACTGTCTCATCGGTCTCACCAAAATAGGTGCGGCGTTCTGAATGGCCTAAAATGACGTAACCGCAAAATTCTTTAACCATTTGCGGGGCTACCTCACCAGTGAATGCACCAGAGGCCTCCCAATGCATATTTTGAGCACCTAAACCAATATCAGTGCCAACCAACATTGATGAAACAGCCATCAAACTTAGAAAAGGAGGGCAAACTACTTTTTCAACATCACTGACAGCCTGCATTCCAGGCAGCATTTCCGCGACCAAACTCCGAGCCTGTTCTGCGGTTTTATTCATCTTCCAATTGCCAGCAACCATTGGTTTTCTCATATTAATTCTCCTCTTTGAAAATAATTACGGATTTTGCTTACAATATGCCCCTTGGTTCAAATAAACATCATCCCAAAAAGTTTCCATTCATGTATCTCTTGTTTTGATATGATGGAATGAGCGAAGGGGTGAATTTATTAAGATGATCGAAAAATTCTAATACAATAAACGGAATTTATTTTACTTCACTGGTACCAGATAAGCAATTAGATTGAATATCGGTTTGTGAGGTCTCATTGACTTACCTATCAGAACAGGGTATATTCAGGGTGCCTCAGGTTGGTTGGGTGATCGCGAGTGTAGCCAAAGCTGCATTCGAGGAAAGTCCGCGCTGCAAAGAGCTGGATGCCGGGTAACTCCCGGGGTGAGGTAACTTGCCAGATCGGGCCACAGAGACATACCGCCAGTTATCTGGTAAGGGTGAAAAGGTGGTGTAAGAGACCACCGGCGTTGGCAGTAATGCCGCGGCCAGGTAACCCTCATCCGCAGCAAAGCCAAGCAGGAACAATGTCTGCGCTTGCAGGCAGGAGGCTGCTCGTCTCCCTCTCTTCGGAGAATAGTTCCGGGTAGGCTGCTTGAGCCGTCTGGTAACAGCCGGTCTAGAGAGATGATCATCCAGGCAAAGACCGTCCTTCGGGATACCTCTTTGCTGGACAGAACGCGGCTTACAAACTGACCTGAGGTATTTTGCTGTCCCGACACCATCGAGGTGTAATAACGGGCTTACAAACTGACCTGAGGTATTTTGCTGTCCCGACACCATCGAGGTGTAATAACGG
>JAJUJY010000100.1 GCA_029265085.1 Chloroflexota bacterium
AATTGATTTCACCAATGGGCTGGTATCGATGATCAAGCTCTCTCCAGCCTGCAGGACCAATCCAACCAGGTCGATTTTCTTTCCCGTGGTGCTATTTTCAATCACCAGATCCGTGGCTGGCCCGTTGATATACCAGATCGGCCAGGCATCCACATCTCCCGGGTTAAAAATATTCGCTGTCGAGAACTCCGATGAAAGGATCAACCGGATTGGAAAGATTGGGAAAAATGGTGCCTGGTCACCCTGTGCGAAGGTCCAACTCTGCAGCGTGGTGTCATACCAAAATGGATCGTTAGCCAGGAAGGTCAAAACCAAAGAGGCTGTGTTCACACGCTCTCGGATCTGCGCGATTCCCTTGGAGCGGCAAAACAACTCTCGTGTAATTCCATCCGGGGTCATCACCCGTAGTTTTCCTTCACCGCGGGTTGGGTTTAACCGATAGGTCAAACTACGGATTAATCCCAATAATTCAAGGTGACTTACCGCTCTTAATTCCACAGGCAAATCAATTTGCCGATCACTGATTCTTGCCAGGCTGAACACGGATCCAGGCAGCTGCGGGTATGTTACACCTTCTAACTGGTAGCCCGGACTCCAAAAGCCTGCCCGCCCCAGGGTGCACCAGGTATGATCCTGATCATTCAGATCGAACTGGTCCCCACTTGCATCGATCCATACAATTTGTTCATGCACCATAAAGCAGCTCCTGCCTTTCCAGAATTCGCGTTAGTTCATTCTCTGTCAGGGTGGTATCCTTGAAATTAAAGATATAGGTATTGCTGGCTCTGCTTTCAACGCCCTTTGCTGCACTTGCGCTCACGGTAAAATTCGGTGATTCAACCAAACCGCCGATTGCCCCCTTAATCTGCCTTTCAATTTGTTGAAACTCCCCGGCAAAACCTACCCCCAAACCAGCCGCCATATTTTCACCAATTCCTGCGAACACCTTGGAAGGTGATTCAATCCCTAACGCTTTTTTGACCCCATCAATGATATTTTGAAAGAAAGCCAGCACCTGGTCTTTAAACCAATCCGCTCTGGCCTGAATTCCCTCCCAAACACCATTCACAATATTGGTACCCACTTCCTGGATTGTGCTGGCCAGCGCTTTGTAACCATCCACATAAGCCTGGATTGTGTTCACAGCAGCTTCTCCCAACGCCGGCAGCGCTCCAATAATTCCAGCCACCAGCGTCATAATCAGCTGCACAGCTGCATCTGCAATCATCGGCAGCGCTGTAACAAAAGCATCAAAAATAGCCGCCACAATCTGCGGAATATATGGAATCAGAATTGGAATTGAACTGACCAGCCCCTGCACCAAGGCCAGGATTAACTGCAGTCCGGCGTTGATCAGCAAAGGTAGATTTTGAATCAGAGTCAGGACAATCTGCGGGATAATTCCAATGATCACCGGCAGCAGCTGCGGAATAGCCTGGGTCAATCCATTGGCCAGGGTGATAATCATCTGCAGAGCAGCTTCAATCAACATGGGCAGCTGCCCCACCAGGCCGTTGATTAATGCCAATAAGATCTCAATCCCTGCCTGGATTAGAATAGGTAGATTTTGCACGATAAATTGAACCAGGCTGCTGATCAATGACACTGCTGCTGGAATCAATGCCGGCAGCTGCGTCACCACAGCATTGATTAATCCTTGAATAATATTCAATCCAGCCTGCAGCATTTCTGGTGCTTGCTTGGCGGTATCCCCAATGATCTGTCCTAAGATACCCCCTGCCCCCTGGGCTACCTTTCCCAAATCACCGTCCGATTCTTTGACAACCCCAACAAATTGAGCCAGGTAACCTTTAGCCTGCCCTGCCAGGCTTTGAAATCCTGGCAGGAATGCCGTGGAAAGGGTGCCCAAGGTCCCCTTTAGGCCAGCCTGCAAACCTGCCAGCTCATCCCCAAATGCCTCCATTGCCATCACATCTTCTTCGGACATGACCGCACCCATTAAGCGCGCCTGATCTGCCAGCCGGGCAATTTCCTCAGATCCGGTTTTGATCAACGGATTTAATTCCGTTGCAGACCGCCCAAACAGCTGCATGGCCAATGCATCTCGTTCAGTTTCATTGCTGACAGTCCCCAGCGCGTCTAAAACCTCAGCAAACACCGCTTCACTATCACGCAGCTGGCCGTTGGAATCGGTGATTGAGATTCCCAATTCCCGAAATGCGTCTTTCGCATCTCCGGTTCCGTCGCGCGCATCCGACATAGACCGGATCATGCGCGCCATTGATTTGGTCACTGTATCAGTACTGACTCCTACCTGGTCGCCCACGAACGCAAGTTCCTGCAGCCGCTCCACTGACAACCCTGTTTGAGCAGATAGATCCACCAGTTGTCCGCTGGCTTCCGCAGTTTTCAACACCATGCCGGTCACCCCAGCCACCACACCAGCCACTGCCGCAGCCAGGCCGGCCACCAATGCCGCACCGGCTTTTGCCACTTTTCCAAGTCCATCCAATACGGCAGATAATTTCGAAGTGGAACTGGCAGTCTGATCTTCTTTCTCTTTCAGTTGGTCTAAATTTTGACCGGTCTCTCCGGAAGCCTGCCCCATTTCCTTGAGGCTTTTTTCAGACTGGGTAAGCTCGGTTTTCATCTTATTGAGCGTTTCAGTCTCTTTATTAAGCTTGATCTGCAATTCCTCAGCAGCTCTGGATGTTGCACCTTTCTCTGCCGCAATCCGCTCATATTCACCCTGCAAAGCGTTCACCTTGCGCTGTTGGGCATCAATTTGGCCATTAAGAGCTTTAATTCTGGCTTCTAACCCACTGGCAGTATTCGACCAATCCCCTAGCGCGGCTGCGGTCGCCCGGAACCCTGATTCAATAATTCGGATATCACGGTTCATCTCCGCAATGGCAGTTTTGAAATCCGTTGTATCCAGTCCAACTTTTCCGCTGAGAGGGATATCACTCATAGCCACTCCACCTGGTCGCAATAAGATTCTTCTTCACGCGCATTGGTCAATCGGAATATAAATGGCAGCAAGCTTTCAATGTCGGTTTGATCGATTTCGTGCAAGCTCCATCCAAATGCCTTAACCAAAGCAATTTCCATATCCACCAACCAATCATCTGAAACCGGCACAGCCGGACCGGGGATTATTTCCCCGGCGCAGTAGGGTTTGGCATGCCGCCCTGCGCCTTTGCGATAATTGTGTTCAGCACCGCCACCATTTCACTGATGTCTGCCCCATTGCTCAGGTCCTCAATCGAGAATTTATTCCCAAAGACCTCCACAACCAATCCAGCCAAATCATCCACATCCTCTTCGCTCATGTTGCTAAGATCCAATTTTTTCGCCAGGCGCACAGCTGCTTTCAACAGCTTCCACGGCACAAATAACCGCGTAAACGTCCCAACAACCTCATTGTCCTCGTTATAGAGAGTGATCTGCATCGGAGTACTTTTCGGCATCTTAAATTCCTTTCCTTCCCCCACGGATAATCACCCGCAGGGGAAGTTATTCGATCTTAGGCTGTCGTCAGATTGACCGCCCCATTCAGCGTCTGTCCGTAAACATCCGCCACCGCATACACCAGCAAATAAGCAGTTGCCGCAGTTAAGTTGGCGTTTGGGTCAATCGTGATAATCTTTTTGGTGCTGTCCAGGGTAATTGAAGCAGCCGCTGTACTGCCGTCAGAAACCTTAAACAATGACACCCGGTAAACTGCATCGTTCGTCAGGGCATTATTGAAGGTTAATGTCAGGTTCGCGCTAACCGACACACCAGTTGCACCATCCACTGGCACACTAGAAGAGAGCGATAGCGCCGATGGAGCGCTCACCACGGGCGTTTGCACCTGGCTGAACCAGGTAGAACCGTTGAAGTTGGTGGTGTCCTCATCCCCAAAAATCCGTTTAACGCTGTCTGTCACCGAACCCAAATTAAATTTGTGCACGGTCCGGATGGCAGTAAAGATTAATTCCAGGGTCTTGGGTTCTGGTTTTTCTCCTTTGGTTGCTGCTTCTTCTTTCGGTGTAGAAAATTTACCCTTCAAAAATTGGTAATAGCGGTATTTCCCATTGGACTTCTGACTGCGAAATGCCAGCGCCATGTAAGGTGCTGGCGCTGCATTATCAAACACCCGCCCAGACACTGCATCAAAAGGCCGCCCCAAGATTTTTGCATACATCGCTGGGGACAAACCGGTGATTTTTAAATTAATCTTGGTGTCACCTTCTGATTCCATCACGTCATATGGTTGATCATCCGCATACTGGATTTCAAATGACGTGGTTGGTTCCTGGCTGGCTTCGGCAGCCGGCGCCAGGTATTCCGGAGTATCAGCCAGATATGCTGCAGCATCATCCTGCAAAACCTCAGCAATATACAGACTGTCCAGGCCAATTTTCGACTTATTTTCACTGGCATTTGCACTAACAGGGGACATAGATTCTCAAGCTCCTTCTGTAAACACATATTCACACGCCAGGCCATAATGCCTGGTTTGTGGGTTGTACGGCAGTTCACGGATTGGACCGGTAGAGAAGCCCGCTGCGGTCATTACCCCGGCCACATTCGGTAGATTTTCTAATCCATTCCGGCTGTATATAGACACTTGCATTCGGTAACTGCGCAGCACCTCCTGATCATCGGCATATTGTTCAGTCGGACTGGAAACCAGGCTGTACACCAAATACAGATCTGGAATTTCTCCGCCGCTGGGTGAAACGAATACACCCGCCGCGACAGGCACACTTAACCCAGCCAAAGCTGATCTGGTCCGTTCCCAAATACTCATAGAGCGCCTGCCTCTTTAAATTTTTTACGCATCGCCGCCCTGGCTTTCGGCATATCTTCATCAAAGGTTGGCCGGATATACGGCTGTGCCTGCATAGAAGAGGAACCATACTCTTGAGTATTACCATAACGGGCTGTTTCTGCATCAGTACCCTTTGCCATTCCGACCTCAACATAATGAAAATTACCATCCTGCACTGGTTCGCTTCGCGCCAGGTGGTTTTCCAGGTTGCGAGTATCTTTCGGAACCCGTTTACGCATCCCATTCAGCAGCACATCACCGCCTGCCGAAAGTGCATCATCCGCAACCGCATCGATATTGGCGCCGGCCTGAGCTAATTTCTCCAGGTATGCTTCAAATCCATTGGTCGTGATTTTGCTTCGCACTACCACCTTTAACCACTCCTAATCCGCTGGACTTTGATTTCCAGGTATTCATTCCTCTCCTGAATGTTGTCCAGCGAGATAATCTCATACCGCACCGTTCCCTTTCGGATTGCGCAAGTCGCATCCAGATCAGACCGGTAGCGGATCGTAACGGTAGCCGGTTCGAGTGCCCCCGCGGTTTGAGCTGCCCAGGTTTCTGATCCATGCACATTCACCCATTTAGACTTCACCTGAGCAAATTCCTGCCATGCGGGCACCTGAAAACCACCTGTTCCAGTTGATACGCTGCGCCGCTCCAAAGCCACTTTGGTGCGTAATTCGCCAGGATTAAACACCTTTCCATTCAGGATCATTGCTCCTCCACGGGCACCAGATAGGCACGGAACCATTTATCTGATAGGTCGCTGGTGCTGGTTTGCTGGATCTGATCATCCACCGAGATCACCGTCTCAAACGCGCTGGACTGGTCGCCGGTCGTGCCGGTAGTCAACCCGGTCAGCGATTGGACCTTATCCCCCCGCTTTGCACCGGGTAGATCAATCGCTCCTGCCCCGCTGATTCCTGCAAAGGTACGGTACTGCAGCACCATTGCTTTCATCTGGGTCAAAATGGCATGTAAACCAAAACTCAGCGCTGCACCGGCCACCATGCCGCCCGGATCCTCATGCATCCGCACCAGCAGCATTCGCGCTGCGCTCTTGGCTAGCGGGTGAATCGGGTTATCTCCAGTCCAATCCCGCCCGGTTGCTTTTTGGATATATGCGTCCACCAGCGGCAGCAGCGCCAGCATTTCCGCTTCTGTCTCTTCACACCGCAGCAGGTTTGCCGCTTCCGTTGCCGTTAAGAGGTTTGCCATTGCGCCAATCCTTTCCCCCTCTCTGCAAGAGAGGGGGTCAAAAACAAAAATCTTATCCGACCACCTGGACCAGGCTGTCCACATGCGCTTTCGGCAGGTAACGCGGATAAAAGCCCAGCACCATTGCGCTGATCAGGCTGGCAGCGGTCCCGACCGTGATTGACAGCCGCACATGATTGAAGCCGTTGTTCACGTCCAGTTCATCCGCCCGGCAGTTAATCGCCACCTGGTCATTGTCATTTGACGCTTTAACCAGTTGGGTGATTGCCTTGCCGGTGATGTCTTTCGCGCCGGTGCCGCTTGAATCCTGTGCCTGCTGCAGTTTTGCATCCACAGTCGCGCTGGCGCCCAAAACGCCGGTCTGCACAATAGCAAGAACAGCATCCAGATCAGCCATCGAGATCCAGCCCGTGGTCACCGTAGCCGCGGCCTGGCTGATCGGGTCTTTCACCGCCAGGATTGCAACCTGGCTGGAAGGTTTTACATTGGGGTTCATACTCACCTCGTCTCAAGATTTCCTGTACTGCCGGGACTGATCAGGTCAATCCCGGCCTGGATTCAATTAACCCGCCGTTCGATTACGAGCGGGTTTCCAATACCACAAAGTGACTGCGGGTATTGCTGCCCTTGTTCGGGGAGACCGCCGCACTCAGGAACGGCTGGCCGTTCATCCGGAAAGTCCAGCGGAAGGCCTGCAGGCCGTAGTCAAAATACAGGTGCATGGAAGACGCAAATTGCACGCCGCCTTCACCAGTGATCGCGTAGTATCCCTGGCGCAGGTTGACCAGCTGCACGTCCCCTTTGGTGCCCAGGGTTTGGGCATGTTCCGAGAAGCGCACCGGCCGTCCGAGCAGCATGCCGCCCGGCGCATTCTGGAAGCCGCTGGAAGGCGGTGTCCAGATCGGCTGGTTGCCCAGCGTCATCACCATCAACTGCGGCAGCACATCCTGGTTGATGTACCAGATCGCGCTGCCAGCGCCAATGATTCGCGCGTACATCTTGGCGATATTGGTCGCGTTCAGCGTTGCCGCGGTTTGGCCTGATTCCTTGGAAACAGTCACCAGGCAGCCCGCGCTCATAAAGCCCAAGGGCTGGCCTACACCCGTTCCTTCGGTGATCGCCTTATTGACCTTGAAGCGGATCGCCTGGCCGCTCTTGCGGGTCAGGCGGGTGGCCAGACGCGGTGCATCTGCCAGCAGATTATCCGTTGCCGTAACAAACGCATACAGGTCCTGCAGCCGCATCAATTCACCCTCGGTCACGATCTTGCTGGGGCTCATTTGTGATGCCTCGGAGCGCCACTTAGCCTGCACGCCGGTTGATCCCCACGGGGTGGTCTCATCACGCAGGAATTCCACCGCGTTGGAACCGGTCGGCTCCTGGTCGGTCTCCGCGATCATCGCGTCCTCTTCCATTGCCACTTCCCAAACTTCCTGACGGAAAGCAGGGGGAACCATGCGTCCTTCACCGCTGCCAACTTCCTGGTGATAATCGCTTGGGGCTGCTCCAATCAGAAGCCGCTCGTCGCGTGCGCCGCCTGGGGTGTACAGACCCTTTACCGCCAGCGCAAAATCTGCGATATCCGCAAACCCGCGCTTTGGATCGTCCTCAATCCGTTCACGGATCTCGATCCGTGGCAGGGCAGCAGCCGTCCTCTCGCGCTCGCGCCGGGCTTCGTGCCGCTGGATGTCTGCACTCAAATCTGCCAGGCGGGCATTGATCTGATCATCACGCTGCTTTTCCTCATCGGTCAGCCCGCGGGACTCCGCTTCGGCCTTCTCGAAGAGCCTGCGCCCTTCGGTAATCAGGTCGCTCCGCTCCTGGAGCAGAGCTTTATAAATCTTGCTTTCGTTCATTGTTCACCTCTCAAAAAAATTGGTTGCTGTGCTCTTCGGAGCAGTCTTAAGGCTCAACGGAGCCGTCCTTTTCACTCAGGCGCAGTCGGCGCCTGCGAAAATCCATATCTTGCTGGGGCATTCCATCCCCTTCCACCCTGGGGGTTGTGCGCTCCACCCTGCCGCCGCCGCGCTGCAGCCGGGCAATGGTGTCTTCCAGGGTGGCAATCCGGTCTGCCATTCCCAGGCTGACCGCCTGCCTGGCACCGACCACACGCCCTTCCCCGAACCCGCTGCGCACATCGGCGGCCTTCACGCCCCGATTCCTGGCCACGGCTTTCACAAAGCGGTCGTAATATTCCGCCACCCGCGCCTGGATTGCTTCTTTCGATTCTTCGCTCAGCGGCTCATAGGGATTTCCCTCGGTTTTGTATTTGCCCTCTGAAATCAGGCTGACTTTGATACCGTCTTTCTCCAGCGCAGCACTGACGTCTTCATGCATGGCAAACACACCGATTGACCCCACTTCCGCGGATGGTGTGACCACCACTTCATCGGCAGCCGTACCGATCCAATAAGCCGCGCTGGCCATTGTATGATTAGCCACTGCCACAATTGGTTTGGTTCCCCGCGCTTCATAAATCCGCGTGCTCAGTTCCTCCACCCCGCTCACCTGCCCGCCGGGGCTGTCCACATCCAGCACAATCGCGCTCACATCCGGGTTCTTCACCAACTCGGTGAACTGCACCCCGAAGCGTTCTGCACTGGTCGCCCCGCATACATCTGTCATCAGGTTTGCTCTGGGGAAGATCGTGCCAAACAGCGGCAGTACCGCCACCGATCCAGTGACCCGGTCAGCTGGCCGTTTTGCCCCGTGAATGCGCGTCTGGACCTCTTCTGCTTCCAGCTTTTCCCCGGAGAAATACCGCGCCGCGATCTCCACCAGGACCGGCAGCTGCTGCGGCAGGATTGCCCAGGGTTCTAATACCGCCCTTGAAAGTTGAATAATTTTCATCGCACCTCCATTCCCAATATCAGCGCTGCCAGTTCAGCCGCACGCTGTTCTTCCCAACCGTCCAGCGCCCCCGCGCCGAGAACAAATAACCGTTTGATGCCCATATCCACATAGAGCTGGGCTGTTTCCGTGGAAACGCACACGGCCTGGCTGACAAACGCTCCGTGGGTTCCAAAAAATTCTTCCACGGCTGGCCACCAGTTCTTTCCAAATTTATCCGCAGCCCGGCGCAGCGCTGCCCCTTCCTTGCGCGCCACCCTGCCAGCTGATTCCCGCACCAGTTTTTCGTAATGCGCCCCGGCCGGTGGCGGCTTAGGTTTCTCGTCTTCCTGGTCTTCCACGTCACCCTGTTCGAGTGGTTCCACCACGGACAGGTTTTCTTTGCTCATATTCATTGGGGTCAAGTAATCATCGTCACCGTTTTTCTTGGGATTCAAATTTTCAGCCCCGCGAATCTCGTTGGTTGCCAGCCAACCCCACTGGCGGCCAATCGAATAAGCCCGGTAGCGTTTCTCGATATCACCCCGCAGCAGCGCTTCCGTGATGTACTCTACAAAATATTTCTCAGTAGCCAGGATCAGGTCCCGCGAAAAGACCTGCTGCCAGCGCACCAACCACGGCATCAGCGTGTAGGTCACAAATCCCTGCGAAAGTTCCGCAATACCGCTGCCCCAGCTGGTACTCTTGGAGGTCAGCCCCACCATAACCGGTGGAACACGGAACCAGCGGCAAACTTCCTCTGCCTGGAATTCCCTGGTTTGCAGCATTTGCGAGTCCTCCGGGGTAAACGAAGTCTGCTGGTATTCCATGCCTTCTTCTAACACCCCAACGCGGTGCTGATTCTCGCGCGCGGTCATTTCTTCAAACTGATTCCGCAGGCGTTCCTGGGCGTCCGTTGAAAGTTGTCCAGGGTGCCTTAAAAAGCCGCCCGGCCGCGCCCCGTTTCGGAACAGCCGCGCGCCATAACGTTCAGCTGCAATCGCCAGCCCCATCGTTTCCCGCGCATAGGTGATCACGCTCACCCCGTTGGTTCCGTCCAGCGTCAGCCCGCGGATATGGAAGATTTCATCATCCAGATAGGGCTTTTCGGTGCCGTCACGTTCGGTCACGATGTACCGCACCGCATCTTCACTGATATCTTCAATCCGCACCCGGTCAGGGTGGATCGGGATTAACTTATCCACCACCCCGCGCGGTCCCGGAATAATTTTTGCATACGCATTCCCCCGCGTGATCGCGTGCATCTGCATCATGTCGGTGAATTCAAAAGCTGTCTGCTTTCGGTTAGGCTGGTCATGCAGCAGGCTGTATAGTGGGTGTCCACCGGCGCGCTTCTTACCGCCATCCGGCAGCCGTTCATAAACAATCGCCGGGAGCATCGCCACAGATTCCGCGATCAACCGTGTGCAGGCCCAGGCGGTGGAAATCCGCAGGGCAGTTTCCGGGCTGATCCGTTCACCGGAGGTAGTTGTCAGGCTGTACGCTTCGCCCCAATGGCGCTCTTCATCCAGCGACAAACTGCTGCTTTGGCCTAATAATCGCTGCAAATAACTCATGGTTTTGCATCTCCAAACAGCGAAATGGCCATTAGAATCAAGCCGCCAACAATCAATCCGGCTGGCCAGTAAATCACCCCGATCCCGATGCATAACAGCGCAAATCCCAAGAGAAACACGATCAGATTAGCTTGGACCATTCGCTTTTTCAAAACATCACCAACCCTCTCTTCTCATAAACGCTCTTATTGTCCATTGGCACCCCGCTTGCCAGGGCGTCACACCGAGCCTGCCAGCTCAAAATACCCGCCATTGCCGCATCGATCTTGAAAGGTGAATCCGGCCGTTCTTTGTAGATCACCCACAGCCGGTTTCCATCTTCATCCACCAGGTTGAGGTTCTTTTTGACTGCATTGCCGATATGCCGGGAATAGCGTTCGTTGCCGTCGTGGCTGATTTCGCCCGCCTGGATGGCTGTGCTGAAGGCCTTGATTGCATAGGCCATTGCCTTCATGCGGTTGGTCCACCAGGCAATCACCCGCTTTTCACCGTACTTGCCCGACCATTTAGCCACCTGGGTTTCCCAATACGGTGGATCGCAGTACATCCGCCACACGTTCCATTGCTGGAATGCCATTTCCACCGTGGTTTCAATTTCCTCATCGGGAGCTTCCCATTCGTCCGATTCGCGCGAATCGGGCAGTATAGGTTTCTCCCACAGCCCAACCAGCCATTGGCAGCCCGTGCGCAGATGAGTTGCCACCAGGGCAACCGAGTCGCGCCACCTTGCCCCATCGAACCCCAGGGTGATGGTTTCTCCTTCCGCGGCCATAAATTCCGGCTGCGCCAGGGTTTGCCATTTCTCAAAGTCGAAGGCTTTATCACTTGCCCGCACCAACCGGTTCAACCAGACACGCTCCAGGTAGGCCTTATCGGCGGTCGGATCGCGCCACTGTTCGCAGATCGAATCAATATCGCTCCACTGCGCCACCGGTCCGGATGCCTCAATCACTGCCGCGCGGATACCCGCCGGGGTGGTCAAATCGTGCTGATCGGATGCCTGGCGGTGGAAGAAGAACAGGCGCGAATCTTGAATATCACCCGCCGCCACCGCCCGCGCGTAATTCATGGTGTCTTCTGCCACACTGCCTTCTCCGGGGCTGGGTGCGGTGGTCACTTCTAGCTGCCAGGCGTCAGACAAATAGCGCTTTGGCAGGTTGGCCAACATGGTCCGGTGGGCAGCTTTCAACCGCGGCAGATTCCAGCGGTGCGTTTCATCGCAAACCGCAAAGGTGGTGCGCGCACCATCCCGCGAATCGGGGGAAGAAGCCAGGCTGACCGCTTTCCCATCCCCGCGAATGCGCATGATCCGCTGCAACCCAATATCAAAATCATCTGCCACCTGGCTGTGTTCCAGGATCACCTTCAAAGCGCCGTAGGCCAATTCATCGGACTGCTCTTCGGTGTAGGCCACCATTGGGATATAAGGATCAGTCACCCCGATTCCCACCGGCTGGCCGTGCGCGTCAAAACCATCACAGCGCACCGGCGCATCCGGGTGCAGTTCCGCTGCGGCGATCATTGCGGCAAACTCGGTCTTTGCGCTGCCCTTGCGCAGCGACAACGCCACCCGCTTAAACCGCCGCCGCCCGGCCTGGGCATGATTCTTCGGGAACACCTCGTACATGCGGTACACCAGGGCGCGCTTTTCCTGGTCCAGATTGACCGGCTTCCCGCGCAAATCGCCTGGGCCATAGACCAGATTCTCCTCAATCCAGGCGCACACCTGCGCGCCCAGGCTGGGATAGACAATCTCATCTTTTGGCACCATCAATACGCTCATGAATCCAATACTCCCCGTGGGTCAACATCCACCACCTTTGCGCGGTGGATCCGGTTTTGTTCGTGCTTATCCTTGGCCTCTTCCACCTGCACCGTGGTCCATTCCAACCGCCGCCTGCTCAAGGGGGTCAGCCCAAATTCACGCTCCAGCATGCGGATCTCTGCCGCAATCGCCAGGCTGCCCGTCTTCCAAAACTGATCCACCAGGCACACCAGCCGGAACAGCGCTGGTTCATCTGCGTGGAGGTACTCATCACGCATCGGAGAGCTCCACACGACTTCCCAAAACTTCCGTGCCATCGGGTGCCACGCTTCCACCTCCTCGATTTCGTCACCATTCTGCTTCCGTTTTTTGGTCAGCGGCGGCAATATCGGCGCTCGCTGTCGCGGCTGCTCGTTCACCTGCAGCAGCGCCCGTGTGGTGGTCTTGTTGCGTCGCTGGCGCATCGCCGGATCTTTGGGCATCGGCCCTGGCATTTTATTGGTCCTCCAAACCTGTACACTGAAAAATCAAAGGCCACTGACGCTCGACACCCCCCAATCCTGAACTTTTCACTCCCCCCTGCCCGCGGACTTCAACCGCGGTGTGGCGGGAATGGCAGGTATGACACAGCGACCGCAGTGGGCTTTCAATAAATTTTTTCCGGTCTCCCTGGTGGCGGATCTCATGATGCACGTCTGTTGCTTCGACAAACAGCCCCTGCTCTTCACAGTCCTGGCACCACGGATGTCTGGCCAACTGCAGCTTGCGCTTGCGCTGCCACTCACGGTCATACAATCGCTGGGTCTTTGGATCACGCTGAAATGCCCTGGCGCGCTCTTGTTTATGCACATCACAATAGCTCCCATCTCTGACCAGGTTCGGGCAGCCGGGCTTGCTGCAGGGGCGATACGCTGCCTTTGGCATTAGAGGATCTCCAACCACCGGCGGCCAACCGTCTCAATCGCCACCCATTGACCCGCCCCGATCTGACCCCAGGCATCCACTCCGCGCACCTGGTTGATGGTAATGATCTGGTTACCCGCAAGCTGGCCAACCACCGGCGCGCTGAGACTCGGTCCGCTGCGCACGTTGAGGGTGCTGGTCAGTACCCTGGCCCGCAGTCCTTGGGCTGGCTGCTCTGGCTCAGGTTGCGGTGTCAGAATGGGATCAGCAGCCCAATTGGACACTACGTTCCAGCCGTCCTGCACGCTCACCCGCGCACTGCCCCATTCCCAAAAATTGCAGCCCGCCAGGTGCTGATCCTGAACCGCCTGCAGAAATTCTTTCACTTCAACCGCGGTCGGCCGCCAGCCGCGCTCTTGAAAACATGCGCCGGTGGGAATGACTGGCTTGGCAAAGGGTTTATATTCGCTCAGGGTGCGCGCCAGCTGCCCAGCCGGGTTGGTGGACTGCATCCAATAGACCTGGGGCATGGCCAAATCGCAGCGGTCTAGAAAAGCGCGGAAAGGAAATTCCGGGTGATAGGATGGGTAGCGGTACGAACTGAGCGCGACCGGTTTATCCGGAATGCCTGCGCGCAGGATCTTCATGTAGGCCTTGGCGGTTTCTGCTCTGCCGGCTTTCTTGAATTCTGCTTCGGCATTGACCACAAAGCCGTCCAGCCCCAGGGTCTGCACCCGGTGAATGGCCGTGACCGCTTCATTGGTGGGGGTGCTGCCGTAGATATACTGCCAGCCCCACACCTGAATGCCGGCAGCCTTGAGTTCTGCAGCCAGTGCCGGGACCAGATCCACTTTGTTGACCACGTTGTAAGGATACGGCCCATCCGCCACTTTGATCAGCACATGCGAAAGGCCGGCCTCTTTGGCCTTGGCCGCAATCGCCTGTGGGTTTCCACCTTCACAGCGGGATATAATCCAAATGTAAAATCCTTTGCCGGTGATCATGGTGCTGCTCGCTTTCGGTTATTGGTTTTTACTTCGTCAACCGCCTTACCAATCCGTTCGGTGACTTTGGCGTCGTGCTGGTCCAGCTTGTTGGAGATCTTGTCCAGCACTTCCAAATACCGCGCGTCCCGTTTGTCCATTGATTCCTGGGCGCGCTTCTGCATCTCCATTGCAAACCAAATCACCGCCGCCACCACCGGCAGTTGTAAAAGCAGGTTGGTCCAATCCACGTCCATTGGAATTACCTGTAGCTCTGGATATCGTGCTCGTCCAGGACCGGCTTTTTGGCCGGGGCAATCTTGCTGACAAAGCGGTGGATATAGGCGCTGCCCATGCCGGTGGATACACCCGTGAGCAGGATGCCGAACCAGGTAATCCGGATGGGGTTTTCAATCCCCACCAACCGCGCAAGCAGACTGCCGACCAGGTAGAGTATGTCAAACTGAAACAGGAATGCGCCAGTCACCCCCAGGGCAATGGCCACATACATCTGCGCCGGCTTGTATTTCTGTAAACGTGGGAAGAAGTTGAAGACCGGGGCAAAGAAGGCCTCCACCACAGTTTCAATGACGAACGCCAGGAAGAGGATCACCCCAAAGAGCACACCCACCAATCCGGCCAGGCTTAAGACCAATTCGGGAATATTTGCAACCATCCAGAACCTCCGAAGGGTTAAAACAAAAAACCAGAGCTCCATCCAGACCTGAATTGTTTCAGATCCAAACGGAGCCCCGGCTGTTCACGACAGCGCCCGACGGGCAATAATTTACTTTTTTATTATACAGTATCTATTTGAATTTGTTATCCAATTTCTAACAAATTCAATACCGCACAAATCATCCCTTTGCGGAAGTTGTTTTTAGTTTCATGCCAAGCGCATCAATAACCTTCAAAATGGTAGCAAAATCCGGGTGTCCTTCAGGAGATAGGGCTTTATAAAGACTGGTACGCCCAAGCCCGGTCTTCTCTGCAATTTGAGCCATGCCTTTGGCTCGCGCAATATCCCCAAGGGCTGCTGAAATGATTGCAGGATCACCGTCTTCAAACGCAGCTTCCAAATACATAACCATATCTTCATCGGTTTCCAGATGTTCGGAAGGATCCCATAGACTGGTAGTGATCATATTTTTTTTCATTTGAGTGTTTCCTTTAATTCTTGGGCAAGCTTATGGGCTTTTTGTATATCTTTTGACTGTGTGGATTTATCGCCTCCACAAAGCAAGATAACCAGGATGTCCCCATGCTTTAGAAAGTAAACACGATATCCAGCGCCATAATCAATTTTTAGTTCCGAGACGCCATTTCCGACTGGTTCTACATCGCCAAAATTCCCAAGCGATACCCTTCTAATACGGATATCGATCCGAGCTTTTGCTCTTTTGTCTTTTAATGCGTTGAACCATTTTTTATAAGTGTCAGTTTCTCGGATCTCAATCATTTGACTATATTGTATCCTATAAGATACAAAAATCCAATACCCAATTTGCTAATCTGGAATATTCACTAATTGTGACACTCTCCACGCCCTAAAGGGCGGTGACTTGCGGCGAGTTCCTAAATTCGGTCAAATTCTCCCCCTCAGCAAGTGCTTCTGATAAATTTTTTTTACTGTCATTTTTTCGGTTCTAGATGATCTTTCCTGATGTCCTTAGAGATTCGAATATCAACAAAAGCCAATTGACCATTTTTTACAATTAAATAGAGTGTGCCGTGTTTTCTGTTCTTAATTAATTCTAATTGCTCCAGCAGGTCCAAAAGCTGTCCTGGTGAGATTGTGTTTTTCAATACCATC
>JAJUJY010000032.1 GCA_029265085.1 Chloroflexota bacterium
GCCTGGGCCATGAATACCATGGTGAGCATACCAAATACGAATGCCTGAATCAGGCCGATGAAGAATTCGAACATGAATATCAACGAAGGCACAAAGATCGGAACCATCGTACCGACCAGTGCCAACAAGACAAATCCAGCAAACATATTTCCGAACAACCGGAATGCAAACGAGAGCACTTTGGCAAACTCGGAAATCGTTTCCAGCAAGCCTACCGCAAAGTCAATAAAGCCAAAGAACGGCTTTGAGAATAGGGTAGTTACATTGAAGAATTTAAAGAAATATCGCAAACCCTGAGTTTGCACACCGATGACCTGGGTCATTACAACCGAGATCAAAGCCAGAGCCAGGGTGAAGTTCAAGTCGGTAGAAAGCGAACGTACAAATGGGGTCAGCAGATACCCTTCCCCTTCATGCGCTTCACCCGCCAGCAAAGTATACCAATTCCCACCCAGGTTCTGAATGGGATGCCCGTGGTCGTAATGGTGCATAATACCAATCGTCTCAACCCCGGGGATAAGTTTCATCAAGTTTGCAACCAAAACAACCAGCACAATCGTCGCAAACCAGGGGAAGATTTTCTTGGCATACTTTCCCGCCGAGCTCTCAGTCAGGTTATACAATGCCTCGATCAGCGCCTCAATTGCACCAGAAATCCCATGCGGAACCATGTCACCCTTGCGCAGTGCCTGGCGAACCGCAAAAGCGATGCCAATGAGAATCAAATCGGCCAGCAGTAATGCTGGCAGCGTGTTGGCCAGGTAAAAATCACCCAGCGGACCTAAATTAAACAGAGGTTCAAGGATAATATTTTCGGGTGCAACCTGGATGTGCGGTTGAACCGGCGCAAACAGATTGACGGCGAAAATGCTCAAGATGATAAAGAGCAATATCCACCAACGGTTGACACCCCAACGCCATTTACGAGTTTTTTCCAAGGCCAGCCTCCTCCGCTTCATTTGATTTTGGCCCTGCAGGACCGGTCTTGATCTTAGAAATTGCTAACCTTACCAAAAAGAACATGGCTCCCAATGAAACCGGGATGCTGGCAACCACCAAACCGATGGTAAACCAGGGTTTTGTTCCCATGCGCGAGTCGAGCCACAAGCCGCCAAAAACCGCCCCCAAAACGATCACGAGTGTTAAACAACCCACCTGCGCGGCCACACTCGCCAGGGTTAAATTCATCCAATATTGCTTACTTTTTTTGTTGCCCGACTCTGGTAAGCTCATGTTTAGAAATTATATCAGAAGCAAAAATCAACGTCAATAAATCCAAATTGACTGTACAGCCGCTTGCGCCCAACTGTACCATGGACCGAACCAGGTACCCAAAATAACAATCCCCAGGACACAGATCAACAACGCCAGTGCCCAGGGCTGCCCAGCGATTTTTATGGGCGTTTCATCCTCAGCTGGAAGCAGGTACATTGTTTTTAACACTACCAGGTAGTAGTACAAACCGATAATGGCATTGAAAATACCAACCAATGCCAGCCAGACCTGTTGGCTCTCAACCGCAGAGGCAAATACCAAAACTTTGGCAAAGAATCCACCAAATGGAGGAATGCCCGCCAGGGATAAGACCGCCACCAACAAGGCCAGTGCCAATCCAGGCGAGCGGCGGCTCAATCCGGCAAATGCAGACAAATCCGAAGACCCGGTGCGGTTTTCAACAATGGTCACTATACCAAAGGCGGCCAGGTTGGTTGCCAGATAGGCCATCAGGTAGTAAATTGTGGCGGTATTCCCAAGCTGCGTACCCGAAGCAACACCAATCAGCATATACCCGGCCTGTGCAATGGAAGAATATGCCAACAGCCGTTTCAAGTTCTTTTGAGCCAGTGCCAGGTAGTTACCAATAAACATACTTGCTGTCGCCAGGACCGCAACCAGCAGAAGCCAGGTGCCAACCAGGGTCGGAAAAACCACCATCATCACTCGCAGCAGCGCTGCAAATCCGGCTGCCTTTGAGGCCGTAGATAAGAACCCCGCTACCGGTGAAGGAGAACCCTCATACACATCCGGCGCCCAAAAATGGAACGGAACGGCCGAAATCTTGAATGCAAACCCGACCAGAACAAATACTGCCGCGGTCAATACCAACCCCAACGGGACATTGGCAGCTGTAATTGCCGCTGAAAGGGCATAAAGCTGGGTGGTGCCGCTAAAACCATACAACCAGCTAAAGCCAAACAACATTACCGCTGAAGTCATTGCCCCAAAAAGCAAATATTTAATACCAGCTTCTACGGATTTATCATTCCGCAAAATAAAACCGGCCAGCACGTATAGCGGGATAGAGGTGGTTTCAATTGCCAGGTACAACATAATCAGGTCAGCGGCCGAAGCCATCAGGCTCATTCCCAATGTGCTGATGAGCAGCATCACATAAAATTCCCCTTTCAGGCAGACCCCTTCATACCGCATAGAAAATAGCGCAGTAATGGCTGCACCGGTCAGGAAAAGCATCCGGAAAACAAAACCAGCCATATCCAGGCGCAGCATCCCGCCCCAAATCAAGGTTGGCTCTGCTCCAGGCTGGGCAAAAGCCAGGCTCAGCCCCCCAACCAGCACCAAACCAGCCGCAGTAAACCAGCCAAGATTGCGGCAGCGCATATCACGCCAGGCCAAATCCAGTACCAACACAATTCCGGCCAGCACCACCAGGCCGATTTCTGGCAAAATTGCCAGCAGCATTGTCGTTGTAAATTCCCCGGTTACCACTCAGGCACCTCCCAGGAGAACGAGGATGTAATTCACCCCTGATAAAATCATCGGTTCCAGTAAAGCCGGGAACCATCCAATTGCGATCATGATCAAAGACAATAGCCCAATGACCAATTTATCTTTCCTTGTTACGTCACCAACTTGGTCTACCAGGGCTGGCGGTAATTCGCCAAAAAACACTTTGCGCACAACCAGCAAAATATAGGCTGCTGTAATCAGAACACCCAAAATAGCAATCACCGCAACTACAGGCGCAACTTTCCAAACACCCATAAAGATGGGGAACTCAGCGATAAATCCGGAAAATCCCGGCATACCCATCGAGACCAAACCACCAACAATAAAGCCAACCGCTGCCCAGGGCATCTTCTTGAATAACCCGCCTAACTCAGCAATATTGCGAGTATGTGCACGGTCATACACCATGCCGACCACAGCAAAGAATAGAGCCGTCATTGCACCGTGCGAGAACATTTGCAAACCTGCGCCAAGCAGACCCTCACGGTTGAGAGAGGCAAAACCAATCATCACCAGCCCCATATGCGAAACTGATGAGAAGCCGATGACATATTTGAAATCTGTCTGGATCAACGCAATAAAAGCACCATACACAACATTGATCGTTGCCAACACCAGGATCAGCCAGGACCAATGCTGGGCACCTTCCGGAAGAAGCATGATGCCTACACGCAGCGCCGCAAAGGCGCCTACCTTCATTTCAACCCCTGCCAGCAGCATGGAGATAGCCGTTGGGGCAGCAACATGACCATCCGGCGCCCAACTATGAAAGGGGAATATGCCACCCAGGATCGCAAATCCGAGGAACACGAAGGGGAACCACAATCGCTGGAACTCCATACCAAATCCAGCTTTTTCCAGAGCGAGCATGTCAAAGGTATGCAGCCCTGAACCAAAATAAATTGCCAGTGCGCCAACCAACGCAATCACCGACCCAATAAACAGGTACAGGGTCAATTTCATGCCGCCATATTCTCGCGTTTTGGGCGACCCCCAAACTACAATCATGAGGTATTTGGGGAATACGGCCAGTTCAAAGAAGAAAAACAGCATGAACAGATCCAGGGATGCAAATACACCAAAAACGCTTGCACCCAGGAACATCAGGAAGGAATAAAATTCACGAATCCGATCTTCTACCCGCCAGGAAACCAGCACACCGGCAAACACCACCAAACCGGAGAGCAGCACCAACGGCAGGCTGATTCCATCCACGCCGACATAGTAGGAAATGCCTAAAGCGGGCAGCCAGGGCAGCCTTTCAACAAACTGGTAGCCTGCCACTTCCAGGTCATAACTGACATAAGCAATGACCGACAGCAGCAGCCCCAGGCTGGCAGCCCCCAGCGCAATTCCGCGCACCCAATCCTTACGTTCGGCAGGGATTAACAGGATTACCAGACCGGCAATCAATGGAGTGAAGATGAGAACGCTCAAAATTGGAAACGGCATCCTGCACCTCTTAGAATAAAAATGCTACAGCCTGATTGATCACGCCCAGAAGCCAGCCAGGCCAGACGCCAATCCACAGGATCATGATCATTAACGGTGCCATCACCAGCACTTCACGCACCGTCAAATCACCCAAATGCCCAGCCCATTTCATGTTTAATGGGCCATGCAGCACCAACCGCAGCGCTTTGAGAATATATGCGCCGGTAAAGAACAAGCCAATCATGCTGAGTGCAGTTGCCAGGGTAAAAATCGGCCAGACACCCCGCACCACCAGGAACTCTGAAACAAAACCGTTCAAACCGGGCAGCCCTAGCGAAGCCATTGCGGTAAAGATCAGCACCGTGCCATAGACGGGCACAATCGCAAATAACCCACCAAAATCCTTGAGATCGCGAGTGTGAGTCCGTTCATAAATTGCCCCAACCAGGAAGAACATGCCCGCTGAGGACAAACCGTGGTTGAACATTTGCAACACAGCCCCATTCAAAGCGATGTTGGAACTGAGGGAAAGATCTCCGGAAGTGGTTTTCCAGGTATAAGCCGCCGCGGCCACACCCAGGATCACAAACCCCATATGATTGATGGAAGAGTACGCCACCAGCCGTTTGAAATCATTTTGCGCCAACGCGCCCAACGCGCCAAAGATAATCGCTGCCACAGCTAAGCCGGCCAGGATGATTGAAAAACGCTGTGCCTCCACCGGGAAGAGCGGTAAAACCAGGCGCAAGAAACCATACGCGCCCAGCTTGAGCAGCACACCCGCCAGGATCATCGAGCCGGCGGTTGGTGCTTCGGTATGCGCATCCGGCAGCCAGGTATGGAAAGGCCAGACCGGCACTTTGATTGCAAAAGCCACCACAAAAGCCCAAAACGCAATCGCCTTGACCGTGGAAAGTTCTAACCCTAGCGGCAAATCCAATTTCACCAGGTTGGGCCAGATTTGCACCAACTGCGGGATATCGAACGTACCGGAGGTCAATCCAATCAATTGGATCGCCAGCAGCAGCCCCAAAGAACCACCGATGGTATAGAGCATGAATTTCAAAGCCGCGTAATTGCGGTTTGCTCCGCCCCATTGGCTGATCAGGAAGTACATTGGCACCAGCCCAATCTCCCAAAACACGAAGAAGAGCAGCAGGTCCAGCACCATGAAGACCCCCAGCATGCCCGTTTCCAGCAGCAGGAAGAGGATCATATACGCCTTCACCCGTTCCTGGATGCTGAACGAAGCCAACAAGGCTAGCGGGGTCAGCAGTGTGGTCAGCAGCACCATCGGCAGAGAAATGCCGTCAACCCCCAGGTGGTAGGTTGAGTTCAGGGCTGCATACCAGGTAACCTGTTCCTCGAACTGGAAAGGACTCAATGGATCAGGGGTTGGGGAAAAACGGAACCACAACACCAGGGTAAGCACAAAAGAGATTAACGATGCGCCTACCGCAAACCAACGGATCAATTGAACCCGTCTGGCAGGCAGGAACAAAGTAATCAGGGCTGCCGCCGTTGGGGTAAACAATATGATTGAAAGCAGGTGATTGTTGATGAAATCCATCCCTTGCTCTCCTTAGATCATCACAACAAGATAATAAAAGACCAGGCCAAAAACCACCAAAATGGCAATGGCGATCACCATATACTGCTGCACACGTCCAGTTTGCAGCGTGCGCAAGAAAGCGCCCAATCCACGAGTTCCTTCAGCCGCCGAGTCGCCTGCCCCGTTGACCACCGGCAGGTCAATCACATTCCGCAGGAATCGCCCCATCAACAACCCAAAGCGGCCGATCCCATGTAAGATGCCATCCAGCAAACCGCGGTCGATCCATTTGTAAGAGACGTTTTCAGCAATCCAAACCGCCGGACGGATGAAAGCCCATTGGTAAAACTCATCGACATAATATTTATTTTTCAGCAGGGAATACAGCGGACCAAGCGGTTTTTGCAGCAGATCGACCTTTGTGTCTTTTGCATTCCGGTACACCAGCCAGCCAAGCAGCAGTCCGCCTAAGGCCACCACCAGCGAGGTAATCAACGGCACGGGGCTATGGTGCCCAGCTTCGGCTGCACCATGCTCAAAATGAAGCATGCTGCCGACAAATTCCTCAAACCAGTTGGGAATTAAACCGCCTATTACTGGAAAACTTTTAGGAATACCAACCCAACCTGCCGTTACCGCAAAGAACGCCAACACAGCCAGCGGCAAGGTCATGACAGGTTTGTTCTCATGCGCATGTTCGGCTGCTTTCGTGCGCGGCTTTCCCAAAAAGACCAGCGTAATCTGGCGCATGGTGTAGAACGCCGTCAGCAGCGCAGAAATCGCCAGGGTAACAAAAACTGCTGTATGTCCCCCGTTAAACGCACCGGCAAGAATCTCATCTTTCGACCAGAAACCAGCTGTCACCAGCGGAAAACCCGAAAGCGCCAGCCCGCCCAACAGGAAAGTCCAGAAAGTAAGCGGCATTTTCTTGCGCAGACCGCCCATATTTAACATATCCTGCGGATCAATATGATCGCCGGTATGCATTGCACCGTGCTCTACACCGTGAATGATCGACCCTGACCCAAGGAATAACAATGCCTTGAAGAAAGCATGAGTCACCAGATGGAAGGCGGCTGCCACATAGGCACCCACACCCAAAGCAGCAATCATATAGCCCAATTGCGAGATGGTGGAATACGCCAGCACCCGCTTGACATCATTTTGGGCTACGGCAATGGTTGCCGCAAACAGCGCAGTAAACGCGCCAATGAACCCCATAACAACCATTGGCGTGGTAATTGGATCACCGGGCACCCACCCTGCTGAGAGCAGCGGGAAGAATCGCACCATCAGGTAAACACCGGCCGATACCATCGTTGCCGCATGGATCATCGCCGAAACGGGAGTCGGGCCTTCCATCGCGTCCGGTAACCAGACATGCAGCGGGAATTGAGCCGATTTGCCAATTGTTCCGGCAAAAAGCAGTAAGCCAATCAAACCAGCCCAGGAAAGTCCAAACACTGGAGATTGTGCTTCGGCGAGCATTTCCAAAACTGTCGGATTGGAAAGGATCGCCTGGTAATTCAATGTACCGGTTAAGAAATACAGCGCGGCAAGCCCCAGCAGCATCAGCACATCGCCCACACGGGTGGTTAAAAAGGCCTTCACCGCGGCATTGCGTGCCGATTCCTTCCCATACCAGAAGCCAATCAACATATACGAACATAAACCCATGATCTCCCAACCAACAAACAGAGTCAGCAAGTTATCACTAACTACCAGGAGATACATCGCAAAGGCAAACAGTGAAATCAACGCGAAAAAGCGTGAGTACATCGGTTCTACCGATGGTTCCATGTGATGGCCGTGCTCCACGCCCTTAGGCGGCAGCCCCGGACGATCTTCTTTTCCAGCTGGCTGTCCATAATTGTGATAGCCCACGCTGTAAATAAAGATCATCAGGATGGTCCAGGCGACAAAGAACAGCGTCACTGCGCTGAGTGGATCCACCTGAACGCCAATTTGCAGCCAGCGGTCACCGGTTGGCAGCCAATTGATCATCCCAGAAAATGGATGTTCACTTAATCCTTCCGTACCCACAGCACGGAAAAAGATCACCATCCCAGCCAGCCAGGATAAAGCAGCCGCCCCGATCGCAATCCAGTGGCTGAGTCCCTTGCGTGGATTGGTAAACAAAACAATTGCAAAAAATGCCAGGAGCGGCGGCAGGGGAATGAGCCAGATAAGAGTTTCAGTCGTCATAGCACCTCGCAGCCAGAATGGTTTAGCCCTTCAGCAGATTCATCTCTTCCACAACCACCGTATTCTTACGGCGGTAGGCCGAGATGATCAACGCCAGGCCTACGGCAGTTTCAGCCGCCGCGACAATAAAAACAATCGCCACAAAAGCCAACCCGGTCAGATGAGGTGTGCCCTGTGTCTGACTGAAATAATGCCAGAACGCCAGTAAATTGATATTGACTGCATTCAACATCAATTCGACCCCCATCAAAATTCCAACTGCATTTTTTCGAGCCAAGACGCCAAACAGCCCAATACTAAACAGGGCAGCGGCCAGGATCAAATACCACGACAAAGGAATCATGACTTTTTCTCCTTCCGGTCCGCGGCCACATAAATTGCGCCAACCAACGCCGCCAACAATAGCACAGAGGCAACCTCAAATGGAATCACATATCCCTGCGGATCCACCAGGGCTTTGCCAAACTCGACCAGACCTTCCGCATTTGCCGGCAATTCAGCCAGCGCAGTATGAAATGGCCCCCAGGCCAATATGAGACCCACCAGGCCGGCAAACAATCCGGCTGCCGCCAACGCACTGATCCACCAGCCTTTATTGACTTGCGGACCAACATCTTCCATAATCCGGCGTGTCAACATGACCGAAAAGATGATCAAAATCGCGATCGCGCCGATATACACCAGAATTTGGACAATAGCAAAGAAATTTGCCTGCAGTGTAGCAAAAATGATCGCTACCCCCAACAAAGCCAAAACCAGCCATAGGGCCGCATGCATTAACTTGCGCGAGCTAACCACCATCAAAGCCGAAAACAATGTAATACCCGAAACAAGGAGGAATATCAGTTGGAGTGGGGTCATCATTACGCTCCGGATCCAGGTTGTGTAAAGTAGTTTTCTGGACGAGCCACCGGACGGTCCTTGCCAGAAACCTCACGCGCCACCCGCCGCTTTTGCACCTTACCCAAAAAGCGGTCAGCAAAAACAAGAATGACTCCATTCGCAAGCACTAACGCGCCAATGCGAATGAGATTAGAAAAATCAGTCAGCAGGCGGTCAACCAGAGCCACGACCATGACGGTAATCAATGAAAATGGGGTCAGCAGCTTCCAGTTTAAATCCATCATTTGATCAATCCGGAACCGGGGTAAAGTACCGCGCATCAGGATGATCAAAAAATATACGGCACTGGTTTTGATCACAAAATAAACAAAACCCAGGATGGGAATCTCTGCTGCCCCGGGCCCGCGCCACCCCCCCAGGAACAGTGTGGCAAAAATCAACGAAACCGTAAAAGCGTGCAGAAAATCCGCAACGAAGAACATGCCAAATTTTAGACCGGAATATTCAATATTGAAGCCCGCTACCAACTCCGATTCCGCTTCGGTCAAATCAAAGGGAGCCCGGCCAATTTCCGCAACCGATGTAATGAAGAAAATGATCGCCGCAGCCGGAGAAACGACAATATACCAAACATCCTGCGCCTGGATGATCTGATTCATACTCATAGAACCAGACATCATTACCGGAATGAGCGCTGAGACCACCATTGGCACTTCATATGATATCAACTGCGCTACCGACCGGAAGGCCCCTAACAAGGCATATTTATTATTGGAACCCCAACCGGCCAAAATAATTCCCATTTCGCCCAGCGCCCCAACCGCGATAATGTACAAAATACCTACATTCAGGTCCACGCCATACATGGTAATGGCAAAGGGGATCACTGCCCAAACCAGCAAAACCGCAGCCACAGAAAGGATTGGGGCTAAATTATAGGGAACTTTGTCCGCGCCAGAGGGCGTAATGTATTCTTTCGTGAATATTTTCAACATATCTGCGACTGGCTGAAAAATTCCCCACGGACCTACCCGGTTTGGCCCAAACCGGTCCTGGATACGACCAATTAACTTGCGCTCCAGCCAGATCAAGAAAATTACAAACAACATGGCGCCTGTTGCAAGAATAAAAGCGCCAAGAATATAACCGACAACTTGAACTGCACCCGGTGCCATGCCAGTACTTGCCAACAGCGACAGCACCCATTCGCGAATAAACCCAATCGGGTCACTCCAAAAACTCATCTTAATCCTCCGCCTGCCAGTTTAAGCCGGTTTATTAGCGCCATTCCAATGCGCCTTTACGCCAGGCGTAAATCAACCCACCCAACAAGATGAGAATAAAAATAATGGCCTCAATCACACCATACAGAGGCAGCTGGTTATACGCCACCGCCCAAGGGTACAAAAGGACGGTTTCTACATCAAAAACCAAAAACACCAGGGTAAAAACATAATACTGCACCTTAAACTGCGTCCAGGAAGGTCCAACAGTCTCCATACCGCATTCATAGGTAGCATTTTTAACTGGATTTGGTTTTTTGGGGGACAGGATACCCGCTATCGTTATCGCGGCTGCCGGTAAGAACAAAGACACTAACAAAAAGATCCCGATATATAGCCACTCGCTTAGCATAAGTGCTCCCGTTTCAGGATTTTGGATGAAATTATTAAGCCACAGTTACTGGCCCACCCGATTGTGTAAATTGTATCAATTATAAGAAATGTTGTAAAGTAAAAAGATGGTAATAATCGTATTTGTACTATTTTTCACGAATACTCTCCCCCAGTATATCACATTCCTAAGACGGAGGGAACGGCGATTTTGCCTGTTTGCGTATCTTTCCCCAAATCCATTTTAAGATCGACTCAAAAAACGGAAAACCAAAAATCAAACCCAGGAATGCTCCGGCTGCTCCTAACCCGCGAGAGAACCACGCCGGCATCCCCAAAAAACTAACCGCCTGGATATCCAGCGGCCTGGCCAGCAACAAAAATCTTTCTGCTGTCTGACCGTTTTTGGGGATCAAATTGATATACACCCAAACCGTTCCTTCAAAAGAACCGGTTTGCTCCGGGCTGACACTCCAATAAAACACAACTGGTTCACCCGGCCGCATTGGCTCATTCATGGTCCCATCCGGCTTAACTGACATCCCCGCCAAATCTAACCTGGATTCAACCACCACGTTGTAGTGAGCATACCAATCGCTGGGTGTTATCACCTCCGATTCCGACAGGTCACCCGCCGGTTTAATAGCATCCAGCATCTCCAATCCCAACCGGATGCGCCTCGCTTCACCGACACGGATTTTTTCAGGCCACTCGAGTTGGAGACTGCGTTGTTCGGTGGGGATATTTTCCGGAACAGGTGTTGCTTCCTCCGGACGAACCGGAGTCGGGATTGGGCCAATCGCGCTTACGATCAAATTTCCAAATGAAAGCACCTGGGTCTGTTGGGTCAATGGCCAAAACACAACGCCTAACCAAAGCAGCGACAGAATCAAAAGAAGCAAACCCAACCTGGCTTTCAATGTGAAAGTTTTCATGCGTTCATTATACAAAACCCTCACCGGAAGACAATTCCAGCGAGGGCTGCAATTTTTACCAGCAAATCCAGTTGTTTATCCGAGAAGAAAAATCCCCAACATTAGCCTCAAAAACAGAAGCTGCACGAATTATCGAACCTGATGCATGTGATGATTCATTGGGATTGAATTGCGGTATTCAGCAACATCAATACGATTTTCTGGTTCTCGTTTTGCCAGGACGGTGCGGATTATTGCGATCACACGCACCAGGTTACTGGTTGGTCGTTCAATCTGTTTCATCGCCAGCGATGGCAATGGCAGTATATTTACTTTTCCGTTCATCATACACCTCATCCTTTTCTATCAAGTAAGGAGCGTTCAACAGGCAAGTTTAAGCAAGGCTGCCTGGCCTTGCATTTTCTCAAGGCAGCCTGCAAATCCCGGCGGAACCTTATTTAGCCGATATACACTTCGATGTGTTCGCCGTCTTTTTCGTTCACTTCGATATGTACTGGCTCATCCAGGCGAATTGACCGGTCCATCTCCTGTAAAATTTGTCCTGCGTTGGCTTTTCGCACTTCTTCTGGCAAGACACCATCAAATGTATTCAAAATGAATGCGGCAAAACCAAGCGGCAAGGGCAGACTGATGTTGATGTTTTGGGGCTTTTCACCCTTTTTCTGGCGAATGCGCACATGCAGCCAACGTGCATTGAAGGTCATCAGCATTCCCAAAATACCCAACAAGAATGGAATCCAGGATAACCAGAAACCCCAACCAAAAGGTCTTTCCAGCCAACCTTGCACCATCCATAAAGCGCTCAAACAGGTTAATAAAACTGCTGCGCCAAAACCAGCCCAGGTCCACACTTTCCAGCGGTTCATTCGCTTGACATCGAAAGGAGAATCCTGCGGCGCTTCAGATCGAGAGCCAGCCGGTTCATCTGCAACAACCACTTCATCCAGCTTCATATCTGAAACTGGCGCAGGCTCAGGGCTTGGCCAAACAGTTTCTTCCGATTCTGCATCGATTTCGACACGCTCTTGCGCCTGCTCTAATTCTGTTAGCAGTCGAAAACCTTCTTCAACAGACATCTGACCGGCTTCTACCATTTTCAGGATTTCTAATCTTCGATCGCTCACGCTTTCCTCCAGTGATTCACCGCACGTCAATCGCGAATAGTATCGTGTTTCTATTCCGCAGAACCTTCCAGCGCTTCAAACAGACGGTTTGCCTCTTCGGCAGTGATCTTTTTCTCAGCCAACATTTGCAGCACCAATTGGCGCTCCATATCACTCACACGGGAAGTTTTTTCCTTACCCGCACGAGAGGTGATGGGCTGAACTGGCGGCACTGGCGGGACCGGTGGGACAGGAATATTCGACAACCCGCTCAAATCCACCTTAATCGCATCCAGATCAAAACGGCCAATTTTCCGCATCGCTGCCTGCACACGATTTTCGATCATCCGGCCTGCTTCCCCAGCCCATTCATCTGCCCATTCCTTGTCCCAGGATCGGGTTGAGTTTTCAACCCGATTGCGGATTCGGGAGATTTTTTCCTGAATACGCTGGTCAAAAGCCGAAGTATCAAACGGCTCTAAATCTTCACCGGCAATCGTGTCAAGAACTTGAATATTCCCACCCGCACTAAGCGAGATTAGCGGCCCACCCTGGCCAACGGTTACCCGGTGGACACCCACCATCATCTTGTGCACTTTTTCACCCTGGCTGACCACAATTTTTTCACCACCACTGGCAGCTTCCAATTCAAAGCCTGCGCCTGGCGGAACGAACAACTTAATGTTTCCACCCGCCTGAGCTTTCACGCCTTCCAATGAAGACATGAACAATTTTACATTCCCGCCAGCGTTTGCCATCGTGACCGGACCAGAAATATTCTCGATTTTAATATTTCCACCCACACTGTTTGCCGCAAGTTCACCCGCTATATCTTTAGCCTTCAGGTTTCCGCCTGCCATATCGACTACCAGTCGAGAAGTGACATGGACAATTTTGCAATTTCCAGCAACTTGGCCGGCGCGGCAAACACTGAGATTTCGAGCGTTCAGGTCCCCGTCCACGCGCTGAAAGTGCACTTCACCGGTTAAACCCTGTGCCATGCAATCGCCTTCCACTTTGGACACTGTGATTTGTGCAGCAGCAGGCAACGAAACGACCGCATCATCATCACACTGAATCTTGATCGCTCCATTTTCTTCGGTGTGGGTTAAATCCCCAAGGTCTTCAATTTCAACTGAAATTTCCGATTGATCCCAACCGGTAACCGACAAGTCGCCATCCACCTCAAGCCAAATCTCGGAAGTTCCATTCCAAGGAATCATCTGCTTTGCCATAGGAAAAACTCCTTTATTTTGCTGTTAATAAATTCAAAATACCATACAGCATGCATGCAACTTTATTCAATCTATTTATATCTTATCAAAGAATTAAATTTTGTCAATAGATTTTTCAATAATTCTTAAGTTGACTTTTATTTTATTTATTTTTACTTGTTTTTATTCAATTTTTTATTTTTGAAAGTGCGCCGTTTGCCATATCAAGGGAGTGATTTTGCACAATATTCAACCTGCATATTTCATGATACAGTATTTCCTAGAAAATTTCTACTCTTTCTGGCAAAGAATATCTCTCATTTGGAGGATTGAATGACCCCTTACCCAGTTGAACCTTTTCGGATCAAAATGGTTGAACCCATCCGTCTGATTTCTGCCAGCGAACGCCGCCAGGCAATGCACCAGGCCGGGTACAATTTATTCAACCTGCGGGCAGAGGATGTTTTTATCGATTTCTTAACGGATTCCGGTACTGGCACGATGAGCCAGGAACAGTGGAGCGCAATGATGATGGGCGATGAATCCTATGCCGGCGCCCGCTCTTATTTTCGACTGGCCGAATCCATGCAGAAGATCTTTGGGTTTGAGCATTTTGTACCCACCCACCAGGGCCGGGCTGCTGAAAACATCCTTACTGCTATCCTGGTCAAACCTGGAATGTACGTGCCCTCGAACATGCATTTTGACACCACTGACGGCAACATCCGCGCCCGCGGCGGCCGCCCCACCAACCTGGTAATTGACGAAGCTTTTGATCCCACTTCCCAACACCCATTTAAGGGGAATATGGACATTGATAAACTGCGCCGGTTTATCCAGCAGGTTGGTCCACAAAACATCCCCTTTGGCACCATCACCATTACCAACAATGCCGGGGGCGGGCAGCCTGTTTCTGTGGCCAACATTCGCGCTGTGGCGGAAACCTACCATGAATTTAGCATCCCCTTCTTCATCGACTCATGCCGCTTTGCCGAAAATGCCTATTTTATTAAGCAGCGCGAGCCCGGATACGCCGATAAAAGCACACTCGAAATCGCCAATGAGATCTACGCAATGGCCGATGGAGCCTGGATGAGCGCCAAAAAAGATGCCCTGGTAAATATCGGCGGCTTCCTGGCTGTTCGTGATGACGCCCTCTACCAGCGAATTTGCAATGAGCTGATTTTGCGCGAAGGTTTTATCACCTACGGCGGTCTGGCCGGCCGCGACCTGGACGCGATGGCGGTTGGCCTTTTAGAAGGCTTAGATGAAAGCTACCTTGCCTACCGGCTGGGACAAACTGCCTACCTGGCCGAAAAGGTTCGTCAGGCTGGTGTGCCGATTGTTGAACCGGCTGGCGGTCACGCCATTTACCTGGATGCTGGCCGTCTGCTCCCTCATATCCCTCATGCGGAATATCCGGGGCAGGCACTAGCCGCTGCATTGTACCTGGAAGGCGGTATCCGCGGCGTTGAAATCGGCTCGGTCATGTTTGCCTACCCTGACCCTGACACCGGCAAGATGATTTACCCAAAACTTGAACTGGTCCGGTTGGCCATTCCGCGCCGGGTATATACCCAGAGCCATTTTGACTATACCGCAGAGATATTGGCAAAAATCGCCCAACAACCGACCTCAATGCGCGGGTATAAGATTACCTACGCCCCTGAACTCTTGCGTCACTTTACAGCCCGCTTTGAACCGCTGTAAGATTAACTTGTGGAGATAAATCCTATGAAAAATAAATTGATTTTGATTCTCATTCTTTCTCTCGTTTTGGCTGGCAGCCTGCTTGGCTGCAACAGCCCCAAGATTTTGCAGGGTGAAGCCAAAAACGCCGCACTTGCACTCGCTGCTCCCGTCAGTGATAACTTGCTTGCCGGCATAACCCAGGCAGATTACACGGTGTTTTCTAGGGATTTTGATGAAGCGATGCTTAAAGGAATCCCTGAATCCGGGTTCAAGGATATGCTGGCCATGTTCTCAACCAAACTGGGTGCGTACCAGACCAGTGAGATCACTGCCGTCACCCAGGACGAGAAGTTTACGACTGTATATTACAAATTGGGATACGAAAAAGACAGCGCCGTGACCATGCGCGTTGTGGTGACTACCGGTGAACCTCACAAGGTAACCGGCCTCTGGTTTGACTCGCAAGAACTGCGCAAGAAATAAAAAAACAACCTTCATCCGAATTAAAAAACTCCCTGCCGAAATTTTCCAGCAGGGAGTTTTAATACCTTTTTCAAGCTTCCTGGTCTTTGGCCTGTTCCCAATATTGATCCATCTCTGCCAGGGTCATGGAGGTCAGGTCGCGCCCATCTTTGCGTGCCTGGGCTTCAATAAAGGCGAAGCGCCGGCGGAAGCGCAGGTTGGTTGCACGCAGCACACTTTCCGCGTCCACTTTATACCAGCGCACCAGGTTAACCGCTGCAAACAACAGGTCACCAAGCTCTTTCTCACGCTCCGGACCATCTGCAGCTTCCAACACTTCGGTCAATTCCTCGCGCACTTTTTCGATCACCGGCCCGATCTCAGACCAGTCAAAGCCCACCCGGGCAGCCCGGTCCTGGATTTCTTGCGCTTGTGAAAGAGAAGGCAAAGCAACTGGCACCCCATCCAAAAGACCTTTCAGATGAGTTTCGCCATTGGCTTTACGCTCTTCTTCTTTCAGTTTTTGCCAGTTGCGCAGTACACCCGCTGAATCGGCTAATTGAACATCTCCGAACACATGCGGATGGCGGCGAACAATCTTCCGGTTTACCCGCTGCAAAACATCCGCCAGGGTAAATTCACCGTCTTCAACGGCGATTTGCGCATGCAAGACAATTTGCAATAATAAGTCGCCCAGTTCTTCACAGGTGCTTTCTGGGTCCTCGGCATCCAATGCAGCCAGAGCTTCATAGGTTTCTTCTAAGAGATACTTGCGCAAGCTCAAATGGGTCTGCTCACGATCCCACGGGCAGCCGTCTGGCGCGCGTAAGCGAGCAATCACTTCCTGGAACGATTCCAGCGAAGTATCTTCCGCCAGCGGAGGCACGTATAAAGCCGTTAGAAGGCCGATTTTGGGGCTGCGGTCAATTTCATACAGGCAAAGGTCCTCCACCTCTTCTAGAGGCGTCCCAGCGCCGTGTACGAGGCGTACAGGGTGTTCATCCGGAAAAACCGCATTCAACGTAAGCTTCACCGAGGATGCTACCATGCGATTATAGATTTGGGTCACCAGTGCCGGCGTATTTGGCGCAAAAGATGGGGTGTGACGGGCTGCTAATTCCAGCGCATCCACCAGCACCATGCGTGGAAAGGGGTCTAATCCCAACGCTGTAAAGGTTGGTTCCAGGAAGCTAATCCCTTCAATCACCCTTACCGGAATACCCAGATCTTTGGCACGCTTTGAAATCTCCGGACCGGTAGTTTCTGCCACAAACGGATGTCCTGGCACAGCATAGACCACCCCTTGCGGCCGCTGCCCAAGGGTTATGATTCGCTGAATGATTTCTTCATAAACTTCTTCAAACGTATTGCCCTGCTCATACAGGTCATCGAATGAATAAACCGCCAATCCGGCTGGGAAGCCAGCCACGACAGGATGTTCGCGAGTGCGCAGATAGACTTCACCAGCTTGCTCCAAACAATGCCAGGCCTGAAGGGTTAGCAAATCCGGATCTCCCGGGCCAAGCCCCAAAATGGTGATGCCTCGGGTGGTTTTGGGTAATTCAGTCACTCTTGTCACCTTTTATAAACCACAAATCAGGGTTGAAATACTAGAAGGGGCATGCGCAAGCAGTAAATTTGCTTGCACATGCCCCATAACAACGCAGGCTGTACCTGAACCAGAAGCGGTTTAACGCTTGGTGTAGGTCGGGGCCTTGCGAGCGCGCTTGAGACCTGGCTTCTTGCGTTCCTTGATGCGGGGATCGCGGGTCAAGAGGCTGTACTTGCGCAGCATCGGGAGATTTTCAGCGCTCATCTTCACCAGAGCGCGGGCCAAACCAAGTTTGACCGCATCGGTCTGGCCAGTGACACCGCCGCCCTTCACTACAACAGTTACGTCGTAGGTAGCGCGATCAGCACCAATCGCCATAAACGGCGAGAAGATGGCTTCCATATCACCCAGGCGAGTGAAGTAATCTTCAATCGGCTTTTGATTAACAACGAATTTACCTGAGCCGCTCATCACGCGCACACGCGCAGTGCTTTCCTTGCGGCGACCAACACCTTCGAAATACTGAACAGACATAATACCCCTGCTCCTTTACGCGAGTGGCTCTGGCATCTGAGCTTCGTGCGGATGCTCGTTACCGGCATACACCTTAAGGCGCTTGATAATCTGGCGCCCGACCTTATTATGAGGCAGCATGCCCCAAACGGCCGCAACAATGACGCGGTCAGGGTGAACTTTCATCTGCTCGCGCATGCCAACGGATTTCAAACCGCCGGGGTAGTTAGAGTGGTGGTGGTACACTTTGCTGTCCAACCGTTTTTCAGCAATGTCCAGTTTACTGACATTAATGACAACCACATGGTCGCCCATCATTACACCAGGGGTGTAATCCGGCTTATGCTTTCCCAGAAGGTAAGCGGCAATCTGGGTGGCAAGACGGCCAACATTTTGGCCGGTGGCATCCACCAAGATCCACTTTGATTCGGGTTTACCTTTTATGACGTACGTCTTATCCACAGTCATCTTCTCCAATGGAAGATAAGGTTTGAATTAACCCTTCAGGTTCAATCTGCCTATCTTCGTAATAAAACACCTTGGTCAAATTTAGGCCGCTTGGTTTGGCAAGTCCTGGCGTTTGGGGCTCAAGATTTTGGAGGGCAGCGGTCAATGACAGTAAAGAACATTTCTGCTGACCTACCAGGACCTGTAAAAACACCATTCGGCGCACCATATGATATAAGAAGGCATTCGCGGTGACTTTAAAAATCCAGCCACCTTCTTCCTGCTCCCATCCCGCCTGTAGTACCGTTCGTATCGTACTACCGCCGGGCTTCATTGGAGCACCAAATGCCGCAAAATCATGGGTGCCGACCAAAACTTCCGCAGCCTGGTTCAACAATACCCCATCTGGCTCTGACCAAACCCGCCAGGCGAACCGTTCGCGTAAAGGATCACGCGCTGGTTGACAGTAGATATGATAGTGATAACAGCGAGCCAGCGCATCAAAGCGCGGGTGAAAATCCGCTGCTGCCACTCTCACACCTTTCACTGCCACATCTTCCGGTAAATACGCGTTCAGCGCATTAGCGAGCGCTTCAGTTGAATGCGGCCAATCTAAATCAAACGCAATCACCTGACCAGAAGCATGCACCCCGGTGTCAGTCCTGCCAGCGGAGAGGATCGTGCGTCCCTGCCAGTTAATCCGGCGTAGAGCTGCCTCCACCTCTCCTTGGACTGTACGGTGTTCACTTCCCTGGCGTTGAAAACCCTGGAAGTGAGTGCCGTCGTAGGCAATTTTAACCTGGTAACGTTCCATTCCTATCCGGTACGCAAACCCCGGATGGCTTATTCTTCAACCAATTCTAACTGAACCATTTCGGCAGCATCACCGTGCCGAGGGCCCAGCTTGAACATGCGCGTGTAACCGCCATTGCGGTTTGCGTAACGCGGGGCAATTTCATCAAAGAGCTTCTTAACCACAACCGGGTCACCCAGGCGGGCAGCAATCAAACGGCGAGCATTCACTTTGTCGATTTCTCCACCCTTGCTGCTGTTGCGAGCAATGGTAATCATTCGTTCAGCTTCGCCGCGAATTGCTAACGCCTTGGCGTGGGTGGTCTGCATCCGCTCGTGCGTGAAAAACTGCTTGATCATTGTCTTCCGCAGTGCATCACGCTGGCCTTTTGATCGACCGAGTTTGTATCCAGCAACCTGATGGCGCATAATTTATCTTACTCCGACTCTTTTTGGTCTTGCAGGAAACCCTTCTCCTGCATTTTCTGGCGTAATTCGTCGAGACTTTTCTCACCGAAGTTTCGGATTGACATCACAGCCTCATCACCTTTTTCCAGTAATTCCAGCACATCACCCACAGTGGTGATCCCGGTTCGTTTGAGCGAGTTGAACACCCGCACAGAAAGATCCAGGTTCTCAATTGGGGTTTCCGCTGCTTCACTGGTCAGGCGGCTGCCGGTGATTTCTTTCTCGGCGGTGAGCAGCAAGGTTTCTTCGCTGATACCGGAGATGAACCGCAGGTGATCAATCATTAGTTTGGAGGCGGTTCCTAAAGCCTTTTCGGGGGCAACGGTTCCATCCGTCCAAATTTCCAGGGTTAATTTCTCATAGCTGGTGTTTTGACCAACACGAGCAGAACCCACATTAAAGTTCACCCGTTGGACAGGGCTGTAGATTGCATCCACTGGCAGCTCACCAATCGGCAGACGGCCGCTCCGGTCTGTTGAGGGAGAGTACCCCCGACCACGCTCGACCACCATGTCGATCTCCAACCGGGTCCGGTTATCGTCAACGGTGAACAGGTACAGGTCAGGGTTGACAATCTCAACTTCGGCAGGCACCTGAATATCAGCCGCGGTGACAACGCCTTCACCCCGCACGTCAAGATGCAAATGAGAAGTATCCACATCGTGCAGAAGCAGGCGCAGCTGTTTGATTTGCAGCATCACCTGGATGACATCTTCGCGGACCCCTGGAATGTCGCTGAACTCATGCAACACGTCCGATATCCGGATTGAGGTTACCGCAGCCCCTTCTAAAGAAGAGAGCAGAACCCGCCGCAGTGCATTGCCCAGGGTGACGCCGTATCCCCGTTCCAGGGGGCTAATTACAAATTTACCGTAGTTTCGAGCTTCGGCTTCCCGCTCAACTTTCGGCTTTACCATGTTACTTAAGGCACACAAGTTTCACCCCTTTCCGATGTACGAAGGATCAAACACCGGACTCGGCATTAGCGCGAGTAGTACTCGACAATCAACTGTTCGTTCAGACTACCATCGATTTCTGCACGTTCGGGCAGGCGAATTACACGCCCGCTCAGGTTGCGCAGGTCACGATCTAACCAAACACCGCAAAGACGCTTTTCAGCAATCTCGGGCAGTTCTTTGAAGAACGAACTGTGGCGAGAGGTTTCCCGCACAGCAATAACGTCGCCCGGCTTGAGCAACATTGAGGCAATGTCCGCGCGGCGGCCGTTGACCGTAAAGTGTCCGTGGTTCACCAATTGGCGAGCCTGGGCACGATTTTCGGCAAGACCCATGCGGTACACGACATTGTCCAGGCGCAGTTCAAGCGTCTGCAACAGGACGAGACCTGTTAAGCCAGTGGTACGGCGTGCGATACCGAAGTAGCGGCGGAACTGGCGTTCCAACACACCATATACACGGCGAGCCTGCTGTTTGGCACGTAACTGGCGAGAATAGTCAGACATCCGGTCGCTACCACCGCGGCCGCCGCTCTTCCCATGCTCACCGGGGGCGTAACCGCGCCGTTCAAATGCGCATTTGGCGCTGAAGCAGCGGGTGCCCTTCAAAAACAATTTAGAACCTTCACGCCGGCAAAGTCTGCATGCCGGACCAATATATTTCGCCATATCTTCCCTCTCTATCCTAGACGCGGCGTTTCTTCGGAGGCCGGCAACCGTTATGCGGCACCGGAGTGATATCGGAAATGGAGCGCACTTTAATGCCCATACCCTGTACAGCACGGATTGCGGATTCTCGACCAGGGCCAGGGCCTTTGACGATCATATCCACTTCCTGGACGCCCATGGTCTGAGCGACCTTTAACGCCTGCTCGGCAGCCAGACGGGCAGCAAACGGGGTGCTCTTGCGAGAGCCCTTGAAGCCCGCGGAGCCAGCGCTGGCCCAGCAAACGGTGTTACCCTGCTGGTCCGTCACTGTCACAATCGTATTATTAAAAGAGGCATAAATATGCACCTGCGCTGATGACAGCGTTCGCTTTACTTTGCGAGTCGTTGTCGCACGGCGCGCTGATCGAACATTTTGAGCCATATTTCCTCGCTAAAACTTTACTGTTTCCTAGTAGCGCATCGAAAAGCACTGCTTCAAGTCCAGCCAGACAGCCGCGGGGAGGGAAGGACCCCGATTCCAACTGGACTCGTTGCAGATTATTTCTTTGCAGCTCCACGGCGGCGACCACGACCGGCCACGGTCTTCTTCGGGCCTTTGCGGGTGCGCGAATTGGTACGGGTCCGCTGTCCGCGCAGTGGCAAATTGCGGCGGTGGCGCAGACCACGGTAACAACCGATTTCAATAAGCCGCTTAATGTTCATCTGAACTTCGCGGCGTAAATCACCCTCTACTTTATAGCTTTGGGAGATAAATTCACGCAGTGCATTGACATCAGTTTCGTTGAGGTCTTTAACCCGCGTATCTGGGTTCACCTTGGTCGCAGCCAAAATGGTGCGAGCACGGGTCGGGCCAATCCCGAAAATGTACGTCAGAGCAACTTCGATCCGCTTATTGCGCGGAAGATCAACACCTTCAATTCTCGCCATACTCTTTTTACCCCTGTCGCTGCTTATGCTTTGGGTTTTCGCAAATTATTAACAATTTTCCGTGGCGCCGAACGACTTTGCACTTCGCGCAGCGCTTGCGAATGGATGGTGACACTTTCATGATCGGATACTCCTCATGATAATTCCGAATTTGCAGCCAAAGTCCTGATTATAATCGCTATTTCGCGATTCGTCCAGGACCCTTTCCGTTCTCAAGTAAAGTCAGGATTTTCGGACCGTCGTCGGTGGCTGCCACCGAATGCTCAAAATGAGCACAGGGTTTGCCGTTCCGAGAAGCCACGGTCCATTGATCCGGCATGACGCGGGTCAACGGGGACCCAATCAAAACCATCGGCTCCAGGGCAATTGTCATTCCGGAGCGGAGCAGCATGCCGCGTCCTGGAGTGCCGTAATTAGGCACTTGCGGACCTTCATGCATCTGCCGCCCTACACCGTGTCCGGTGTATTCGCGAGTGACTTGAAACCCCTCGCCTTCAACAAATTGCTGTACCGCGGCGGAGATATCTCCTACGCGATTTCCGGCTTTGATCTTTTCGATGCCGATATACAGGGCTTTTTCCGTTACATCTAATAAACGGCGCACTTCTTCGCTGACTTCACCGACCGGCACAGTAATTGCAGAATCAGCCACAAAACCTTCATAGACTGTTCCGCAATCAATGGATACGATATCCCCTTCGCGCAACTTGCGGTTACCGGGAATGCCGTGCACCAGTTCTTCATTGATAGAAACTGTGGTACTGGCGGGATATGGATAGGGGCCGGGATAATTCTTGAACGGTGAATAGACGCCGTACTTTTTTAAGACGGCCTCAGCAGCTGCATTCAGATCAGCCGTGGTCACACCAGGAGCAGCAATATCAGCGGCTGCTTGCAGGGCTTCAGCATTGATCCTCCCCGCAAACCGCATGACTTCCAGCTCTTGGGCTGACTTAATGGTGATCTGACGTTCCCAAGACATCATTGTTTAATCCTGCTTTCCGATCGCGGCCAACATCTGCACGGTCACCGTTTCGATAGACTGGCGGCCATCAATCTCTGCCAACAAATTGCGCTGGCTGTAGTACTCGATTAATGGAGCCGTCTGCTCCAGGTATACCCGGATGCGGCGTTCAACCGTGGCAGGTTGGTCGTCTTCCCGCTGGTACAGTTCCGATCCGTCCACATCGCAGACGCCGGAAACTGCTGGCGGGTTAAATTTGGCGTGATAAACGTGCCCCTGGGCCTTGCAGGTCCAGCGGCCGCTTAAACGCTCGATAAGCTCTTCGGCCGGAACTGAGATATAAGGCACACAAACCACCTTACCATCCAGTTCTGCTAACATGACCGTTAATGCCTCGGCCTGTGCCGGAGTGCGAGGGAAGCCATCCAAGAGGGCGCCCTCCGCACAATCCGGCCGGCTTAAGCGTTCACGGATCATTGCAATGGTAACATCGTCCGGAACCAACTCACCGCGGTTCATAAAACCTTGGGCGAGCTTCCCCAGTTCCGTGTGGGCTTTCAAATTCTCACGGAAGATAAAACCGGAAGAAATATGAGCTAACCCAAGTTCTTTTGAGACAACCTGTGCTTGCGTACCTTTGCCAGCACCAGGAGGGCCTAAGAGGACAATGTACCGTGCCATGAGACTTATCCTTTGATTAGATGATCATCGTAACCGTGCAGTTTGAGTTCGGTTTCAATGATGGTGAATGTATCACGCACCACACCGACCACAATCAGCAAACCGGCGGCGGAGATCAGGAACAAACCAGCACTTCGTGCCGTTGCAGGCAAGAAAATGTTGGTAATGTACGGCATGACAGCCACAAAGCCCAGGAAGAGCGCGCCAGGCAGGGTAATGCGGCGCTGTACCTTGGTCAGGTATTTCTGGGTCGGTGCTCCACGTAAAACGCCTGGGATCTGGGCACCCTGTTTCTTCAGGTTTTCGCCGTAGTTCTGCTGTGCAAACAATACGTCTGTATAGAAGAACGTAAAACCAACCACCATGAAGAAGTACAGGATGGAATACCAGGGGCTGTTCCCATTGAACGTGTTATACACGCCCGTTGAGAATGTTTTCACCCAGGCTGTGGCAGAATTCATAAAATAACTGGCCACGATTGCCGGGAAGATCAAAATGGACTGAGCAAAGATCAAGGGGATCATACCAGCCATATTGACCATCAACGGCAGATTGCTGCGCACGGGCATCGACATGCGATTGCCAACGCGACGGCCGGGGAAAAGCACCGGAACATTACGGCGACCTTGCTGTACATAAACGATCGCAAAGATCGTCAAAACCAGGATGGCCAGGATCAGCAAAGTGAGCCACCAGCCATTCTGTTGATCACTCCACAGGCTGATCAGGTTCGCCGGAATTCGAGAAACGATACCAGCAAAGATGATCAAGGAAAGACCCTGATTGGGAATGCCGTATTCAGAAATCAACTGACCAAGCCAGATACCGAACATCGTGCCCGCCATCATGCTGATGAGCGTAGTAACGGTGGGGATTAAGCTTGCACCAGTGAAACCGTAGGCATACGTCAGAACGTTGCTCCCGCCGGCCATGGAGTTAAAGATATTGATTTGCCCGATCGCAGAAAGCAGCGCCATAGGAACGGTAGCGATGATCGTCCATTTTTCCATCCATTTCTGGCCCTCGCGCGGGTTATCCTTCAGCTTTCGTTCAAGCGCCGGAATAATCGGCACTAAAAGCTGGAGGATAATTTGCGCGGTGATGTAAGGATATACACCCATCGCCAGGATGGAGAAGTTTGAGATGGTGCCGCCCGAAAGCAAGTCCAGCAGACCAAACAGGGTTCCCGCAGCTCCAGGAGCCTGCACTACTTGTCTGATCACCTCGCGATCAATGCCTGGAACAGGAACATTGGCAGCTAACCGGTAAATTACCAGCAGCAACAAGGTAATCAACAATTTTTTCCGAATATCTTCGGACTTCCAGAGGTAACGCCATGCTGACCGCTTCATGCGTGGATCTCCTTATAGAAGCTGATTAAGCGATGATTTCCACTTTGCCACCCGCAGCCTCAATCTTGGCTTTGGCACCCTTGCTGACACGATGGACACGGACAGTCAACGGAACGTTGATTTCACCGCGGCCCAAAATGACCACAGGGTTGGTTGGCTTGTGAAGCATATTCATTTCCGCCAGGTTTTCAGGCGTCACTTCGCTGTTGGCAGCGAACTTTTCCACCAGATCTTCCAGATTGAGCTCATTGAATTCGACCTGGTTGGGTGGGGTGAAGCCTTCACCACGGATAAACGGTAAGCGGCGGTAGAAGGGCAGATTACCACCTTGGCGGTACAGGTGACCGCCCTCGCCAGAGCGTGAGCCCTGACCCTTGGTACCACGACCGGCGGTTTTACCCTGACCGGCGCCCAGGCCACGGCCTACACGCTTGCGATTCTTTTTGGCGCCCTCATTTGGCATCAGATCATTCAGTTTCATTGCTATTCCTGCTCTTCCACTTTTACCAAATGATTCACTTTATTCAACATACCCCGCAGGGTGGGGGTATCTTCATGCACCACGGTCTGGTTCATGCGGCGCAGACCAAGTGCGCGCACGGTTGCCTTATGGCGAACCGAGTAACCAATCGCACTCTTCACCAGGGTGATGCGCAGCATCTTGGGGGTCTGGGTATTCTCAGGCATTCTTCCTCCGCTCCCAGAAGGGCATAACTTCATTCACAGATTTACCGCGGTCGGCGGCAACCTTTTCCGGAGCCTTGAGATCATTCAATGCCGCGAAAGTAGCTTTCACAACGTTTAACACGTTGGCGCTGCCCATCGATTTGGTCAGGATGTCGCGCACACCGGCTGCTTCCAACACAGCGCGCACACCACCAGCCGCGATAACACCAGTACCAGCAGACGCGGGCTTCAGTAAAACAACTGCACCAGCGACTTTACCAGTAACCTCATGCGGGATTGTCGTCCCTAAAACGGGGACATTCTGCATGTTTTTGTGAGCACGTTCAGTGGCTTTGCGCATGGCATCGGGAACTGCGTTCGCCTTACCAATACCCAGGCCAACATTCCCGTGGTTGTCGCCAGCCACTACCGTCACACGGAACTGGAAGCGGCGGCCACCTTTCACAACCTTTGCCACACGCGCAATTTCAATTACGCGCTCATCGTATTGTGACTCTAAACCTTGAAATTCGGTCATTTCCATAGTCAGGCCTCAACTTTTGCTTTTTGCTAACCTAGAAATCCAGGCCAGCTTCGCGGGCTGCATCCGCCAGGTTTTTCACCCGGCCAATGTATCGAAAACCACCGCGGTCGAAGACGACCTTAGTGATGCCCTTGTCTTTGGCACGCTGTGCAACCATCTGACCGACCAGGCGAGCCTGTTCATTCTTGGTCAGGCCGTTCATCTTTTCGCGCAGTTCGTGATCAACCGAAGAAGCGGCGGCCAACGTGTGGCCAGCTTCATCATCAATCACCTGAGCGTAGATTTCGGCCAGGCTGCGATAGACACACAGCCGCGGGCGGTCCGGAGTACCGGCGATGTATTTACGCACGCGCTTGTGCCGTCGTTCTCTTGCTTCAGATCGCGTTAACTTTGCCATAAGTACTACCTATTTCTTACCCTTACCGGCTTTACCAGCCTTGCGGCGGATCTTTTCACCGAGATAGTGGATACCCTTACCATGATAGGGCTCCGGCGGGCGGATCATGCGAATGTCCGCAGCGCACTGACCGACAACTTCGCGGTCAAAACCCATCACCTTCACCTGGCGCGCTTTTGTGTCCACTTCAAAGGTGATGCCCTTGGGAGGTTCCACAATAACGGGGTGAGAGTAACCGACAAATAATTTCAGGTTTGATCCGTCCATTTCGGGACGATAACCAACACCATCAATTTCCAAAACCTTGGTGAAACCAGCGCTGACGCCGGTAACCATATTTTGGATCAATGCACGAGTCATCCCATGCAGAGCACGGACGGTAGGCGCATCAGAAGAGCGGGTTACTACAATGTTATTTTCTTCCACCGCAATATTCAGGGTGTTAGAAAATTCGCGCTTCAAATCGCCTTTCGGGCCAGCAATCTGCACCAGAGTACCGTCAATGCTGACTTTTACACCGGCTGGGACAACCACTGGTAAACGACCAATACGTGACACAGTTTACCTCCTTCGCATTCCCTGGGCTACCAAACCTTGACAAGGATCTCGCCGCCGACATTGAGCTGGCGAGCGCGTTGTCCGGTCATAACGCCCTTAGGAGTGGACAGGATCGCAGTACCCAGGCCAGAAAGTACCCAGGGGATATCCTGTTTGCGGGTATAAATCCGGCGGCCGGGGCGGCTTACACGGGTAATCCCGGTAATCACCGAGCGGCGCTGGCGGCGTTCACCGACGTATTTGAGCCGAACACGCAGTACGCGCTCAAATGGTTGGTCGCCATTAACAACCTCATAACTCTCGATGTACCCTTCTTCTTTGAGAATCCGGGCAATCTCTGCCTTGATATTCGAACTTGGCATCGCTACCATTGGCTGGCCATTCAGCAAGCCGTTGCGGATGCGTGTCAACATATCAGCAATAGGATCATTCACACTCATTGCTACCTCCGGCCTGGTCTACCAGGATGACTTGGTTACGCCGGGGATCTTGCCTTGGAGGGCAAGCTCACGGAAGCAGATACGGCACAACCCGAATCGGCGCATGTATCCACGCGGACGGCCGCAAAGTCGGCAGCGATTCCGAACCTGGACCTCGTACTTGCGTCGTTGTTCACGATAAGCCATGCATTTCTTAGCCATACTAACCCTTCCTGAATGGCATTCCAAGAAGCTCTAAGAGCTTCCGGGCCTGATCATCGGACTTGGCAGTCGTCACGACCGTGATTTCCATACCACGGACCTTATCCACCTTATCGTATTCGATTTCGGGGAAGATGATTTGCTCTCGCAGGCCCAGGGTATAGTTACCGCGACCATCGAAGGCCTCGGCGGAAATACCGCGGAAATCGCGTACGCGTGGCAGAACAATGTTCATCAAGCGGTCTAAGAAAGACCACATGCGGTCGCCACGCAGCGTGACCATGGTACCAATTGCACGACCTTCGCGCAGTTTGAATGCCGCAATGCTTTTGCGGGCTTTGGTAATCACCGGCTTTTGCCCAGTGATCTTGGTCAGGTCGGAAACCGCAGCATCCAAAGCTTTTGGATTATCCAGGGCTTCGCCCATACCAATATTCACGACAACTTTTGTGACCCGCGGCACTTCCATTACGTTGGAAAGATTTAATTCCTTCTGCAGTGCAGCGACCACTTCGTTTTGATATTTATCACGTAAATAGTTCATAGTTATGCTCCGCAGTGGACTAATCGTCGATGACAGCATCGCACTTTTTGCAAACCCGTTGTGCCTTGCCATCTTCCCCACGGGAGACACCAACCCGGGCGGTTTTTCCGCATTTTGGGCAAACCAGCATCACATTGGAGATGTGAACCGGCGCTTCAAAGCGAACCTTACCGGGGGAAATTGTGCGGCCCTGAGCCTGAACCTGGCGTTGGTGCTTGGTGCGAACATTTACGCCCTGAACCACTACCGTGTTCTCTTTCGGCAGGACCTTGATGACCTCGCCGCGCTTGCCTTTATCGTCATCGCGGCCGCTGATCACCTCAACCGTATCACCTTTATGAATTTTCACATCCATGTTTTCGCTCCACCTCAAGCCCTTAGATTACTTCCGGGGCCAGAGAAACGATCTTCATAAAGCCTTTTTCACGAAGCTCGCGAGCAACCGGGCCAAAGATACGGGTACCTTTGGGGTTCTGGCCATCGTTGTCCAGAATCACAGCCGCATTGTCATCAAAGCGGATGGTTGACCCATCTTCACGGCGCCATTCTTTTGCACAGCGCACGATCACTGCTTTGACCACATCGCTCTTCTTCACTGAACCTTGCGGAGCAGCTGATTTTACTGATGCGACGACTACATCGCCAACATAGCCGTAACGGCGGGTTGACCCACCCATCACGTGTATAACCAACAGCTCACGCGCTCCAGTATTATCCGCAACTTTAATTCGAGACTCTTGCTGGATCATGATTAAGCTCCTTCACCAGCAGACTCAGCTGCAAAAGGCTTTCCCTGGCGTTTGAGGATCGATGTGACAACCCAGCATTTCTCTTTGGAGATCGGTTGAGTTTCAACAATCATCACTTCGTCGCCAATTTCACAGCCCATTTCATCATGGGCTTTTACACGCTTGGAGGCGTGGACCACTTTCTTATACAGCGGGTGCTGATAAGTACGAGTGATCTCCACAACCACCGTTTTCATCATTTTGTTACTGGTTACAACACCAGTTAAGCGGCGCCGACTATTCATTTTTCACCTTCCCGCGCAGCAGCGTTTTCGCGCTGGCTCAAGATCGTCATATACCGTGCAATCAAGCGGCGGGTGATTTTCAACCGGCTGGTATCCGTTAACTGGCCGGTAACGACCTGGAAACGCAGGTTCATCAGTTCCTGACGGGCATCCGCCAGCTTTGCTTTCAATTCTTCAGTGGGCATCAGCCGAATTTGTTCCGTTTTCATGCCGTTTCTCCTGTTGTCGATTCATGACGAGCAACCACTTTCGTCTTGATCGAGAACTTGTAGGAAGCCTGGTGCAAAGCATCAACGGCTATATCGGCAGGCAAACCACCAAGCTCGAACATAATGCGGCCGGGTTTCACTACTGCCACCCAGTATTCCACATTTCCTTTACCTTTACCCATACGGGTCTCTGGCGGTTTCTGTGTATAAGGATGGTCAGGGAAAATCCGGATCCAAACCTTTCCACGGCGGCGCATAGCGCGGACAATGGCGCGGCGGGCGGCTTCGATCTGGCGGGCGGTTACCCAACCGGGCTCTAAAGCCTGCAGACCAAATTCACCATAGGTCATTTCTGCCCCGCGCAGGGCTTTACCCCTCATATGGCCACGTTGTTGCTTACGCCACTTTACACGTTTTGGCATCAACATAGTAGCTACCTCTCTCGTATCGCCTGGGTTAATAACCCAGCGCAAGGTTTATTCACTGACGTAAACACCTTCGGTGGACTCAGCTTTCTCTTCCACTCCGGGCAATACTTCACCTTTATAGACCCAGACCTTGATGCCGATTTGACCGTAGGTGGTCAGGGCTTCGGTCCGCGCAAAATCAATGTTCGCGCGCAGAGTCTGTAGGGGAACGCGACCTTCGCGAAGCCAGACGCTACGAGCCATTTCAGCACCGCTCAGGCGGCCAGCGACTTCGATCTTAATCCCTTGTGCTCCCTGGCGAATAGCCTGCTGCAAAGCGCGTTTCATTGCGCGGCGGTAGGCTACACGGCGAGTAATCTGGCCCGCAATGTTTTGCGCAACCAAGAATGCATCGCAATCCGGAGCTTTAATCTCTTTGATCTCGAGATCAATCTTTTTCTTCGTCAATGCTTCCAGATCCTGACGGATCTTCTTAACCGCCTCGCCTTTGCGGCCGATTAAGATACCGGGTTTAGCGGTATGGACGATGACTTTCACCTTACCAGGGAAGCGCTCGATCTCTACTTTCGCAACACCAGCTTTTTCAGCTAATTTGAAGATCAGTTTGCGAATTTCGAAATCCATGTGCAGTTGGTCGGCATACTCGGTACCTTCAGCGTACCAGCGACCTTCCCATGGTTGGTGGACACCCAGACGAAACCCTATTGGATGAACTTTTCGACCCATAATCTCTCCTGGTGACTTTTTCTTGCCAGTCTGAGGATATCCTCAGATCGGCCAGACTACTTACTCCTGCTCCCGCAGGATTACAGACACATGCGAGCTGCGGCGCAGCAAAGGCTTGAAGCGGCCGCGTGCCCCGAAGCGGCGCCACTTGCGGGTGGGTGCTTCATCGGCTGTAATCTTGTACACGAACAGGTCATCCCGATTGATGCCGAAGTTTTCTTCAGCATTTGCCACTGCCGAAACCAGCAGTTTGCGAACGGGAGCAGCAGCGCTTTTCTGGGTAAACTGGAGAATATCCAGCGCTTCTGTTGCTTTTTTGCCGCGAACCAGGTCAATCACCAGGCGAACCTTTTGGGCCGAAATCGGGCAATTGCTTAATTGTGCACGAATATCGGAAGCCATGGTTTACCTCTTGGTTGATTTTTCAGCAACATGGCCACGGAAGTGACGCGTGGGTGCAAATTCACCCAAACGGTGTCCAACCATGTTCTCGGTGATGTAAATCGGCACATGCCGTTTACCATCATGCACGGCGATGGTGTGCCCCAACATCTGGGGGAAGATCACACTGGCACGAC